>JAPLLG010000003.1:0-300000 GCA_026387665.1 Nitrospirota bacterium
ATCACTCAAGGCGAGACCATCACGACGTTCGTCTATGACGGGGATGGGGGCCGAGTGAAGAAGATCGTCGGCAGCACCACGACGCGCTATATCAGCAAGCTCTACGAGTGCGACAACACGAACTGCACGCGCTTTATCTGGGCGGGGAGCATCCGCATTGCGACCATCGCCAGCAACGGCACCATCAACTACTGGCATGGGGATCATCTCGGCTCCAGCAGTGTGATTACCGACGCAACGGGCAACAAGGTCCAGACGGTCACGTACTATCCCTACGGCGGGACCAACAGGAACCAGAGTCCGGGCAATCCCGCGATCGATGTGCCCTACAAGTACACGGGCAAAGAACTCGACAGCACCGGCCTCTATTACTACGAAGCTCGGTACTACGATCCCACGCTGGGCCGGTTCATCAGCGCAGATACGATCGTGCCGAACCCGCGAGATCCGCAGAGTCTGAATCGGTACTCTTACGTCGAAAATAATCCGCTCAGATATACGGACCCAACGGGACATTTTAGTATTGGGAAAATCTTCAGAAGTGTGACCCAGAGCATCACTAAGAGCGTATTTGCCAGAGTCGCAGGCTGGGCGATCTGTCCCATGTGCATGCAGTATGTGGATCAGGCCACGCAAAGGTATGCAATTACTGGAACTGCGATTATGGGCTCGATTGCAGTTCCTCCTGTAGTGTCAGGCTGGGCAGGAGGGGGCGTTTTTGGAGGAATACTCGGTGGTGCAGTGGGAGGTGCCGTGGGGTCGGCTTCAGGCGGAGAGATCTCACTGGAAGGTATTGGGAAGGGCGCGCTTTCTGGATCGCTGGCTGGAGGAATTCAGGGATATTATGGTAACACGTGGAGTGCACAAAGAGTTCTAGCATCAACATTGGCAGGAGGAGCCTCTTCAGCCCTAAGAGGCAAGTCGTTTATCGAGGGAGCGGCTATAAGCCTGGCAACGTCAGGTACAGCTATGGCTGCGGCGGGAATGCGTGTTGAGATGATCGCATCGTCTATGAAGAATGTAGATAACGCGAGCGGCGTCAGTGTGGGCTACCTTGGAGATGGATTTAAGCTGGGAGGAGGGCGTTGGGTTGAAGGCCTGCTGTCAGCTGACCAGCCTCTAAGTCCATTAGGTGGTATGCAAGGACAAGAAGGCTCACTCTTATGGTTTTCATACTCACCCGGCTCAATAGCAGACCGTGCGGTCGAAGCCTATGCAGGACCTCACGATTGGTTCAATTCTGGTTACTGGTACAACGAATCAGGAAATGCAATCAATCCCCAAGGGATTCATGCGGTTTTTGGGGAGGTACTCAACGCAGCGAATGTATTGGTTGTGACTCCAATCGTCGCCGGTTCAGTCATATCAAACTATGCGCCATATATTCCGCTACGCTAAAACATGATGGCGGGTGAGCTGTTTTGCATGAAGCGATTTCCACGAGTCGGGAGTCTGGCTGCAGCTCTGCTCCTCGCTCACTACTTGCTGATGCTGGGAGCTTGCCTTCAAAGCTCAGATGGAAAGTATTCTATGGCCATGGAGGACACTAACTTTACCGATTCGGCACAGTGCCCAACCCTTGGTGGAAGATACCTGGCAATAGGAATCGCAACGCCAGGGATGCCGGATTACTTCAGGGTAAGATCGCGAAAGCTAGGTCTTGATACGATGCTCGCAATAGACCTTACCGTCGATCAACAGAGGCGCATCGAATATGTCGAGCTCATTCAGAATGATGGAGAGTTAGAGTTTGTCTTCCATGATCAGGAGGGGAATGAAATTCGCAAGCGTCCCAGCACCCAGGCGGCCCGTATTAGCTGCGCGAGGGAGGCTGTAATTATCGCGAGATCGCGAGCCGTGACTGGTGAAGGGGTCCGGGCCAACATGCTCACTCACCATTGGGTCAGGATACTCAAAAATGGGGACCTTCTTGTGAGGGTGGAAATCGCCGGAAACAGCAAAAGCTTCATATTCAGTTGGCAAAACAAACCAGAGCAATACGAAGCTATTTTCCAGCGATACAAGTGAAGCAGATCGAACGGCGGTCCAACCGGAGGGCGGGTCCTAGAATAGGGCTGAAACCCTGGACGTAAAGAACCGGGGTGGGATCTTGCAATCGTACATTAGGTGTATGATTCGCACACATCGTTTCAATTAAACTAGGGCGATGGACTCCGAAATTCGTAGGCGACTTCGTTGGGTACAGCTCTATCAGCAAACAGGCAACGCAGGCCTGGTGTGTCGACGGTGCGGAGTCTCCCGCCCCACACTCCGGAAGTGGGTACGCCGGTTTCATGAGGCGGGGGAGGCGGGTCTCCTCAGTCACAATCGCCGCCCCGTACGGTCACCCAATCGACGTGTGTTCGAGAAGGAGCGCATGTTGATTCTCAGCTTATGAGCCGAGCGGAAGCTGGGGGCACGACGCATTCAGAGTGAACTACGGCGCCATCATGACCTCAGGCTCTCGTTAGACTCGATTCACAAAGTCCTGGCCATCAGTCAGGTACCCCCGCTGGTGCGCCCGGCTCGCCGGAAGCCACTACTTCGGTACGTTCGGCCCATTCCCGGGGACCGCGTGCAACTCGACACCTGCAAGATTGCTCCGGGATGCTATCAGTACACCGCGGTTGACGATTGTACGCGTTGTCGGGTGCTGGCGATCTTTCGTCGACGCACGGCGGCCAGTACGCTGGCATTCTTGGAGCGCGTCCTGGAGGAGATGCCGTTTCCTGTGCAGCGGGTTCAAACCGACCGAGGCCGGGAATTATTCGCGGTGTCGGTCCAACAGTGGCTGATGGACCATTGCATCAAATTCCGTCCCATCAAGCCCGCCTCACCGCACCTGAATGGCAAAGTGGAGCGCTCCCAGAAGACCGATCGAGAAGAATTCTGGGTGGTTGCTGATCTGAACAGCCCTGGACTGGAATTGCGATTGGCCGAGTGGCAACACTACTACATACAACTGGGATCGGCCTCACGGATCGCTGAACGGCCAGACACCTATCGAGAGGTTACACGCGAAGAGTGAGGACACGCCGTTTTAGAATGAAGTTGAAGCCAAGTACGATCCTGGTATCGAGCGATTCCAGGTGGCTCACTACCAGACAGATTTGGCGCTCCGGCGACACGCCCAAGCGCAACGCCAGGTCGGAACAAAGTGAAAGGATGTCTACGAATCACACACAGGGTCCCCTTCCGAGTGGATCGTGCGTCCACCACATGGCCGGGAATCTTCAGCCTGCTTGCAGTATCACCACCTAGGCATTATGATCGCCAGTCGCAATGCCTATCAGGAACAGTGCCAAGATCTGATGATTCGGACGGTCCCTTTGTCTCAGGCCCAAGCGAAAAGCATGCTGAATTTCGTTGGCGGAACCTGCCATGGAATCATTTATGGTTTCGTCCCAAGAAGGAAGCTGCATTGTGAGAAGCTGGTGAAAGAATCAGGCGTGACGCTCTTGGAGCTCATGATCACGCTGACCATTGTGATGGTCCTCGCCTCTGTTGCGATGCCGCTCAGCCGCGTGTCGGCGAAACGGACTCACGAAATAGAACTGCGGCAGCACTTGAGGATCATGCGGGCTGCCATCGACACCTTTAAGCTCGAGTGGAATCGCGATGGCGATCTCTTATTGGGGCCAGTCTGCGTGAAGAATAAGCTCACGTGCAAAGATGTGACGAGTGTTTACGGCTATCCGAAGTCGTTGGATATGCTGTTGGGCGTCACGCTAGGTAGTGAGGAGGCGGCGGTCAGGGGGACGACGACGAGGCGCTATCTGAGGCATCTTCCCCTTGATCCCTTGACCGGCAAGGCTGATTGGCTGTTCCGATGTTATAAGGATGCGCCGAACACATTGAGTTGGTGTGGGGAGGACGTGTACGACGTTATGACGCAAAGTCAGGACACGGCATTAGATGGAACGAAGTATCGAGATTGGTAAGCGTGGAGTGCAGGGCTCCGAGAAGTTCACGCTGATCGACCCGATGATTGTCGTCTCGATCAACGGGAGTCTCGGTGCCGGTGTCGCCATATGTTGGTATGCTCATTAGCCGCCAGCAACGAGTCATGAACGAGCGGGGGGTGACCTACCTCATGCTCATGTTCGCGATCGTCCTCATCGGTATTGCTACGACCGCTGCGGCAAAGCAGTGGAAGGTTATCGTCCAGCGGGAGCTTGAGGCGGATCTCTTGGCCAAAGGGATCGAGATTCAGAATGCCCTCGCATTCTATTCCGCGGCGACCAAGGCAGGCCGCGTGATGCCGGGAGAGGTCTACCCCCAGACATTAGCTGATCTCACGAGATTGCCCAAGCCCTTCTTGCGCAAGGTCTATCTTGACCCCATGGGGCATAGAGAATGGGAATATCTTCGCGCGCCGACCGGCGGCATCATGGGGGTCCGAAGCAAGAGCCACGCAAAGCCATTCCGGCAGCATGACTTTCCTCCTGCGGTCCGTCATTTCGAGGGACGTGCCACCTATCATGATTGGGTCTTCCAATACCCGAATCCCTCTTCAGCTGCAGTCGCCCCGTAAGGGGTAGCGGTGGCCTCGGTTGTTTGCCGATGCGGACTTGTGTCGCCGTGACCGCTAACGGATCCGTTCCGCGATTCTACGCGAACTACCCCGCGGACAACCCCTCATCCCCAATGGACGCCCCTAGGTGTGTCGTGGTGCCGACAATGGAGATCCTCTAAAAACGTTGCTTCACCCCTTCTGTTCCCGCGCCAATCCCGCGTTCTTCGCCAGTCTTGCTCATCTCGCGTTTTTCAGAGCCGGTCCTCGTCGAGTTCAATCAAGTCAGACCAGGCGGTCACGTGCGGGAGCGTTGCTACCGGTACGCCTCGTTTCTTTGCCACGTCTTCGAGCCGTTGCTGAAATCTGGCCTTGCCTGCCTCATCCGTCGGTCCGCTGGTCTCGATTCGTTGGTTCCACTGGGTGAGTTCTTCAGGGGGGAGGTTTCGCATGTGCGCCCGCACCCAGTCCAGAATTTCCGCGTCGGTTCCTCCCTCACGCACCCGTTGTTCGAATGCCGAGGCATCGAGCTTGAGGAGGTCGAGCAGGTAGTGGTCGAACCCCACGGTTAAGTAGTTATAGTCTTGAATCTGGCCAGCCTGACGGAGCCGGACCTTGTCGATCATGCGCCCCAAATGGGCGATGTCTCCCAGGCGAATCTTCGGACTCCTCGGATATGGTGCGCTCATTTTGTATTCCTCCTCATCCCTCTTGCACTTCGTCCAGAAAGGACAGTATCGTATTAGAGTTTGCGCTGTCGAGTCATTGGCTTGAATATAAAGGAGGCGACTATGGCAATACGATTGGGAGATGAGGCACCAAATTTTACGGCAGAGACCACCGAAGGGACCATCAACTTTCATGAGTGGCTGGGCGGCGGGTGGGGGATCCTCTTCTCGCACCCCAAGGACTATACCCCTGTCTGCACCACCGAATTGGGGACCGTCGCCAAGATTACGCCGGAGTTCAAGAAGCGGGGCGTGAAGGTCATCGCCGTCAGCGTCGATCCGCTGGATTCGCACAAGGGCTGGATCAACGACATCAATGAGACGCAGCACACCACGATGAACTATCCGATCATTGCGGACCCGGACAAGAAAGTTGCAACCCTCTACGACATGATCCATCCGAACGCCCTGGACAATATGACGGTGCGTTCGGTCTTCATTGTCGGGCCGGACAAGAAGGTGAAGTTAACCTTGACCTATCCTGCCTCATGTGGCCGGAACTTCGATGAACTGCTGCGCGTGATCGATTCGCTGCAGCTGACCTCGAAGTTCAAAGTTGCCACGCCTGCCAACTGGAAGGATGGAGAGGATTGCATTATCACTCCGGCAGTGAACGATGCTGAAGCGAAGACGCTTTTCCCGAAGGGCTTCAAGACTGTGAAGCCGTACCTGCGCTATACCCCGCAGCCGAACAAGTAACGAACGGTTCGATTATCTTCGTGGGCGGGAGAGGCGCAGTGCTTCTCCCGCCCTTGCTGTTTCTAGCGAAAAGAGGCCGGCGGATTGCTGAGGGAGGCGAACTGTGCTAGGGTTTCGGTACTCATGAAACAGATAGGTGTTAAACCCTCTTGCTCCCGCCTGCTGGTCCTACTCTGGGCGTCCCTTTGGATGCTCATCGTTCCACTCGTCCATGTCCATCCCGAGGCGGATCATGCTCATGGGGGTGAGCGCCATGTGCATGGCGGCACCATCCATACGGTGTTCTCCCAGGACCTTGAGTGCGAATATGAGGATGCAGTCCACGACTTGACCTGTCCCGATGCCACGCATCAACATTTACAGTCTTTGGTCCATCCTGGTCATGGACTCAATCATCCTGAGATCGAATTCGCACTGCTGACCGTTCCGGTCGATCGTCCGTTGCCCAAGCCAGGAGTCATGGTTCCAGGATTGCCGATCGTCGAGAACCCCATGGTCCAACCAGCCCTGGTCCTCGATTCGTTCCATCCGGATAGCTCGCACACCATTCTGTTTCTCTCCACTGCGCTGCCTCTACGCGCTCCTCCCTTTCTGTCCCTCTAATCCATTTTCTCGTTTCGTGACGACTCAATAACGCAGGCGATTTCCGGCAGATGCCGGTGAGGCTGTGCCGTTCCGTATTTTCGACCGGAGGTCGGAGGTCAGGAAGGCCGCTTTAGCCTGCGAAGGGAGGGGCAAGCGATGATTCGTCAACTGATCGGGTGGCTGGGGATTCTGGCTCTGAGTACGTCCGGCCTTGCAGTGGCCGGCGAGCCCAGTTCCACTCATACATTAAGCACCGTGCTGGAATTGGCCCTTGCGCACAATCCGGCCATGGCAGGGGCTCAGGGAACGATGAGCCAAAGTCGCGGCCAGCAAGTCGCAGCTGGGGCCTATCTCAATCCGTCGATTTCAGGCGCAGCAGGGCGAGGGGCCATTCGAGACCCAAGCAATGGGGTCAAGATGACAGAGCGAACGGTGACGGTTGAGCAGCCGCTGGAATGGCAGGGGAAACGCCGCGCCAGACAGCAGGCGGCGGATGCAGGAGCGGCAGGGGCCAGCGCCGCGATGGAGGAAACGCGCCTCAACGTGATTGCCGAGGCGAAGATCGCCTTTTACCAGGTGTTGCTTGCGCAACGGGATGTCGAGTTGGCAGGCCAGCATCTGACGATGGTCGAAGAGGTCTTGAAAGCCGTAAAGGCTCGTGCTGCTGCGGGCGATGCCACAGTCTTTGAAACGATGAAGGCCACCGTCGAGGTGCAGAAGGCCAAAAAAGAGGTCGCCCGTGCCCAGAATGCCTTGGTGGTGGTGAGGGCCAAGTTAGATATGGTGACGGCCGGCATGTTGGGCAATCAATTTTCCATCCAGGGCGATTTCGAACCGGTCCGGCAGGGGCTTGATCTGGACGTGCTGGCAGCTCGTGCGATGGAGCAACATCCAACGCTTCGACGGCTGAGCAAGCTGGTCGAGCAGGCGCAGTTCAGTGCGACGTTCGAGCGGGAGTCGAGGGTGCCGAACGTCACGGTGCAAGGGAGCTATCATCGTGAAGCAGGGGATGAGTCGGTCACAGCGGGGCTCAGCGTTCCCCTGCCTCTCTGGTATCAGCGTCAGGGAGAGATCGAGAGCGCGCTCGGGGCCAGGCATCGCGCCGAGGCAGAGCGGCTGCGGGCTCAAAACGAAATTACCCAGGCCATCACGCAACATGTGCAGGATGTCCGCACCGCGAACGAGCAACTACAAGTATTCGAGACCGGGTTATTGAAACAGGCGGAACAGACGCTCCGGGTCGCGCGGGTCAGTTTTCAGCAGGGAGCCGCGAGCCTTCTGGACCTGCTCGATTCCCAGCGGGTCTACAGACAAACATTGCTGGAGTACGTTCAGGCCCGTGCGGACCTCTCTATCGCCCTCGCCAGGCTTGAGCGGGCTGTCGGTGGCGTGTGACGATTCAGAAGGAGCCAGACATGAGCGTTAAATGGATAGCAGAGACCGCCTGTATGTTGGCGCTAGGCCTGCTCGTCGCGGCCTGCGGCGATCGAGGAACTGAGCCGACGATTCAGCAGTCAAAAGCGAGTCCGCAGGCAAGCGTTCCTCGCAGCAATATTATTCAGGCTCCGGCATCCGTGCAGGACCGGTTGCGGACCGAGAAGGCGGCAGCCCATGTGGTGCCGGAAGTGGTGACGGCTCCGGGAGAAGTGTCGCTGGACCTGAAACAGGTCGCCAAGATTACGTCCAGGCTGGAAGGGCAGGTCCAGTCCGTCCAGGTTCAGCTGGGCGATCGCGTCACGCGGGATCAGCCCCTGCTGGCCATCGAGAGTATGCGCTTGGATGAATTGGTACAGGAATATCTCGTGACTAAAGCCCAGGCTGATGTCGCAGAGAGCGGGTACAAGCGGACGAAGAAGTTGTGGGCCGATCAGATCGTGACGGAGCGACGATTGGTTGAAGAGCGAGGCCGTTCGATCGAAGCGCAGGCTCGCCATCAACATGTGCGCGAGAAACTGCTGAACATGGGCATGACGACAGAGGAGCTCCATCAGTTGGAACATGGAAGCCATCAAGAAGGCCATCGCTACACCCTCAAGTCGCCGATCGCCGGCACAGTGGTCGCACAGAATGTGGTGCTGGGGCAGGGAGTCACGCCGGGCAATGAACTATTCGAGATCGTCGATACGAGCCGCGTCTGGGTCTTTGCCAACCTGCCAATCGAACAGGCCCGCAAGTTCAAAGAGGGAGATGTGGGGACCATCCTGTCCAGGGGCGGGGAGCCGGTGACGGCTCCGCTCACCTATCTTGCGCCGGTTGCGGACGAGACCACCCGTACGATCCGTGTCCGCTTCGAAGTCGCGAACCGGCAACAGCATCTGAAACCCCGCGAATATGTGGAGGTGCAGCTGGCCATCGCGAGCGCGCCGGTCTTGGCCGTTCCTGTGTCGGCCCTGACGATGGTGGAGAATGTGCGCGCCGTCTTCGTGCAGCGCGAAACTGGCTATGCCTTCGTGCCGGTCGAAGTCGGCCGCGAAGGAGGGGGCTGGGCTGAAGTGAAGAAAGGGCTGACGGGAGGCGAGCTGGTCGTGGTGGATGGGGTCTTCGATCTGAAGAACGTGTTATTGAAAGAACATATCGGGTCCGGAGAGGGAGGGTAAGATGGAACGGCTCTTCACGCTCTCGCTGCGCTATCGGTTCTTCACCCTGGTGGCGATGGGTCTCGTCATCGTCATCGGCCTCTGGTCCTTCATGCACCTCACTATCGATGCCATGCCGGATCTGACGCCGGTGCAGGTCCAGATCCTGACCCGTTCCCCAGCGCTTGGTCCGGTTGAAGTGGAACAGTTCATCACCTTTCCCATCGAAGCGTCGCTGAGCGGACTGCCTGCTTTGCGTGAGCTCCGTTCCGTGTCGCGCTACGGCCTCTCGGTGGTGACGGCGATTTTCGACGATCGGACGGACGTTTACCGGGCGAGACAGTTGGTCTCGGAGCGGCTGACCCGCGCGATGGAACGGATCCCTGCCGAGTATGGCCGCCCGATCATCGGACCTCTGACGACCGGATTGGGCGAGGTCTATCAGTTCACGTTGAAAGGCAAGGGCTACAGTCCCATGGCGCTCAGGACGCTCCTCGAATGGGAGATCGGGATGAGGCTGCGGGCTGTGCCTGGCGTGGTGGAAGTGAATATTTGGGGAGGAGAACCCCAACAGTTTCAAGTCGTGCTGGACCCGGCAAAGCTTCAGTCCTTCAACCTGTCGCTGCGGCAGGTGTTCGAGGCGCTCGAACGGAACAATGCCATCGCGGGTGGCGGCTATATCGAACGTCAGAGGGAGCAGTTGCTCATTCGCGGCGAAGCCTTGGCGACACAGGTCTCGGACCTTGCGAGGATCGTGGTGGCGCATGGGCCTGGGGGAGTCCCGATCTACATTGCAGACCTCGCCGAGGTGAAGGAAGCCTCGGCGCTCCGCATCGGCGCTGCGACGGTGATGGGCGAGGGAGAAACCGTCATCGGGATGGTGCAGATGCTGGCGGGCGAGAATGCGCAGCAGGTTGTCGAGCTGGTGAAGACCAGAGTGAAGGAGATTGAAGCGACTCTGCCTCCCGGCGTGACCGTTGAACCCTACTATGACCGAACCCTGTTGGTCTCGAAGGTGATCCAGACGGTCCGGAATAATCTGTTCGAGGGAGGACTCCTTGTCATTGCCGTGCTGTTTCTTTTTCTCGGCGATCTTCGCGCCGGCGTGATCGTGGCCTCCGCTATCCCCCTGTCGATGTTGATCGCATTCAGCGGGATGATGCAGGCGGGGCTCTCCGGCAATTTGATGAGCCTCGGCGCCATCGACTTCGGTTTGCTCGTGGATGGTTCGGTCGTGATGGTGGACAATATCCTCCGGCGATTGGCGAAGAAGGGCGTGATGAGCCAGGAGGAACGGTTGAACGAGATTTTAGCGGCAGGCCGCGAGGTCCTACGCCCCATGGCCCTCGCCGTGGGCATCATTATTCTTGTCTATGTGCCGATCCTGACTCTGACCGGCATCGAGGGAAAGATGTTCCGTCCCATGGCCTTGACCGTCATCCTGGCCCTGGCAGGTTCGCTGCTCCTCGCTGTGACTGTCACTCCGCTGCTCGCCTTTTGGTTTGTGCGGGCGAGGCCTGGACAGGAGTCTACGCCTCTGATCGGCAAGCTCTGCCGGGTCTACGAGCCCTGTCTCAGGTGGGCGATGGCTCGCCCGGCTCTGGTGGTGACGCCGACGGTCGGTCTGTTTGTCGTGAGCCTCGGATTGAGCGCCTGGCTCGGCATCGAGTTCGTGCCTCGCCTCGACGAAGGGGATATGGCGATTCAACTCTGGCGATTGCCCAGCGCGTCTCTGAGCGAATCGGTCAAGGGAGCGTTAGACGTTGAGCGGGCGCTGCGCAAATTTCCCGAGGTCGTGAATGTCGTGACCAGAACAGGAAGTCCTGAGGTGGCGACCGACGTGATGGGCGTGGAGTTGTCGGACGTCTTCGTGATTCTCAAACCGCAGCAGGAATGGACGACGGCTGGGACGCGCGAAGACCTGATCGCTAAGATGAAGCCGGCCATTCTGGATGCGGTGCCTGGCGTCGGTCTCGGATTTACGCAACCGATCGAGATGCGTTTCAACGAGTTGATTGCCGGGACTCGCTCCGATCTTGCGGTCAAGATTTTCGGTCCGGATCTGGAGGTCCTCAAGCAACAGGCTGAGGCAGTGGCCCGCGTGCTGGAAACCGTGCGGGGCGCAGCGGACGTCAAGGTCGAGCAGGTGGCGGGGCTGCCTCTTTTGCGAGTGATTGTGGACCGGGAACAGATCGCCCGGTATGGACTCACGGCAGACGAAGTGCTGACCCTCGTGCAGACCACCCGTGTGGGCCATGTTGTCGGCACAGTGGTTCAGGGCCCCAGGCGGTTCGATCTTGTCGTGCGGTTAGCCGATAGCGCCTCGGCCGATCCTGCCTCGTTGGGCAATCTGCTCCTCCCCACCGCTCATGGTGAGCTTGTGCCGCTGTCCCGCGTGGCAACTATTCGAGTCGATACGGGACCGGCTCAGATCAGCAGGGAACATGTGCAGCGACGGATCGTGGTGGAGAACAACATCCGTGGAAGGGACTTGGGTAGCTTCGTGGCCGAGGCTCAGAAAGCCGTGGTACGGGAGATCTCTCTCCCGACCGGGTACGAACTGACGTGGGGAGGACAGTTTCAGCATCTTCAGGAGGCGACCAGCCGGTTGGCCTTGGTCGTGCCGGTCACGCTCCTCCTGATTCTGGGGGTCCTGTCGGTCATCTTCGGAGCCATGCGTCCGGCTCTGCTGATTTTCCTCAACGTCCCCTTGGCCCTCTCCGGAGGCATCGTGGCCCTATGGCTGCGGGGTTTGCCTCTCAGTATTTCAGCGGTCATCGGATTTATTGCCCTGTTTGGCATTGCCGTGCTCAATGGGGTGGTGCTGGTCAGTCACATTAGGCAGCTTGAAGCAGAAGGGCTTCCGACCGATCAGGCTGTCATGCAGGGGTCTATGGATCGGCTCCGGCCTGTGTTGATGACGGCGCTGGTCGCCAGCCTTGGCTTTCTCCCCATGGCGGTGGCCACCAGTATGGGAGCAGAGGTTCAGCGGCCCCTCGCCACAGTCGTGATCGGAGGCCTCTTCACCTCGACGATCTTGACCTTGCTGGTCATCCCGGCTCTCTACGGTCGGATCACTCGCAATGGGTCAGGTGTGATGTCAGACGAGTAGTAGGCCAGCGGTCCGGACTTTTTCCCAGGAGGCTGTGCCGAGGAAGGCTTCAAACTCTTTTGCTGTCCCTGGAAATGTCGCTCTCTCTTCCTTGAGCAATGGGTAGGGGCGAGAGGGGTTGTTGTGAGGGGTGGAGCGCCGAATCAGATCCTCAAGCCACTGGGCCTGTTGGGTGGAGAGGGTGAGGGCCTGATCGCTGGTCCGGCCCGGCAAAATGATCCTCGTTTTTCTTCCAATCGGTTCACAGACCGGTTGGCCTCCTAGCCAGACGAATCGTCGTTCTGCCTGCGGGTTGTCTTCGATGATTCTGCTCTTGAGGAGCTTTTGTATCCAGGTGGGGGAGACTCGTGGCTTTGGCACGGAATGGTCGAACCATTGGCGCAGGTCGAGGGTGAGACCGCGTCCTTCCAGATAATTGAGCATCGACCGTCGGAGCCCCTCTCCGAGCCATTCCGGCGTCTTACTCCGTCGATCCTCATGTTGGAGATCGTTCTCCGCAAAACCCTGAAACTCCGGTCCGAGAATACGCAGACCATGGGCGGCAGGCTGGAGGCCGATCGGGCTATGGGCCGTGGCGGTAAAGCGATGCCAAAAAGCGGACTGAATGAGGCCCGCTTTCACCAACTGCCTCACTCGCTCCAACGAGTCCACCGTTTCCTGAACCGTCTCAGAGGGGCAGCCGTACATGAGGTAGGCATGGATGAGTATGCCCGCCTCTTTGAACGAGGTTGCGACTAGCGCGGTCTGATCGACGGTAATGCCTTTTTTGATTTTCTCCAGCAGACGGTCTGAGGCTGCTTCGAGTCCTGCCGTCACGGCGATGCAGCCTGAGGCGGCCAGGAGACGGCAGAGGTCTGGCGAGAAGGCTTCTTCAAAGCGAATATTGCCCCACCATGAAATTGTGATGCCCCGTTCCAGCAGCGCCAAGGCCAACGATTTTAAGGCAGCGGGAGGGGCAGCCTCGTCGACGAAGTGGAATCCCCGGCAGCCTGTCTCGGCAATCAGTTGTTCGATCTGCTGGATGAGCCGGTCGGTCGGCGTCATTTCGTAGCGGCTGATGTAAGTGAGCCCGACGTCACAAAACGTACATTGCTTCCAGTAACAGCCATGGGCGACCGTGAGTTTGTTCCAATGACCTTCCGACCAGAGACGATGCATCGGGTTCGTGCTGTCCAGGATCGTGAGGTATCGACTCAAGTCCAGGCCACGATAGGTTGGACAGCCGACCTCACCCATGCTGAATTCCGGATCAGATGTCTTATTCGCAAAAATCACGCGATCCTTCTCCCGATAGAAGGTCCGGCAGAGTTGCTGTCGTGACCTGGCGCCTGCCAGATGTTCGATCAACGACAGCAGCGGCCGTTCCCCGTCGTCGAGCGTGACGTAATCGACATAGTCGAACACGCGGGGATCTGACAAACGACGTAGCTCCGTGTTGGCATAGCCTCCGCCCAGGGCAATGGCGAGATTCGGCCTCCGGCTCTTGATCGAGTGGGCGATGCGAAAGGCCCCATAGAGGTTTCCGGGAAAGGGGACTGTGAGGGCGATGAGGGTTGGATTGAAACGGTCGAGATGTTGCCATAAGGATTCGAGCATGAATCGATCCGTCAGAGTCGGAGGGATGGCGATCGCGTCGATGACGGTCTCGAACGATGAGGCGGCTCTGGCGATATGTTCGGCGTAGCGGCTCAGGGCAAAATGCGGAGAGACAGTCGCCTGGATCAGATCGGAAAGGTCTTCGAGGTAGAGGGTGGCATATCGTTTGGCGCGATCCTGCTCCGGCAAAGCTCGCAAAGACGACGTTCGTCCTCGATGGCCGGCGAATCGAGGGCCTTGGGGCAGAAAACCTGGACGGGCCAGGAGTAAGGCCAGAGAAGGATTGCGTCCCTGGAGGAATTCGATGACCGGTTCGATCGTGTTCAGATAGGCAGGCTCGATCGCGAGCATCTGTCTGGCTTCACCTGGCAGCTCATCCTCACGCTGGCGTACCTGATCAAATACCGATTGGAGTCCCGATCGACTGAAGATCCGGAGCACCATGTCGATGCCGAGGTCTGCCTGATCGGCGTCAATCCCGCGGCTGCGGAGAAACCCCGTGAGATAGGCCGTGGCCGGGTAGGGCGTATTCAGCTGAGTGAGCGGAGGAATGAGCAGGAGAACGTGTGGGCCAGCCATGGGCTCGACATACCATACTGCCTGAGGGAATGCTACGAGACATTCCCTCGCTGGCTGGCCCTCGCGTTGAAGGGGTTATCGCTTCATGTCCAGAATCGTCCCCAGCATGTCGTCTGCCGTCCTCAGGGTACTGATATTCGCCTCGAATCCACGCTGGGCGATGATCTGGGTGACGGCTTCGTCTGCGAGATTGACGTTCGACAATTCCACCTGGGTGGGACCATGACCGCGGTCGCTCAGGACGGTCGGGCCGGCGGAGTCGTCTTTCCGAACGACGGGACGCACCCCCCCGTTGCTTCCCTCGACAAGATCCGTCTGCGATTTTTTGAATCCGTCGGTGTTGACGTTGGCCACATTATGAGCCGAGACCTCGATTTGTTTCGCATAGGCCGCGACTCCGGACAGGGCAGAATGCATGGCGGATATCATACTGGCACCTCCATGATGAGTCTGAGTAGAACATCAGGTGGCCGCGGGAGAGGAAAGAAGTGAGGGGGTTAGCCGTACAGTTGCGCAGTGCAACCGGTCATGTGGCGGCTAGGCTGACCCTGGAACAACTTCGTTCCTGCTTAGGTCCCTTGGCTTTGCGTCCCACCCTCTCGGATGGTTTGCCCTTTTCACCTGGCGAGTGCTTCCGATAGATCGTGAAGCGCCCGTCTTTTTGCTAGTCCGAGTATAGCACCGATTGGGGTTCAGCACTCGCGGTGAACGGCATGCAATGGTCACCAATGAGATGCAACCAGCACTTGCAAGAGAAGAATTTGCCTAGTCGCTAGGGAGGGTCTGTTGCGCGAGATCGTCGTCGAGGGTTGCCCAGGTGATGCTCTTGGCGACGGTGGCGAAGAGGCGGTGCAGCCAGGGGTGCCGGTGCTGGCAGTAGTTATTGAGAGGAACGAGGCGATGTTCGAGGTCGAGCTTTGCGCGATAGCCGGTTTGGCCGCTTTGAAAGTCGGTTGCGCCGACAGAGGAGGCCCAGATGACCGCTTGCTCCCAAAGGCGAAAGTAGAGGAACCAGGGACCGCTCAATTCATAATCCAGACCGATGAATTTATTGATCACGCGGGGTCCGATGCGAAAACAGAGCATGAAGGCCACGAGCTTCCCTGTCTGTTGGTTCCGCAGCAGGACAAAGTAGGACGTGTCTTCCGCTGCGATGAGTTCGAAAAACTTTGGCGTCAGGTGTTCGAACTTCGTCTTGCCCTTTTCATAGGTCTGCAAGAAAAGCGGGAAGATTTCTTCGAGGAGCGCAGGGCTGGGATGCTGAAGTATCGTCGCGTGAAGTTCGCCGAGCTCTTTGCTGCGCCGGAGCTTCTTGCGAAGGTTGTGGCGGTGGGAGGAGGTGAGGGCCTGCAGATAGGCTTCGAAGCCGCCTGCAGGCAAGGGAAGGCGAGTGCCGGGATAGCTGACCAGTTTGAAGAGGCCCCGGCTGGCGCATAAGGGATCCAGCGCGGCGGACATCGTGTCCGGGAAATCCTTCCAGACGATCATCGGCGCGCCAGCCTGGCGAGCTCGGACCGTGAGTGCGTCATGGAGGATCGGCGCCACGTCAGCCAGCTCTGCTCCAGGGAGCAAGCCGATCGTGCCTTCATCGCTGCAGGGGGAGCCGACGAAGAGGGTCCGTTGATAGCGCAGGCGAGGGATCACCGCTCCGGCGATACGGAGGATCTTGGCAATCGCGGGAGGCGCGACAAGATCGATCGGGACATCCATCAGGAAGGCGGGGGCGATGCCGACCGGCAGGGCGCCTCGCTCAAGAATGGCGTAGGCGAAGGTGAATTGCGATTCCAGGCCGCTCCGCTCGAGCGCCCGATACCACCAGAGTCCCTCAAGGGGCGGGGGGAAACAGCGGTCCCAGAGATCAGAGGGGATCTCCTCTACCGAGGAAACCCAGCGTATGGTTACGGACTCAGTCGGCTGCATCAGCTCTGTCTCATTGCTGCCCTGGGATAAACTTCAACGCCACCCCGTTGATGCAGTAGCGCAGCCCCGTCGGCTTGGGTCCGTCCTTGAAGAGGTGCCCTTGATGTCCTTCGCAGCGGGCGCAGTGGACTTCGGTCCTTGGGAGAATCAATTTGTAATCGGTCGTGGTCTCGATGGCTTCCGGCGCGATCGGTTGCCAGAAGCTGGGCCAGCCAGTGCCGCTGTCGAACTTATGCTCGGATGAAAACAGCGGCAGATCGCATCCGGCGCAGAAATAGATGCCGGCTGTCTTGTTGTCGTGAAAGTTGTTGCTGAAGGGCCGCTCGGTGTTTTCATGCCTTAGGACCCGGTAGGCCTCCGGCGCGAGGAGCTTCTTCCAGTCTTCGTCGGTCTTCACCACTTTGGCAATTGGACCGATGTCAATTTTTTGTGGCATGGGGATTCTCCCTTTCTCGTAGGCCTGCATGGCAAATCAGTCGAATCGCGCGGGCAATCCTTACATAAGGCGTTACGGAAGGGCAAGATGAGGATGCGTGCGGTGGAGACGGTTGCCCCACCGGCTCCGGCACTTCGGCGTGACCACACTACGTTGCTCATCTGCTCGATGCCGAAACTTGTTCCGTTCCTCGCTTCGAGGAAAACGGAACTTCGAACATCGGCATCGCCAGCCGGAGGCTGGTCGCATCTGATCAACAAGTGTGGTGCCCGCGCCTTCGTGCAAGTCGCAGATGGGGCAACCGTCTTCACCGCACTGGGAATGGAGGGAGGAAGGGACCGTGGGTCTCCGCTTCTCCTATGACGTTCGCGCTGAGCCCCAGCCCCGCACTGGGAGAGAGGGTTTCAGAGATCTATCGTGCTCGCGCAAGTCGCAGGCGGGGCAACCGTCTCTGCGCTCGCATGGAAAAGGCGGACTAAAACTAGCAGGGTGTTGAGAAACGATTTGGGACTCAAGGAAACGTGGTGTTCAAGTGGTTGCGAACGGTCCCCCCACTGCCCCGCAGGCTGTTCAAAAAGGCTGTCCAGCAAGGCCGCAGCGAGCGAAGGGGCGAAGCGTACTCTCCGCTGTACGTTGAGCTTCTGAGCGACGCGAGAACGACGCTGGCGGTCTTTTTCAACAGCCTGCTAGTGATGTGCCAGGAGATCAAGGGTCAGTTGGTCGGGCTTGCCGTCGAAGTACTTGAGCAGGGCATCTTTGAAGACCTTGTTGTCGGTGGTCGCGGTCATGAACAGGGTCATGCAGGACCGGAATTTCAGATGGTCCGGATAGCCGAAGATCTCTTCAGCGCTGCGCCCTTCCACATCGAGAACAAGCTGTGTGCAGGCTCTGAGCCTTGGACCTAGGATGGGGTGTTCCAGATAGGCCTTGGCCTCATCGAGAGAGGTGATGGCGAACTTCTGTGCCGTTCCGCTGTGACCGAGACCTTTGATCTGCGGAAAGATGAACCACATCCAGTGACTGGACTTTCTCCCGGCCCGCAGCTCATCAAGGACTGCATCATAGACGTGGTCTTGCTCTTCAAGAAAGCGTTGTAGCTTATAATCGTCAGTCATGGCTCTGCCCGCGCCCCTTTGTCTTCTTCCCTGAGACTGCCACGCGCCGAGAAAGTCAGAATGTCCCCGTTTTTCTCGCCGCGGGGTAGGGAGTTAGGGGCTGAGGAGCTATTTTTGCTCACGGAGCGCGGCGCCCTAGGAAGGAATGAGGAAGGAGCGGCCAGGTGCCCTTCTTGCTCGCGGAACCGAGGAGGGAATGGAGCCTGATGATCTTCTGTGCTCGCGCAACGCGCGGCCTCGGAAGGCCCTCGTTGGACGCGCGCAGTGGAAGATCAATCAGCCCCCCATCCCTAAAGAGATAACAGCAAGGTTGGATGGAGCATGTTTAGCGTTCGACGCGCGCAATCGAGGATCTACCAGTCTCCCTCTAAAGGAGGTAGAGTGAGTACGAATTCGCAACTAAATTAACTGAAGAGGCTATAGAACCCAGATTTCTGTTACACGCTGCGAAATGCTCTGTTGCAGCCCTCCCCCACGTTTCTATTAGAAATTCAGCCCGTTCCTAATCTGATTTTATTTTCGTGCCTTCTTTTTCTTCCCTGATACTTGAGCTTGCGGAACTTCCTTTCGCAACTCAGAGACCACTGCCATAGCCATCTTCACGAATGACTCTAGTTTATCGATGCGATCCTCGATGCGCTTCCTTTCTATCTTGCTCGGGTCAGATGCTTGCAATTCAGCGTCCTCTTGAATAATGACGCGAACTAGAGGGAATTCGGCGCTTTCGTCAACACCAGCGGCGCTAGCAAGGGCGACCCACTCCACGGACTTATTGAGCGAATTTTGTGCGGCCTGTGTTAGGCAATAGCGAATGAGTATTTTTGCCGAATAGTCCAAGCCATCAATAAGCTTTAACCAGGATTTCGTTTCGCTATTGTCTTCAGCATTTTCAGCAGCAGCTCTTACCGAGCTAAAATATCTTGATGTGGTGTTTTCAGGGTCGAGGCTCGCAAGAGTTCTTAGCAGTGGTTCGATTTCCTCAAATGGACGTTTGCCATCTTGCAAGCTGTGCCGATGCTTCCAAAGGTTTAAGATTGCGTCACAACAGACTCGCATCTTCTCTGGTCGCTCCTCAGCGCTGGCTTTCTCCGCATCCTGAATTAGCTCCGCAATGTAATGAGCCATCCATCGGCCGAGAGTATCCACAGACTGATCGATGCCAAGCTCATTCGTCAGTTTTCTGCCAAGTTGAACCGTCGCTTCACAGCGATCTAATAGTACCGTCGACCTTGATGAGGAAGAGCCGTGTGCTTCGCGGGATATATCTGGTGTCGTCATCATTACTCCTTTCCCATCGGGTATATGGCCGGCGACGTTCAATCTCTACTGAGACGATCAGATCCATTCTCAGATGCGACAGGAGCGCTACAGTGAATCCACGAGATGCTTGAAAACGAGATCCGCTTTCGTGACTCGTTTCTTCATCGTCTTTTTCCTGGAACTGCCCCCAAGTTAACGACCACGCTACATCAGTGCATTCACCCTGGATGAACCATCGCCGACGCTCCGTGTCAGAGTTAAGTTTCATAAGGCGCAAGACATAATCGGCAGGTTCAGGAGGGGGATATCTGATATCTCCAGCCCATGTGTCTCGTTCATCTATCCCCCGGTCGCGGGATCGGTCCACAATCCATCCCTTTAGCTGAAACCCATCCTCATCGATTTGCAGTTCATCCTCGGCGTCAGGAATTCGATAGTCATGTGGATTGCCCGCGTTCTGTAAGGCCCTCAGTAAAGCTGCAGAGCGATTAGGCGAAACCAGCGCGCTGCAAACGCTAATGGATTCTTCTCGACGTTCCGACCTCCATATCCAATGGCCCCAAAGATTCATCCGACCGTCAGGCGTGATAAGAATTCGATCAAAGTCTTTCCTCGCGATCGACCAACGCCATTCCTCCGTGTCCTTCGTATCCTTCCACTCTGGCCTTTCAAGTGGCGTCGGATCGCGACGGTCTGCTAGCCATCCCCCGTCCAGACGAGAAAGATCATGGCGTGCGATCCAATTCTGAAACTCATCTTTCGACTCGTCGGGGTCATGATGTACGGGCGTTGTTGCTAGGAGTGTTCCTGCTACCACCATCATCGCATGGTAGGAATGATAGAAGCGCAGGTCGTCTACACGTGGATATGAGCCGTGAGAGTGATAGGCCTCCATATCTCTAAAAATTTTGCGCCGGTGGCGCTCATCTTCATCCCAGCGATTCCCCCCAGATATCTGCCAATCGCTTCTAATTACGCGTAATGCTTCACGTTCGATACTGGTTTGCGACTTGGCAAAACAGCTTCCAAGAGAAGCAAACCAGTACGGCCCCATGTCGATACCGAAATAGAACCGATCTTCCTTGCCTTCGGTATCGTTCTTATCTTTGTCATTGGTTTCCTCGATTTCATGGCGACGATAAGATTTCGATTGGACAGCCGAAAACAGTGATGTGTTGATGGCCGACAGGCGCCGACGCAGGTCAGTCTGCGATGTCAAGAATCCGGCATCCAACAAAGTAAGGAGGGTCCTCTTGGTAAACTCCTGAATGAGGACGTGAGGTTCATTGGCGAACACTAGCTCGATCAAAAAGTCAGCATGTGGGGCGACAAGATCCGGACGATCTTTTACGGCGCGGGTCAATCCGATGAGCAACCATTGCCGTGCGTGCAGTTTATAGAAATGCAATCGGGCGTCATGAAAGGCGTCGGGTGATGCTCCCTTCGCCAGAGTGATGAGATGCTCGAGTACGTTCGCTTGTCCTAACGTGCAAAGTGCTCGGACTACATGTGCAGCTTCCCAGCGCAAACTTGCCCGCGGAGCTGCGAGGCAGCCCCAGATATAGCCAGCTACTGAGCCTTCAATCTCGCTGGGAGGCTCAAGTCTGGGTGCCCACGGCCCATCGCCATCTGTGTCCTCTAGAGCGGGGGCAAATAGATCAAGCCCGAACGAAAGGGCCTCCGACGCTTCATTTTCAGCCAGTTTTGAGGCAAGAAGTCCCACCAGCGTGAACAAGCGGCTCGCATCAGCGATTTCGGCTGTTTCTCCTATGGCGAGAAGAACCACATCGACCACGTCCCCTTCAGGAATTCCAGATAGCTCGCAGGCAGTTTTGAAAGGAAGCATCTCATAGTACCGGCTCTTCGTAATGGCCATGCAGAATCGTCGGCAAAATGTCCTCAGGGTCTGGGCAAGGGCCGCTTTGACTGCGAGCCGGCCTCTCCAGTTCTCGGGGAGCTGTTCAAGAATGTTACGGAAATGAAAGAGGTCGAAATTGGCTACATTCGCAACAGCAGCGATGAATTCGACCTCTTTGCCAACATGCACTCGGCGGCACGCTTCTTTAAAGAAATTCTCATGGTAGTACGGTGGGTCTAAGTCCTTGAATCGCTGATAGGCCTGGGAAATACCATTGACGGTGCTTAGATCAACACCCTCAAAGATTGCGTTCCAATCGCGCTCATCTTTACTTCCTTGACCTATGTGGTAACCGTTCTCTGTCAATTTCCTGGATTGTTCCTCGCGCTCACTCAAAGCGATTCTAGCATCAAGGTCAGGGAGTGTAATGCCGTGCCCGGTTAAGACCTTCTTGAGCTCGCGCCATGTTCCAACACTCTGTTGGTCCAGTGTCATGTAACGGTAGGCGAGCCCAGTCGCCGTCTCCTTTTCAGTCTTGTTTGCGCAGGTCGCCAGGACATTTTTGAGCAAGAGTGGCTCATTCCAGTCCACACGGAAGGTTATCAATGCCAGTGCAATATTTGGGTCGAGGTCGCCACGTGAGAGAAGGAAGTTGACCGCGATTGGCAATATTCGTCCCGCCCACCCGAAACCTCGGTCCCGCCAACGACTGAGGATCGCCAGAGAGGACTTTCCGCATAGACAGGAAATCGCCTCGACAGTGGCTTCCCAGTCAAAATGTTTGTCACGATCGACATAGTCGTAAGTCAGTTCGGCACAACGAGCGAGTCGATATGCCAAAATTGGCTTCGAGGTATTTCGAGAGGCAGCACGATCGGCCAAGTCCAAAAGTGCCCCCCACCGCTCTAAATTTTCGTCACCGATCTTGCTTGCGACTTCCACGGCTTGATTAAAATAAGCAGCGGCTTCTGACCGGCTTACCGTCAAGATTGCTCTGGACAGCTCGACATAGCTGCCCGACTTCGACTCTGCATCTTCGCGCGCACCTTGGATTAGGCCGAAGGCCTTCCCAGCATAGTCGAGCGCGCGCGCTTCCAGCGAGGGGGATCGGGCTGCCAATCGTGCCAGGTGTGTGAGCGTCTTCGTGAACAATGGCCGCTTAAGGCTGCTGATCCACTGCTCGAATTCATCGACCGATGTAGCATCAACGCTATTCGCGGTCAGCAAGGTATCAAACCAGACTCGAGCAATTTCATCGGATGTTTCCGACTGCTCCCGGTAGCTGATCCCTTCTGCCTTCTCATACGAGGCCTTCCGTTCGGCGATAGCATCTGCAAGTTCCGTAGGCGACATCCGACCGACCAAGGTTGCTGCCCATAAACAGTGCCAGGGTAAGAGAGCTCCGATATCTTCTTTGAAGTTCCGGGCATCCTGAGAATCTGAGTGCGACTTTTGGGTTCCCAGTTCTTTTCGGAGCTCGTCATGCGCTAAATCGATCAATTGTATTGATTGTCTGCCAAGTTCTGCTCGCAGTGCGAACGCACGAAGTAGCGGAAACCGCTGCTGGCCATGTCGAGACGAGAGACCTCGTGGAGGTGACGCGGGCAAATAGCGTGTCAGAAGTGCGATCAGCTCGTCGGTTGTGCCAATCGATAGCTTATGTGCAGCTTCTACCAGTGCGGTCACTGCCCGGATAACGTTTTCCTCACTATTCCAGCCACCACTGTCCTTTAGCCTGATGCGTGGATTCATGACCAAGCGGAGAGCACGTTCCACAACTCTCTTGGGAGGTGCTCTATGGACCACATGTAATTCCAATGTAATCGCAAGTACAAGAAACAGGTCGTTCTTAGCGGCTAGCGCCAGCTCATCGAGGTCCTGATATCGGCCATGATCAATAAACCGGCTGGCCAAAGTTCGTCCGACGCGAAACGAGACCTCACGGGGCCGCCATATTCGGAGATCGCGGGCACAGCTACTAGCGCCATGAATGTTGAAAAAGGCGGTCGCCATCTCAAGGATGTCGTTATCAGATAATTCCTCTTTTTGTCGCTCCTCTTTTGAAAGCCTGCTCCAGTTTCGTAGCCATTCGCGGGCCATCCGCAATCTAGACCGTGCGTCACCCAACAGTTCGCTCCGTCCGGACAGCAGCCCAGCTTCATAGGCGTGGTGGGAACCAACCCAACCCGAACCAAATGTCTTTCGCGAAACGAGTTCGTGAATTCGGTCACTCTCCATGAAGACCGCAGCCAAGTCTGTATTCGCTTGAAGAAGCTTGCGCTGCCGTTCATCACCGGCACTTTCGCCGCCAGCCTTCAGTGCTAGCTTAGCTGCATCAGTGTAGCGCTTCGCCCGCAAGCTTGCCTTGAGGGCAAATTGAAGCCGCTGAAGTTCAACATCTCGCCTCTCAACGGGGCTGGTGCTCGGTAGGGCTTGGGAAGACAGCGCGAGCGCCACAAGCTCCGTGAATTGCCCCGCCTCCAGCATGAGTTGCGGTAAAGTGGATGCCACATATGAACTGGTTGAGGCGAGTGGTTTCAGGGTCGCCACAAAAGCCACAAGATCGCCTGTGGTGGGCTTGAACTTATCTCTGAACCACGTCTCGGCGGGCTCATCAAAGAATTGGATCGTGTCACCCGTGACAAGGAGTGGACGCCCGAGATCGAATGCGAAACTCTTGATCGCAGCCTCATGGACCCCCGAGATTGAGGCTAGAACAGACAAAGGAATCAAAGGCCGGAGCGCGGCCAAGCCAGCGCAGATTCTGTTTATTTGTGTCTTCTCGACAGTCCCTACCGCGTCGCGCAGTTTTGCAACGGAAGCATTGAGGAGATTTCCGATCGTGTCTTCGACTGTAGTCGGATTAGGACCGAGAGCGCGGAGAGTATCGTTTAACAGGGCTTTCCACGAAAGCGCCAGCGCTTGAACGCGAGGGTTTTGAGAACTCAAACGATGGAATTCGTCGACATCTTGTTCGGAGGCGTCGATGAAAGCCTGCCGCAAAAGTGTCGCAGTTTCGATGCGACTGAAAGGGTGAAGTTCAAGCCGTAGTGCGTCAGGCGGAGGATCAAGATATTCCTGCCGATGGGTTCTGCACAGTGCGACCAAACGCACCCCCTCTGGCATTTGCTCTCGGAGCAAGTCACGCACGAAAGATCGCACTTCGCCGAATTCTTCTGCCGCCATCTGAGCATTATCCGCGGCGTCGATTATGATGGACAGAAGAGCTTGCGGGTTCTTTGATCTAAGCGAGGCGATGCTTTGCTTTAGACGATAAATGAAAGCTCTCACGTAGTCCGACGGTTCGGCATGAGGGGTGGGAATGAGGAGGTGGCATAGCCCTTTGGCGGCCAGTTCGTTTGCGATTTGAACCAGAGCATCCTTGTGGCGATGCCGATAGCCGCTGGGATTACGGTACTGACCATTGCCAAAGCAGTCATAAAGAACGCTTGATGAGCCAATGGGCAATCCCGATTTGATACGTGTTGCAAAAACCGATTTCCCAACCCCACCGGCAGCGTGAACGATGATGGGAATACCACTCGCTTGCAGGATCGCTTGGAGAAGCTCTGATTCCTGCTCACGCGGCACCGCCTTTTCGAGATCTCTGATAAGGCATGGAGTAGGAAATAGGCGCTTCTCCTCGGTCTTGAGCGCCCGAAGCACATCCAATCTGGTGATCGACGGATTATTGGCACTTCTGGAGAGCGCCTTCTGGGTCACCAATTCCTTCAGTTGAACGGGAGCGTCCACGTCCGCATCGACGAGGTAGCAGCTGATATCTTGGGCCAGTAGGTTCTGTTGATCCCACAGCCCTTCCTGACTTCCTTCAAGTCGAAGAAGCTTGCAAAAGGATGCGAGTGCTGTGCCACTGAGGCATGTGAACCGCTCAAGCTTCTGGAGATTTTTGACGTGTCGTGCCGGAATACCTCCAGCGGCGTCATATATAGCCTCTAGAAATTCGGTATTGATCGGCCGATTCGAAACGAACCAAAACTCCAACTTGCCATTCAGGTCTATTGTATTAGGGTGCTCTTGAAGTGCCTTGTACCGTTCAGCAAATCCCGTTAACGTTTTCTCCAACCCGCTCGGTGTCCACGCCTCATTCGCCCTCAGTGTTGAATGCTTAAGCTGGATGTAGCGGATCAGTGTTGCTCGTTCACGATGCTCACTCCCGTAATACTCACCGACGTCAATTAGCTCTTCGCCGGTTGTGATGCGATCTTCCGCCGCTTCCTCAGATGGCGATGCGCCCTCGATCGTAATCGCTTTCAAGCTGGCAACGGGCGAAAGGAGAAGCAGGCAACGGCGGGCGGCCCACCAATAGTGGAACTGATCACCGTCTCGGCTTGGACCGACTAGATTAATTTTGGCCATCTGAAGTCACTCTTCTCACAAGTAGTACCACCCGCGTGATATTTATCTACCAATCTGTAACGCATAACGATTAAAGACCCGCCGAGGCATCGCTGTCTTCTGGCGGCCGATCTCGTGTGGGTGCTCATCCAGAAATTCGAACAAGCTACCGGAATGTCCGTTGCTGGGAAAGGGGGCAGAAGCCTTTTATAATACGCCTTTGTGACGGTCGCGCGACCGAAGCGTGGGGGCATTGTAAGAAGGTTAGAGGAAAAGACGCAAGGGTTGCTATGGTTGCATGTCAATACATTAGAAAATTTACGGGGCAAATTTCCCTCAGCGAGCACAAAGTACAGTTAGCCTCTTCCTTTCTCTACTCCCTACCGGTATTGGAAGGGCGGCCTAGCGGGCTCCCATCGTGCGCGCGTCCAACGAGGGGAGTCCGCGACCGCGCGTTGCGCGAGCACAGGGAATTACCAGGCCGGTATTCTCTGTCCTTTCCCCCAACCATATAAAGGGGAGTGGCCAAGGTTGTCCTCTGTTCTGCGAGCAAGGTGGGCACCTGGCCGCTCCCCACCATTGCTTGAATTGAGCGGGGAATACGGAAGGAAAGTTGAGGGGGAGCACCTAAGCTAATGGATGAGGCCCCGGCGGTGCGCCGGGGCCTCCTACGGGTTAGGACGCAGTCGAGGTGGCGAGCGGTTCGTCCCGCTCTGCTCTCGCGGATGCCGGTGTATCCTGGTTGAATGCGGCCGGGAGCACTTCTTCGATCCGCTCGGCCAGGATGAAGGTCAGCTCATTCCGCACTTCCTGCGGGACCTCTTTCAGGTCCTTCTCGTTCGCCTTTGGCAGGATGATGCGTCGGATGCCGGCGCGATGCGCGGCCAGCACCTTTTCTTTGATCCCGCCGACCGGTAATACCAGCCCGCTCAGGCTGATTTCGCCGGTCATGGCGGTATCGCTCCGCACCGCTTTCCCGCTATAGGACGATGCGAGCGCGGTGGCCATGGTGATACCGGCCGATGGTCCGTCTTTCGGGATGGCACCGGATGGCACATGGATATGCAACCCATTCCGTTTGAAGCGGGAAATATCGAGCCCCATGCTTTCCGCGTGCGACCAGAGGTAGCTTCGCGCAGCCCTGGCAGACTCCTGCATGACGTCTCCCAACTGACCGGTGATTGTCAGTTCGTGGCTGCCGGGGAGCAGGGTGGTTTCGATATAGAGCACATCCCCGCCACTTGGGGTCCAGGCGAGCCCTGTGGCCACGCCAGGAGGCAAGACTTTGCGTGCCTCCTCCGGCATGAAGCGCTCGGAGCCGAGCCAGTCTTCGAGGACCTCGGCATGGATGGTGACGGGCTGCCGCTCCTGGCCCTCCGGAAGTTCCGCGAAAGTCAGGGCGACTTTTCTGGTCAGCCGTCCCAGCATCTGTTCCAGTTGCCGTACGCCCGCTTCCCGCGTGTAGCGGCTGATGACGAGATTCAATACCTCATCCGACAGCAGCGCTTGGCTTGCGTCGAGACCTGCTTCTTTGAGCCGTCTCGGCCACAAGTAGCGGCGGGCGATCTCTGCTTTTTCCCCTTCGCTATAGCCTTGCAGGCGAATGATTTCCATACGGTCCAACAGGGGTTGGCTGATCGTATCCAGCGTGTTGGCGGTCGTGATGAAGAAGACCTTCGACAGATCGAACGGAAGATCCAGATAGTGGTCGCGGAACGTGTGGTTCTGCGCCGGATCCAGGATCTCTAAGAGGGCCGAAGCCGGATCGCCACGGAAGTCGCGGCCCATCTTGTCGACCTCGTCCAACATCAAGACGGGATTATTCACGTTGGCGCGACGCATGGCCTGAATGATCCGTCCAGGCAGGGCTCCGACGTAGGTCCGGCGGTGACCGCGCAATTCCGCTTCATCATGCACGCCTCCCAGGCTCAACCGTTCGAAGGTCCGTCCCATGGATCTGGCAATCGACTGGCCCAGGCTGGTCTTGCCGACGCCAGGAGGTCCGAGCAGGCAGAGGATGGGCGCCTTGGCTGTGGGATTTAGTTTCAGCACTGCCAGATGTTCGACGATCCGTTCCTTCACTTCTTTGATGCCGTAGTGGTCCTCTTCCAGCACCTGGCGAACCTTGCTCAACTCCAGCCGGTCTTCCGAGGATTTCTTCCAGGGGAGCTCCAGTACCAACTCAAGATACGTCCTCAGGACCTGATGCTCAGGCGAGGAGGGCGGTACTTTCGCTAACTTGGCAATCTCCCGCTCCACTTCCTTGCGCACAGAATCCGGAAGCTCGGCTTCTTGAATCTTCTTTTTGAGCTCGGTGATCTCGCTCTCTTCTCCCTTGCCCTCACCCAGTTCCTCTTGAATCGCCTTCAATTGTTCACGGAGGACATATTCTCGCTGGGTCTTGCCGATCTTGGCTGAAGCCTCGCTGGTGATTTTATCTCGCAACTGTAGTATCTGGATTTCTTTCGAGAGCGCGCCGTAGAGCGATCGCAGCAGTTCGATTGTGGAGGAACTTTCGAGCAGTTTTTGCTCGTCCTGCACCGTGAGATTGAGGAGCGAGGCCACGCGATAGGCCAAGGAGACGGGATTGTCCTCGTTACTGAAGGCCGCTGCTGCTTCCTGAATGCCGGGGGCCTGAATTAATCGAGGTAGATCTGTGACCAACCCCTGGATGGCTCGGTGGAGGGCTTGGACTTCTGTGCCCTCGTCCGCCGGACTATCGAGTCGCCTGGCTTCGACGAGAAGAAACGGCTTTGTCTGTTCGACTTTGAGTAGCGCAACCCGTTCGAGTCCCTGCACGAGCGCATGGATCGTGCCGTCCTCCGACCGCCCAACCTGTTTCACGATGGCCTTGGTGCCGATTGTATAGAGCTCTTCGAGCCCCGGCTCATCCGTTTGGGGGTCGCGTTGCGCGACCACCAGAATCATCTTCTCTTCTGTTTTCATCGCCGCCTCTACGGCAGCGACCGATCGTGCACGTCCGACGGTCAAGGGCATCATGACCCCGGGAAATAGCACGGTGCGCTTAATCGGGAGGACCGGTAGTTTTATGGCGAGAGTCTCGATATTCATGTGGAAGCACCCCTTCGCTCGGTCGGTGAGAAGACGCGAGATATACGTTGTAAGACGTAGATAACTTCCGTCGGGCAGAAGTCAAGGGGAGGGATGAAGGAGTTGAGGCAACTACTTGTAATCGCGGGAGTGGGAGGTCATTGCGCCTAGCGATCTTCTTGCAGTTTTCACTGCCGGAAGTCGCCTGTTGATGAAGAGACGTTACTCCGTACTATCGGGCGGGGCAATCGTCTTGCGCATCGATCCTGACATAATCAAAAATTCATACAGGCGACATTCCAGCGGGCCATTGAAGAGGGGAATGCGTTTCGATGGAGCGAGACCGATCAGTTTGGGGACCCGCAAATCTCCGGTAAAGATATAGGCCCGCCACCCGCTGAACCGCTGCTTTAGCCAGTCGCCTAGTTTGGGGTAGAAGTCATCCAGTTCCTCCGGCTTGCTGAGTCTGACTCCGTAGGGAGGGTTGATCATGATCACGCCCTGTTCAGCTGGAGCTTCGAGGTCGAGCACGTCGCTTTGTCTCAGGCGAATATCGATTCCGACTCCCGCCCCCTGAAATATCCGCTGCGCGATCTTGACCGCGGCAGGATCCCGGTCGGAGGCATAGATGGCAGCCGGTACTGTGGCCAGTTGTTTGATCCTGGAGGCCTCTCGCAGATGGCCCCAGCGTTTGGGATCGTGGACGATCAACCGTTCAAACCCGAATGAGCGGGACTGTCCCGGCGCGATTTTTCGCGCCATCAGCGCGGCTTCGAGCGGGATTGTGCCGCTGCCGCACATGGGATCGAGCAGGACCTCATTGGGAGCCCAGCCAGCCAATCGCAGCAAGCCAGCCGCCAGGTTTTCGCGCAAGGGCGCCTCGACGGATAGGACTCGATGGCCTCGCTTAAAGAGGGGTTCGCCGGAGGTGTCCAGATAGAAGGTGACGGTGGACTCATCGAGGAAGGCGTCGATCCGGATGTTCGGGCGCTTTGTGTCCACGTCCGGTCGCTTATGGCGCACCGCCATGAACTTATCGCAGACCGCGTCTTTAATGCGCAGCGTAATAAAATCCAGGCTGGTAAGGGGGCAACGGCGCGCACTGACCTTCACTTTAATAGTCTGTGACGAGGTGAACCAGTCAGGCCAGGGGAGGCTATAGGCCGCGCGGTAGACATCGTCTTCCGAGAGGTAGGGGGCCTGTCCGACTTCCCAGAGGACGCGGCTGGCAATGTGACTCTTGAGGTTGACCCAATACATCGTGGCCCAAGGAGCCAGGAAGGCGATCCCTCCGTCCGTCTTCGTGGTCATCGGCACGCCCAGGTCGTGGAGCTCCTGTTCGAGCACCCCCTCCAGCCCCTGCGGACAGGGTGCAAAGAATCGTAGTTTTGTGCTATCCATATTTATACAACGCCTCGCAAGACGTGCGGGACAGGCGAGACGCGCGAACCATCCTTTTTTCGCTCGTCACCCTTCACTCATCACCCGTCACTATCCTATGAATTATTGCAGCGTGTGCGCCACGCCTGTCACCCAGCAAATTCCCGCCGGCGATAATCGTCTGCGGTTTGTCTGCGGCTCCTGCCAGACTATTCATTACCATAATCCGAAAATCGTCGCAGGCTGCATTCCGGAATGGGATGGACAAATTCTTCTTTGTCGGCGCGCCATCGAGCCCAAGTCCGGTCTCTGGACCTTTCCTGCCGGTTTTATGGAGATCGGCGAAAGCACCGAGCAGGCAGCCGTTCGCGAGACCTTCGAGGAGGCGCAGGCTCAGGTGGAGCGGATCTGCCTGTTTGCGGTCTTGAGTTTGCCGCACATCGGTCAGGCCTACCTGGTATTCCGCGGGCCGATGCACTCGCCGGACTTCGGGGTCGGTGAGGAAAGCCTTGAGGTGCAGCTCTTCTCCCTCTCTGCCATTCCCTGGGACGAGATCGCCTTTCCCGTGGTCAAGGACGTGTTGCGCCGTTATGTCGAGGATGTGGCGCGGGGCGAGTTTCAGGTGCATGTCGCGACATTGTCTGATCGATTGATCTAACCGGATGCTGAAAAAGTCCGCCAGCGGCGTTCTCGCTTCACGAAGAGGCTCAACGTACCGCAAGGGTACGCCTCGCCTCTTCGCTCGCTGCGGCCTTGCTGGACGGACTTTTTGAGCATCCTGAGGGTATTCTCACCCTAACACCTTACGGAATATTTTGGCCATGCTTTCCGTATTAACTGAGTTTTCCCGCAGTCTGCCAGGGGCGGCCCCTTCCATTAATTGAGCGTGGGAATCGTGAGCAGCGGCAGGCTTCGGCCCTCGCCTTCATGCAGAAAACGAAACCCCTCTGCTTCCGTATAGTCTACCGTCACACCTTCCATCCGTGGCGTACTCTGCCGGTCAACTGCGATCGTCAGGCCATCGATCGGCTGCACGTCGTCGTCGGGCTGACTGTTTTCTTCCAACGTGATGCTGAAGCTCAAGCGTGATTCGTCCAGATCGCGCACGGCAATTCTGACGACCGGATCCTCGGGATGCTCGAGTTGAATCGCTTTGAGCTTCGCAATGGCGGACACAGTAATGGCAATCATGAGCCAAGCTCTTTCCGGCTGATGATATGGTGAATATCCACCAGGTGCTCCTCGCGATCGATGGAATAAAAAATCCGCCAATCTTCGACGGCATATTTGAAGAGGCCTGCCAGGTCAGGCGCAATAGGTTCGTGGCGCAAGTTCTCGGCGTTCGAGGCGAGCCATTTAGTCTTGTCGAACAGCCTCTGAGCCAGGGCAGGCTCCAGGCCTGCAAGATCTTGGAGGATGGCTGGGCGATAGGCGAGGCGATACCAGGCCATGGGTCCTTACCAGCGGAGTCCGAGCTGGTCCGCAATGTCTTCACCGGACAGCCGCTCTGTATTGGATAACGATGCTTTCAGCCTGGTTCGTAGGTCTTCGTCCAGCTGCAGTCCGAGGTCCGGGTCGCCCAGCAACTCGCGCAGGCGATCGTCGACGATCCCGCGCACAAGGTCTTTCAGTTGCTCCGGCGACAGAGAGGAAAGTTCCATAATGATAGGAGGATACGGAGGCGAGGGCCTGAAATGCAACTCACGAGAGGGCGCCTACTGCAGCCCTGCTGCTGGTTGGAGTTGCTGGATCATGCGGTTCAGGCGGTCTTGATGAGGGGGGGCAATCGCCAGAAACTCGATGCCGATGCCGGCGGACCCGGACCAGCGTACCGTGGCATTGTCGATCATAATCGGCTGAGGTTCGCCTGGGACATGCAACTGCATGGCCAGCTGCATGCCGGTAAAGGGGTTGAAGATGCTCTCCACGCGGCAGCCCTTGGCCGAAAGGTCCCGGACCGATCCCTCATGGCGGGTGCGGCTTTGGTGCACCAGGGTGCTGGAGAGCGACACAGGGAACCGGGGATGTTTTCTCGTAACCATAACTGTAACTGTGCTCCGATTGGCTCTTCTGCAATGATAGTTTTCTGGCGTAGATCGCCTCTGAAAGGCTACCCCGCGCCTGGGGGGCTGTCAACGCAATCCACCCGCGCAGCAGGGTCCTGGCTGATATATTCACGGGCAGATGCATCAATGAGCAGCAACGGGAAGATTCTGGCATCGGGCTGCGAAGGGCAATTGGTGGCAGGGGATCGGCCGGGCCATCCTGCCAGGTTTGGAAAGGGGCTCTGGACTGTGGTACATATCCCCTCGTTTTGAGTCGCTGGAATCGATCGCTAGGCTGCCCCTTTCCTGCCGCGGTGTTTCCAGCAGGACCCTGTTCATAGAATCGTATGGAGGATTTGAGCGATGACACCATTGTCACTTTTGCGAGGAGTCTGTTCCAGCTGCCTGATGTTCTGTCTGTTCCTGGTTTCACCGGTCAATGCCGAGTCTCCTGTATCTGACGAGAATGTGACTGTGTCAGCCGGAAGCGCCGTCTCGTTGGAATATACCTTGACCCTCGACGATCAATCCGTGCTGGAATCCAACGTCGGCAAGGAACCCATGACCTATGTGCAGGGAGCGCATGAGATCGTTCCCGGCTTGGAAGCGGCGTTGGCAGGGATGAAGAAGGGCGAGCGCAAGCACATCGCCGTTGCCCCGATGGACGGCTATGGACCGATTGATCCGCAAGGGATTCAAGAGGTGAAGAAGGAGCTCATTCCGCCTGCCGCGCAGAAGGTCGGCGCGCAGCTTCAGGGGCGATCTGCCGATGGATCGACCGCGTTTCCCATCGTGAAGGAAGTCAAAGAGGAGACGGTGGTGCTGGACTTCAACCATCCGCTCGCAGGAAAGACTCTGCACTTTGATGTGACGGTTCTGGCGGTTAAGGCGGGGCAGCTCCCCCCGCAGCCTTAGCGGATGAAGAAGGGCGCGAAGAAACCGCTCCGGCTCGATCCCTCCTCGAAGCGCCGTTTTCAGACGCGGCTGCTAAAGTGGTATGCCACGCATGGCCGCGATCTGCCTTGGCGCAAGACCTCCGATCCCTACCACATTCTGGTCTCTGAAGTGATGTTGCAGCAGACTCAGGTCGATCGGGTGATTCCGAAGTACCATGAGTTCCTGGACCGCTATCCCAGCTTCGAGGAACTGGCCGATGCGCGGGTTTCTGATGTGAAGAAGACCTGGTATCCGCTGGGCTACAATATCCGGCCTGAGCGGCTGCATAGCATTGCCTGTGAGACGGTGGAGCGGTACGGGGGACAGCTCCCGAGCGATGCGGAGGAGCTGCTGTCGTTCAAGGGAATCGGACGTTATACGGCCGGCGCGATCCGGTCCTTTGCCTTCAACGAGGATGCGCCGATCCTGGATACGAACGTGATTCGGGTCCTGCATCGGGTGTTTGTGGCCAAGGGCGATCCCAAGACGCAGAAGCCGAAACTCTGGCAATTGTCGGAAGCCTTGATCCCGCGCGGAAAGGGCTATGACTTCAATCAGGCGATCATGGACTTCGGGGCGACCTGTTGCTCGGCGAGAAATCCATCCTGCCAGCAATGTCCGATGAAGTCGTTCTGCAAAACGTACCCCTTCGTTCGGAAGTAGCCGGAGCATCGGGCGCTATGAAGGTCGTTGAAGTCGCGGCAGGTCTGGTCTATCGTGAAGGCCGGTACTTGATCGCCAGGCGGAAAGCCGACGTGCATTTGGCTGGCTTCTGGGAGTTTCCTGGCGGCAAGCGAGAGCCTGGGGAAACCTTCGAAGAATGTCTGGAGCGGGAGCTGTTCGAGGAATTGAATATTCGCATCGACGCGCCAGTGCCCTTTCAGATCGTTCGGCACCAATATCCTGAGAAAACCGTGGAGCTGCATTTCTTTCGTTGCGGGATCGAATCGGGTCAGGCCACTGCGGTCGACTGCGCAGAGATTCGCTGGGTCTGGCCGCACGAATTGGCTGACTTTGAGTTTCCGCCAGCGGACCGTCCGATCATTGAAGCGTTACGGAGGCAGGCTGTATGAAAGTCGTTCTGGACATTGAAACGGTTCAAGCGCCTCGGGAGGAATGGGCTCGTCTCGCGGGCAAACTGCCAGCCAGCGACGAATCTGCGCCGGCAGAGGGCTATGATTTGTTTGCGGCAGGGGCAGCCGATGAGCAGCGACGAGTCGAGGATGAACAGTATGCGAAGTCCTCGTTCGACGGCACGTTCAGCCGGATCGTCTGTATCGGCCTCTTGGAGTTCTCCGACCAGCTGGAGCCTCGCGGTGCCGTGGCCTGGTATGGCGGAAATGAGCGGGAGTTGCTGCAACAATTCTGGAACCGTTTGGCGCAGAGCCGCCCGTCGCTCTTTATCACCCATAACGGTTTGGGTTTCGACCTGCCGTTCATTAAGAAGCGATCGATTATCCATCAGGTCAAGCCGAGCCTGGATATCAACCTTGCCAAATTCCGCACGGAACCGGTCTACGATACGATGGCGGTCTGGAGCAATTGGGATACGCGGGGCTGGGTGAAGCTCGATGTGCTGGCGCGGGCGTTGAACGTCGAAACCAAATCGGGGAGCGGATCGCAGGTGGCTGAGATGTGGGAGAAGGGGCAGGGAGCCGAGTTGGCTCGGTACTGTCTACAAGATACCTATGTGACCTACGCCTGTTACTCGCGGATGACTTTTCGGCAGCCTCTGTCTAGCGATGTCATGTTGCTCCATCCGGAGTTGCTGGACGTCGGCTGAGCAGGCAGGATGCTGAAAAAATCCGCCAGCGTCGTTCTCGCATCGTTCAGGCCCTCAACGTACCCTCCAGGGTACGCCTCGGTCCTTCACTCGCTGCGGCCTTGCTGGACAGACTTTTTGAGCATCCTGCGATCCTCGAAGAAGGCCCCGTTCGATATAGCAGGGCTCCGTCTGGTTAGTGTGTCTTGGTGACTTTCGCCTGTTTCTTTTTTTGCGCCGGTTTATCCGATACCTTGGTCTGCAAGGCCGGTTTGGTAGGGGCTACGATAGCCTGCGCAACCGGTTGAGGCGGTATCACGGTAGGCAGTGCCGCTGTTCGCTTGATCGCTTTGATCTCTTCGTCTCGCTCCCGCAGCTCTCGCTTCATCCAATCTGATTCCCTGCGCAGCATGGTGACTTCAATGTTTTTCCTGGCGAGTTCTTGATTCGCGTTGGATAGCTCGTCGAGCTGCTGCTGGGTGAGGGCTCCCTCTCCTGTTTCCTGGGCTTTGGCTAGAGATGCTGCCTTCGTGGGCGCAGGCTGTTCTGCCTCTGCCTTGGCCAATGCCTGATAGTCGATGATCATCGTGGTGGCATCGAGTGTGCCGCCGGCGACATAGGCCGGGGCCGGCTCAGTGCGCACGGCAGATTTGGGCAGGAATCCTGTGGGCTTGCTGCCTTTGCCGATCGTTAAATAGATCGATCCATGCTGCACATATAGACTGCCTCGAATAGATTCTGCGCCTGATTCAGGCAGTGGGGTGAGGCGGAAGCCAACTAGCTGGTTGGGGGTCGCCTGAGATAAACTTTTTGCGAGCAGGGGAGCCAGAAGCGCTGTTTCCTCATCGCTGAAGACTGTCAGCGGCTTGCTGCCTGACGCGGGCGTTTTTGAGGATCTGCTCTGGCCGTCCATGCGATAGAGTCCCAGTAGAACTTTTCCGATGGTCGGTTGGTCGATCACAACGGGATGGCTGGTTTCAAATGACCAATCGGTCACCTCTTCCACGTGAACGCTGACCGTTGCATGCGGGGCGGTCCTTGCTCCGCCTGCGCAGCCGGTGCTGACGAGGGTCAGGGCTGCGATCCCGAGAAGGCTGTGCAGGACCTGGCGCAGCAAGTTCGTTGGTGTGACAGAGCTCTTCATCGGGGCACTCCTTTGTCAGGGCGGACCGGTACGGACGATTCGTGGTGCGATGCAGAGGGGTGAGTCTGAGTGACTACCAGATTCCCAGTCCCATCATGGTCATGCTGAGGGCGATCCATCCAAAAATTCCCATCGCGATGACGGTCTCCAAGCTCATGGAGCTATCCGCCTGTTCCTTCACGCGGTGATCTCGATTCTCGCTCATGCCTGCCTCCGGGAGTGAATGTGAAAGTGTGGTCAGTGATTCCTCTTCAAGCAAAGACTGTGCCTTTAGAAGGAGGGAGGCTTGGTCGAGCTATTTCGATGATTTTCGACTTAGTGGTTGTGTGAGGTTGTTGGTGACAGGAAGGTCAATGGGTTATCTTTTGATTGATATAATATACATAACATATTGATTGTAATGAGTATGTTGTCGAGCAATATCATCTTAAATTCGCAGGTCCAGGATGGAAGGCTATGAGATTTTTGTGAGGTGAGGAGAGTGCTGGGTAATATTTTCCCGTGATCGAGAAGTGTTTTGCCGCATCTGGAGCGGCAAATCTCGTGCAGAGCTGTTCGTTTTTTGGCGCGAACCAGGCAGAAATGGCTTGAGGCAACTGGCTGACGACGAGTTAATGAACTGACGACGGTTCCGCGTAGAGGGTCGTGGAGGAGGCGTCGTAGATGGCGAGGGAGAGCAGATCTCCCGGTTGCGAGGGGACTGCTTGCTTGTCCCAGATGACGGTGATGTTGCCGTCGCTTTTCCCCATGCCCTGGGCTGCTGATCGCTTGGCATCCCCTTCGACTAAAACAGGGAGCACGGCCTTGAGATATTCCCGATTGCGCCCGTAGGAAATATTCCGTTGGAGGTCGAAGAGCCTGGTGACCCGTTCGGTTTTGACCTCCTCGGATACATCGTCGGGAAACTTGCGGGCGGCGATGGTGTTCTTCCGCTCGGAGTATTTGAAGATAAAGGCCGAGTGAAATCGCATCTCCTCGACACGCCGGTAGGTTTCCTCAAAGTCCTCGTCACGTTCCCCCGCGAAACCGCAAATGATATCAGTGCTGAGGACAATGTCGGACCGCAGGGCGCGGATGCGGTCGACCAAGGCGCGGTATTCGCGAATGGTATAGGCGCGATTCATCAATCCGAGGATCCGGTCGCTGCCTGATTGAAGCGGCAAGTGAATCTGTTTGCAGATATGGGGATGAGACACGACGGCTTCCAGCAACGGCATGGGGAAATCTTTGGGATGCGGGGAAGTGAAGCGCACCCGTTCGATGCCTGGCACATCTGCGACGGCCAGGATCAATCGCGCAAAATCCCAGTCGCCGAATCGGTAGGAGTTCACGTTTTGTCCGAGGAGCGTGATCTGTTTGAATCCCTGCTCGGCGATCCGGTGCGCTTCCAGAATAATGCCGTCTGCGTCGCGGGAGCGCTCACGCCCGCGTGTGTAGGGGACCACGCAGAAACTGCAGAAGTTGTCGCAGCCCCTCATGACGGCGATCCAGGCATTCACTCCGTCGTGTCTGTCCGGCACTATATCGTGGTAAGTCTCATATTCCGAGAGGTCGACCGCGAGCCCCTTCTCATCCAGCCCTTCTTCCTGTGAGAGCAGGGCCTTGCGGATCAACATCGGCAGCTGGCGGTAGGAGTCAGGGCCGGCCAGCACATCGACCAGCGGCTGGATCTCCGTAAGCTCTTCTTTCAGGTTTTGGGCCATGCAGCCCAAGACGCCGACGACCAAGGGGCGTTGCCGTTTGATCTTTTTCAGCTCCGACAGGTGCTTATAGACTTTATTATGGGCATTCTCGCGAATGGCGCAGGTGTTCATCAGGATGACGTCGGCCCGCTCCTGCTCGTCGGTAAAGACAAATCCATCCTGTTTCATGAGCGAACGCACGAGTTCCGAGTCGTACTCGTTCATCTGGCAGCCGAAGGTCTCAAGGTGGACGTGAGTCGGTGTGGCTGTGGTCTGTGTGGAGTCGGTGCGTTTCATCATAGCGGTGCCATTATAGGAAGATCTTTCTAGCAGGAGCAAGGAGCTCAGTGTGGCTGTACGTGGCGCGTGGTTTCGATTGAAGGTCTTCGGAGGCCGTGGTAGGCTCTCGCCTGTTGTGACACCTTCGCCATTTCCCGCTTCTATCCTCACGTGCTTCCTTCTCCTCCTCCTTCCACTGTCAGGTGGGTGGGCGAAGGATAGTCTTCCGGTCGAGCCGGACCTTGCGACCAGGATCGACGAACATTACGATCACGAGGCGCGGCTCTTCTTGATGTTGTACTCACTTCATGGCGACGGTCATGTCGATTACGTCACAGGCCGGTTGGTCCACGAATATGCAAGGAACAGCTACGGGAATCCCGTGTACCAGACTGAGGCCTATCCCTTGTTCTATTGGTGGAACCACACCATGTACAACGATCCGGAGCAGGATGGTGTGAATGGCAATGAACGGGTCTACCAGGAGAATATGGAGTTCGATCTATCCCGCTATAGGCCCTGCGGTTTCGATAGCAAGCCCTGCTAAGTTTCAGCCTGCGCTTTTGTAATGGGTTGTCCAGCGGCTCTTCGACTTACTCACTCCTTTTTCTCCCGATCGATTTCAAGAATGTCCTGAGTCTCCCCTCCCTTTCGATGGTATGCTACGACCCCATGCAGGCAGAACCGGCTCAATGAAAAATTCGTCGCTCATCCAGACTCTTGCAAACCGACGTATCGGTATCATGCTGCCATTGGGGTTCGCCTCGGGGCTGCCGCTGGCGCTCACAGCCGGTACGTTGCAGGCCTGGCTGACCGTCGTCGGGCTCGACTTGAAGACCATCGGCATCTTTACGCTGGTCGGGCTTCCCTACGCGTTGAAATTTCTCTGGGCGCCGCTGATGGATCGCGTAGTGCCTCCCTGGCTGGGCCGCCGCCGCGGATGGATGCTCGTGATGCAGCTTGGCGTTGCGATCGGGTTGGCTGCCATGGCCGTGACCGGCCCTGGTGATCGCCCGGAGATCCTCGGAATGCTGGCCCTCGTGGTGGCCTTTCTCTCTGCGTCACTCGACATCGTCTTCGACGCCTATCGAACTGATTTGTTATTGCGGCCTGAACGGGGATTCGGCGCAGCCGTCTGGGTGAATGGCTATCGCTGTGCCTTGTTGCTGGCGAGTGCTGGCGCCTTGCTGCTCGCCGGCCATATCGGATGGCAAAATACCTATTTGCTGCTGGCGGGGCTCATGGCGACAGGAGTCGTCACGATTATTCTGAGTCCGGAGCCGTCAGAGCCCTGTGCCACGCCTGCCAGCCTGGCCGAAGCAGTCGGCGGACCGCTGAAGGAACTCTTTTCCCGTCCCGGAGTACTCGGACTTCTCGCCCTCATCGTCTTCTACAAAATAGGAGACGCAGTTGCCGCCTCCCTGCAAACAGCATTTCTCATCGGAGGGCTGGGCTTCTCCGTCAGCGAGGTCGGGTATGTGAAGGGTCTGGGGCTCGCAGCTACCCTCATCGGGGCATTGGCAGGGGGCGTCGCCATGGCTAAGCTCGGGATGGTTCGGTCGTTATTGATCTTCGGGCTCCTGCAAGCGGTCTCAAATTTAGGATTTATGTGGCTTGCCTGGATGGGGAAGAGCTACGCGGCGCTCACCACTTCGATTCTCATCGAGAATGTGACAGGCGGGATGGGCACTGCGGCCTTTGTCGCTTTGATTATGTCGCTGTGCGACCATCGCTATACGGCAACCCAGTTTGCCTTGCTCTCGTCCCTGGAAGCGCTCGGTCGCGTGTTTTCTGGTCGTCCGTCGGCCGATTTGGTCGAGTTGGTCGGGTGGGCGCAGTTTTTCTTCTGGTCGTTTCTAATCGCCCTACCAGGCATCTGGCTGGTGTGGGCGCTTCGGGCACAGCTGCATCAGGAAGCCGGGCGCGATGCAGCTGCCAGAGCTGGTTCAGCCGATCTATGACGGCTGGATGCGCCGCTGGAGAAACAAGACAAACAGCATAAGGGTCGGAAGGGGCGCCAGGACAAAGGGGACGAGCCAGACCCAGACATTTTTCCCGCGCATCCTGGCTTGATCGATCATCCAGACGAAGACCCAGACAATCAAGCCGACATAGTTGAGGGCCATCCAGCGGGTTGTATGAATCTTGAGGCCGCTTGTGCTGTCCGGAGCTGCATTGAAGAGAAAGACTCCCAGCATGAGCACAAATAATCCCAGCAAGGTTGCGACAAGGCGTTTACTCCAAACGAACATAGTGATTCTCCTCCTGCGGGCAATCTGAGCGGCACAATTGCCGCAACAGCCCAATCGAGTGTAGGCTAATCATGCGGCGCTTGTTTGTCAAAGAAAGACGCCATCGCTGCGTTCCCTCGGAGCCTGGTGCGCGTTCAATCCGGTTTCAATCAATCTAAGGATCAGGATGAGCCTTCTGCGTTTGAGTCTGGTTGTGGCGGTATTGGCCGCAAATGTCGTATTGGCTCTGACGAACCCCACTACGGATCAGTATCTAAACTTTATTCAAGCAGAGCTCACTAAGGCCATGGATCGAATGGATCAGTCCACCCCGGAACGGGAGGGGTCGGTGGTGAGGAGCATCCTTCGCAGACATAGCCAGGAACTGCTCAATAGCATGGTCCGTCCTCACACGGTTCGTCGCAACTTTGGCATGCTCAGTCGGTTTGAAACCACGGTGCTGGGTACTCGGGTGGTGGTCATCGGAATCTATGGCCGATTCATTCCTATTGAGGGGGTGGATGAGGTTATTGTGGCCATAGGGCATCGGGCCCTGTAGTTTTTTTCCAACTGGGAATCCATTGGACCCTAAAACAGGGTCTATTTGCGTTCAAAAAGCTGTGGATAAGTTGGTCTAAATATCTGAGAAATGGCTGCCAGTAAGCTGTTTTAGTTATCCACAGCATGTCCTCCATTTCCACAGTCAACCACTACATTTAGTGTTGACAATTTTTCATGATAGCTATATGTAGTTGTTCGTTAGGTGAGCAGATCAACTAAAGAGCGAAATCAGAACATATCGAGTCGATCGCATTTTGTTCATAATATTGATGCCGGGTTATTCCTGTTTGGGATAGAGAGCCGTCTCATACCAACCGTGCAGACTGGGGAGGGGAAATCGTGAGAATAGAACGTCGATTTACACGTCGCGGACAAAGTCCCTATGAAGGCCTACCGTTCGTGAAGCGTTCGTCGGAAATTCGTAATCCCGACGGGTCGACCGTGTTCAAGCTGGACAACATCGATATTCCAGAACCCTGGTCCCAGTTGGCGATCGACATTCTCGCGCAAAAATATTTTCGGAAAGCCGGAGTGCCCCAGCGAGATGAGCAGGGCAATCCGATCATCGGAGCAGACGGCAAGCCGCAGTTGGGAGGAGAGCGTGACTCCCGGCAGGTGTTTGAGCGCCTCGCCGGTTGCTGGACCTCGTGGGGCAAAAACTTCGGCTATTTCAAGACGCCCGAAGATAGCGATGCCTTCCACGATGAGCTCTGTTACATGCTCGCGCATCAGATGGTCGCGCCGAACTCCCCTCAGTGGTTTAACACGGGCCTCCATTATGCCTATGGCCTGTCGGGTCCTGCTCAGGGGCATTACTACGTCGATCCCAAGACCTGCGAAGTGGTCAAAGCCACCAACGCCTTCGAGCATCCGCAGCCGCATGCCTGTTTCATTCAATCCGTTGACGACGACTTAGTCGGCGAGGGCGGCATCATGGATCTCTGGGTGCGAGAGGCGCGCCTGTTCAAATACGGATCGGGAACCGGCACCAACTTCTCCAAGCTTCGCGGCGATGCCGAGCCCTTGTCCGGCGGCGGACGCTCGTCCGGTTTGATGTCCTTCCTGCGCATCGGCGATCGCGCAGCCGGCGCCATTAAATCAGGCGGGACGACCAGACGGGCCGCCAAAATGGTCTGCCTGGATTTGGATCACCCCGACATCGAAGAATTTATCAATTGGAAGGTGGTCGAAGAGCAAAAGGTCGCCGCGATGGTGACCGGCTCGAAGATCTGCGCTCAACGCCTCAATGCCGTGTTAAAGGCCTGCCACGTCGTCGATGGCGCCGGTCAGATGAAAATTGAGACCGATGCCAAGCAGAATCCCATTCTCAAGGAAGCCCTGGCCGCAGCCAGGCGGGATATGGTTCCGGAAGCCTATGTCCATCGGATGTTTTCCTATGCACAGCAGGGGTTCACGCATTTTACGTTTCATGAGTACGATACGAATTGGGACGGCAAGGCCTACCAGACTGTGTCCGGACAGAACTCCAACAACAGCGTACGCATTCCCAACGAGTTCTTTGCCGCCTTGGAGACAGACGGGGATTGGCAGCTCAAGCGTCGGATCGACGGGAAAGTCTCCAAAACCCTCAAAGCGCGGGACCTCTGGGATCAGATCGCTTGGGCCGCCTGGATTTGCGCGGATCCCGGCACGCAATACGACACCACCATCAATGAATGGCATACCTGTCCTGAGGATGGCCGTATCAATGCCTCCAATCCCTGCTCGGAATATATGTTCCTGGACGATACGGCGTGCAATTTGGCCTCGCTCAACCTCGGCCAATTTTTCACGACTGAGGCCCAGCTGGAGCTGGAGAATTTTCGCCATGCCGTGCGTCTCTGGACGGTCGTCCTGGAGATCAGCGTGCTGATGGCCTCCTTTCCCAGCCGTGCCATTGCCGAGAAGAGTTATCAGTTCCGCACACTGGGGCTTGGCTATGCCAATATGGGGACGGTGTTGATGCGGCAGGGGATCCCCTACGATTCGCCCAAAGCACTGGCGATCTGCGGCGCGCTGACCGCCATCATGACCGGCGAATCCTATGCCACGTCGGCGGAAATGGCCGCAGAACTGTCGCCCTTCCCTGGCTATGCCAAAAACCGCGAGGCCATGTTGCGCGTCATCCGCAATCATCGGCGCGCTTCGTACAATGCCGCTCCGGAAGAATATGAACAATTGACGATTCCTCCGATCGGAATCCAGCCGGAACATTGCCCGCCCGAGCTGCTCATGGCGGCGCGCCGCGCCTGGGACCGGGCTCTCGAATTGGGCACGGCCTACGGGTATCGCAATGCGCAGGTCACGGTGATCGCCCCGACCGGGACGATTGGCCTCGTGATGGATTGCGACACGACCGGTATCGAGCCGGACTTCGCGCTGGTGAAATTCAAGAAGCTGGCGGGTGGAGGCTATTTCAAGATCATCAATCAAAGCATCCCCGCCGCCCTCAGAACGTTGGAATATACCGAGGCTCAGATCCAGGACATCGTGAACTATTGCGCCGGCCGCCAAACTCTGCAGACTGCGCCGTTCATCAACCATGAGATGCTGCGGCAGAAGGGCTTCGACGATGCCGCGCTCGCGCGTATGGAAAGCGGATTGGCCCAGGCTTTCGAGATCCAATTTGTCTTTAATAAATATGCGCTAGGCGAGGACTTCTGCCGGGAGAAGTTGGGATTGACCGACACGCAATTGAACGAATCCAATTTCAATATGCTGAAGGCACTGGGGTTCACCCAGGAAGAAGTCGCTGCGGCCAACGATTATTGCTGCGGCACCATGACGGTGGAGGGGGCGCCCCACCTCAAGGCCGAGCACCTGCCGATCTTCGATTGCGCCAACCGGTGCGGCCGGATCGGCCAGCGATATATCGCCGTGGATGCGCATATCCGCATGATGGCGGCGGCTCAGCCCTTCATCAGCGGCGCGATCAGCAAAACGATCAACATGCCGGCCGATGCGACGCTGGACGAGGTCAAGTCCTCCTACCTTCTTGCTTGGAAGAGCATGGTCAAGGCCGTGGCCCTCTATCGAGACGGCTCGAAGTTGAGCCAGCCCCTGTCGGCGTCCACGGACAGCGGCAAGACGATCGAAGCCACGTCGGAAGTGTTGACGATGGCGGAAAAAGTCACAGAGCGAGTGCTGGTGCGGTACTTGGCGAAACGCCGTCCTCTCCCTGGCCGGCGCAACGGGTACACGCAGAAAGCCGTCGTCGGAGGGCACAAGCTCTATCTCCGCACGGGCGAGTATGAAGATGGTACTTGTGGCGAAATCTTCCTGGACATGCATAAGGAAGGGGCCGCCTTCCGCAGCCTCATGAACTGCTTCGCCATCGCCATCTCGCTCGGACTTCAACATGGCGTGCCGCTGGAGGAGTTCGTCGAAGCCTTTGTCTTTACCCGCTTCGAGCCGAACGGCCCGGTCAAGTTGAACGACCGGATCAAGATGTCCACGTCGATCATCGATTACATTTTCCGTGAGCTGGCCGTGACCTATCTCGATCGCTACGACTTGGCGCAGGTCAAGGAAGAGGATCTGCGAATGGATTCGGTCAAGAAGGACGAGCAGGATCCTGAATGTGTCGAGGAGGAAGCCACGCCTGAAACACTCGCGGCGACGTCCATCAGCACCGACATATTTCCTGCGCGACGGGGAGCGGCGCCGCGCCATAAGAGCAACGGCCATGGCAATGGCCATGCGAGCGTCACCCATACAGTCGAGCTGAAGCGCGAAACCGTGACGATGACCGCCATTCAAATGGCTCGTCAAAAGGGCTACGAGGGAGATCCCTGTTCCCAGTGCAAGCAGTTCACCATGGTGCGGAACGGAACCTGTCTCAAGTGTGAGACCTGTGGCGAAACGAGCGGCTGCTCCTAATTGCGAGGGTTCCATGGGGACGACGTTTCGGGAACAGGGCATCGAGACCGTTCATGATCAGGTGGTCAGTCTGGTCGCGCAGCGATGGGCGAAGGCCTTTCAGTGCAAGGTCACGATCCACACCAGTCTGGAGCAGAATCCCTGGGCTGATCCCGAGCAACAGTGCGACATCGTCGGGTGGCAGGTGAGTTCATCCGGCAATCGGATGGAGTGGATGGCTGAGGTAGAAACCTCCGACTCGATCGGGGATCCTGAGATCCTGTCGAGGTGGAAGCGGGCGATGGTTCCCGGCATTCCCTTCTATCTGCTCGTGCCACGCGGATGGAAAGAATCGGCGCAGAAACTGGCAGAGGAGGCCTCTGTTCCGTTCAGCTCTGTGTATGAATATGAGTTTGTGAATGATCTCTGTCATGTGCTTTAAATCATGCGTCTCTTGGTTACGGAGTAACGGTCATGCCTACCACGACACAATTGGTCATCAGCGGACTGAGTAAGCCTGGCGTCATGGCTCAAGTGGCCCAGGTCCTTGGGGAGGCGAAGGTCAACATCAAGGCTTTTTCCGCTCCGGAAGTGACTGGAACGGGAAAGCTGAGACTCTTAGTTGCGGACCTGGATGGAGCCAGAGCCGCGCTGAAGGCTGCGAAGATCAAGTTCACAGAGGAAACGGCCTTGCTGTTGAGCCTGGAGAACAAGCCTGGCGCGTTGAAGGAAGTGGCGGATCTCTTGACCAAGGCCCGTATCAATATTAAATGCGGCTACTGTACCCCTTCCCGTGAGGGAAAGCGGGCGATCGTCGTCCTCACGGTTTCGAATACGGCAAAAGCGCTCACCATCCTGCAGGATCAATCGCTCGACGAGTTCTAGCCATGGCTTCTCAGGGGCTTTGCTCCTATCAGTTTCTCCGGCTGATTCTACTGTTCTCCTTCTTTGCCGCGACCCTGACTGCTTGTAGCGGCCCTTTCACGCCTGCCTATTTCCCTGGCTACCCTGTCGGCTTCGTGGAGCGGGGTGTCGCTTCCTGGTATGGGCCTGGATTTCACGGGAACAAGACGGCCAGCGGTGAACGGTACGACATGCATCAGTTGACGGCTGCTCACCGGACCCTGCCGCTTGGCTCCATTGCGGTCGTTCGATCGATGAGTAGCGGACGGGAGGTGACGGTCCGCATTAACGATCGGGGGCCCTTCGCCAAAGGGAGGGTGCTGGACCTTTCACTTGCCGGGGCTCAGGCGCTCGGGATGACCGGGCCTGGCACAGACCAGATCGAGTTGCGGGTCGTGGGCTATCAAGGCAGGACTGCCGATATGGGGGTCTTACGAGTCCAGGTCGGGTCCTTTTCCGATCAGCAGAATGCTTTGAGCCTGTTAGAGCGGGCCAACCATTTCTACTCGGGAGGCAGAGTCCAGGCTGTCGATCTGCCGGAAGGCAAGCGCTATCGGGTTCAGATCGGTCAGTTTGCAACAGAAGCTCAAGCTGAAGCAGCAGCGTCCCGTCTTGAATCATCTCTTTCGCTCCACCCATTTATCTTTCGAGACGATTCTTAGGGCTTCCGCCATCGAGTCATGCTATCCCCTCAATTCAGTCGTTATTCTGCGGCCATGAAGCACAACCATATGATTTTGTGGTTAGTTTTCATCGTATGCTTGCTCGCGAGCTTATCCTGTGATACATCTACTAGCCAATGGATACAGGTCCTATAGGTTCCTATCACGTCACGCTGTTCCGCCAAAGCTCTCATTGCCGGCCCAAGGCAATAGGGGATAGCCCCTTGGCCTGCGGCCATTTTCATTTAACCGACAGAGTCGGTCCCCTCAAGTAAATTGCAATCTATGGATGTGCTAATTCTCTTAGCCCTTATCGTTATTTCAGCCGTGATATCGACGGCCGAGATCGGCTTCTTTGCGGTCAACGACACAAAACTACGGGCGCTCGCCCAAACCGGCAGTGCCAGAGCGAAGTTGGCCCTCCATCTCCGCAGCGATCCGCAAAAGCTTCTGTCGACCATTCTGGTCGGCGATCGTCTGGTCGGCGTGGCGACGCCGATGTATGCCACATTTTTAACGCTGAACATCTATGGGGGCCGCAACTTTTTCGACGAGGCGATGGCCGTCATGGTCGGCCTCTTGACCTTTGTCCTTCTGGTCGCCGTCGATGTGATCCCCAAAACGTTGGCCGCCAAGTTTGCTGTGCCGGTCACGCTGAACATGGCCTACCCGGTCTACGGGGTGCAACTATTCCTCAAGCCCTTCTTGTTTGTGATCGTGCCGTTGATCCACAAATTGACGGGCGGAAAGGGTTTGACGCTGCCCCTCGTGACCGAGGAAGAGCTGAAGATCATGCTGGATGAGGGGGGGAAGACCGGGACGATCGAGTTTGAGAAGGTGCAGATGATCAAGAACGTCTTTCAGCTCAAAGACATCACAGCTGAAGACGCGATGACCCCTCGTCTCTATGTTTTTTCATTGGATGGAAATCTACGCCTGAAAGAGGCCCAAGAACTCCTCTATAACTCGAAATACTCCAGGATTCCGGTGTATGACGGATCGCTCGATAACATCACGGGCATTCTCTATAAGACGAGGGCCCTGACCGAACTCGCCAAGGGGCAGAATGAGGCCAAACTCAAGGACATTGCCTATCCTCCGTTGTTCGTTCCCTCAGGCAAGACGGCGGATGATCTTATGAAGCAGTTTCAGCAGGAAAAGCGGCATATGGCCGTCGTGGTCAACGAATTTGGCGGCGTGATGGGGATCGTGACGCTGGAGGATCTTCTCGAAGAAGTAGTCGGGGAGATCATGGACGAAACAGATATTACAGAAGAACTCATCAAGCGGTTAGGGAAGAACCATATCCTGGTGCATGGTAGAACCGAAGTCCGCAAGATCAACGACTTCCTGAAAGTCGATCTCGGAGATGAAGCGGTGACGATCGGCGGACTGATTCAGCAGGAAATCGGCCGGATCCCCAAGGTGGGAGAAGAAGTGCGGATCGCCAATTGCCGAATTCTCATCCATGAAGCAGAGCCTCGATCTATCCGGAGTGTCCAAATCTATCGAGACGAGAAATCGCCTGCGCACTTCGAAACTCCCAACCTCGACCTCGTCAGCTAAGTTCTTTTCCCTCTTCCCCGATCAGGGCTGCAAACTCCTGCTCCGTCAGAATCGTCACCTCCAGGGTTTTAGCCTGCTCAAGTTTGGACCCTGGGTCCCGTCCCGCCACGACATAGGACGTTTTCTTACTCACGCTGGAGGAGACGCGTCCTCCTACTGTTTCGACCGCCCGTTGCGCCTCGTCTCGCGTGAAGCGGTCCAGCCCCCCGGTGAAGACAAAGGTCTTGCCTGCGAGGGGAGATGTCGCTCTATCCCCCCTCGCCATACCAGGAGCAATCTGGACGCCTGATTTCTGGAGTTGTGCGATGACCTCACGGTTGCGCGGCTCTGAGCAATAGGCGACCAGGCTGTCTGAAATTTCAGGACCGATCTCCCTGATCTGCTGCAGCCGTTCCCGGTCAGCCGACATGATTTCATCGAGCGACTTGAACTCGCGGGCCAGGACCTTGGCGATATGTTGTCCGACTTGTCGTATGCCTAGTCCCATCAGAAACCGATCAAGAGACACGGTTTTGCTGCCAGCTATCGACTCCAGGAGGAGGGTGGCGGATCGGTCGGCAAATCCATCGAGTGTGATGAGGTCGTCTTTGGTCAGGCGATAGAGATCGGCGAGCGATCGCACCAGCCCCTCGTCGACCAGCTGCGCCACGGTCTTCTTCCCCAAGCCTTCGATGTTGAGGGCATGTTTGGACGCAAAATGTTCGATCGCCCCCTTCAATTGTGCGCCACAGACCGATTGGCCTGTGCAGTAGAAATAGGCGCCCTCGCGAGCGACGCTCGATCCGCAGACCGGGCAATGATCCGGCATGCAAAAGGGGGCCTTGCGCTGTTCTCCTGGAATGGGAACCCGTTCGGCGATCGCAGGAATCACATCGCCGGCCCGTTCCACCTTGACCGTGTCGCCGATTCGAATGTCCTTCCGCGCCACTTCATCGGCATTGTGCAGGGTGGCGCGGCTGATGGTGACGCCACCGACCTCCACCGGTTTCAAGAGGGCGACCGGCGTGAGGGTTCCGGTTCTCCCGACGGAGACGGCGATATCCTGCACGACGGTGATTTCCTTGCGCGGCGTAAATTTGTAGGCGATGGCCCAGCGGGGACTGCGGGATTTCATGCCCAGGCGGTCCTGCCAGTCCCGGCGATTGACCTTCACGACCACGCCATCGATCTCATAGGGCAGCTGATCCCTGATCGATTCCGTTTCACGGTGGAAGTCCATTGCCTCATCGATCGAAGCACAGAGTCGTCGATGCGTCGGGACTGGGAGACCCCATTGGGCCATGCGTTCCAGTTCATCCCAATGAGTCGGCGGGACCGGTGAGGATTGGGCCATGATTTCGTAACAGGTCACGACCAAGGGACGGGTTGCCGTAATCGTGGAGTCCAACTGTCTGAGTGAACCGGAGGCGGCATTGCGCGGATTGGCAAAGGCGTCGTCGCCTCGCTCCGTGATCCGCCGATTCAAGGCTTGGAAATCGGCGAGGGGCATATAGACTTCGCCCCGCACGACAAGATGACCGGGGAGTCCTGGTTGGGCGTGCAACTGCAATGGCAGCGAACGAATCGTGCGGAGGTTGACCGTGACATCCTCTCCGGTGGTTCCGTCTCCTCTGGTCGCGCCACGGGTAAAGACTCCATGGTCGTACACGAGCTCAACAGACAAACCATCGAACTTTGGTTCCGCGCTGTATTCGATTGACTGGGTTTCCAGCTCGCGCTTCATCCGTTGATCGAAGGCCTGCACCTCACCCGGCTCGACGATCGAGTCCAGGCTGAGCATGGGTTGTTCGTGGGGAACCTTGGTGAGTGATTCGAGCGGCGGCGCCCCGACCCGCTGAGTCGGAGAATCGGGCGTGACGAGTTCCGGATGCTGTCGCTCCAGATCGATCAGCTCGCGGAAGAGGCGATCGTATTCCGTATCTGAAATCTCCGGCCGGTCTTTGGCATAGTACAGATTGTCGTGGCGACGGATTTCGTCCTTGAGGTCAGTCAGTTTGGCAAGGATATCGGCGTGGGTCATAGGGGCTGGATGGCGACGAACACAAGATGTGACGGCCCGACCGTACCATAGGGGCGGGGAGTGGGTCAAACGGAGTATGATCCATATTCGCTTTGACTTTCGCCGCGTTAGACACTATTCTACCTGTTCGATTTGGGTCGATTTCCCGTTGCTTGCAGCGGGTGCCCGCTCCTTACTGCGAGAGGGACCTTCCCTCGCGACCGTCATAGGAGGTATCCATGAAAGAGGAGAATCGCATGAATAAGTTGATGTCCAGATTCAGCTATCGAATCGTCCCCGTCATCTGCGTGGGACTGTTGTTGAGCGGCTGTGTCATGGCGGAGAAATACGAGGCGGAAAAGGCGCGCAGCCTGAACTTCCAGCGCCTCCTGGCTCAGGAAGAAAAGCGAACCAGCGAGCTGGATAATGAGGCCAGACGGAGCAAGAGCGAACTGATGGAGTTTGAAGCCAGGAACCGTGAGCTCACGGCGCAGATCCAGGCCGTGCGGGAGCAAGCGGCCCGTGCGCAGGAGGAAGCAGAGGCGATGAAGGAATCGGCGCTGCTGGAACGTAAGGCCAAGGCCGATATGAAGCGCCCGGTTGCGCCTGGACGCAAGGCAAGAGCAGTTGAGCCCCCTGTTGATATTACTGACACAGTGGATCTGAGTGCCTCGGATCTCGGGCTCCCTCCCGAGTCTTCTTCCCTGTCAGGCTTGGCCGAGTCATCGCAGGGAGGCCTGGGAGCTCCCACGACCCATGTCGTGAAGGCAGGCGAAACGCTCTATCGGATCAGCCGCCAATATGGCGTGTCCGTCGACAAGGTCAAAAAGTGGAATAAGCTGCAGGACAATACCATCGAGATCGGACAGAAACTCATCGTAGGCCAATAATAATAGGACGATACAGTGGCGCCGCCGCAATACTCACTCAGTCTTGACCAATTTCGGCAGTATGCAGGGCAGGGGAACCTCATTCCGCTCTATCGGGAGATCCTTGCGGACTATGAGACCCCTGTCTCTGCCTTTGCCAAAATCGATCATGGCCCTTCTGCCTACCTCCTGGAGTCCATCGAGGGGGGCGAGAAATGGGCGCGCTATTCCTTCCTTGGCAGTGGCACTCCCGTCGTCGTCTACGAAGATAAGGGCGACCTCCTGGTCGTGCAGGGCTCCAAGAAAAAACGTATCCCCAGCCGCGGGAACCCCCTCGAACGTCTGAGAGAGATGATGGAGGGCTACCGTCCTGTGACCGTGCCAGGCCTGCCCCCTTTCGTGGGAGGCGCGGTCGGCTATCTGAGCTACGATATGGTGCGTACGTTCGAGGACCTGGCTGCCAGACAGAAGGACCAGCTCAACCTGCCTGACTTTGCTTTTCTCCTCACCGACACGATGTTGATCTTCGACAATGTCGCCCAGAAGATCAAAGTCGTGGCCACCGCCCATATCACGGCGAAAGGGGAGCGTGGCATCAAGGCTGCCTACCGTTCTGCCACGGAACGGATCGAGCGCATGATCGCGCGGCTCAAACGTCCCCTTCGCCGCACGAAGCCTCATCGCCGCCGCAAGCCCGTGACCTTCACCTCGAACATGAGCAAGGCGGACTTCGAGAAGATGGTCGTGCGGACGAAGGAATACATCAAGGCCGGCGACATCGTGCAAACGGTGGTCTCTCAGCGGTGGGAGGCCAATGTGCAGGCGCCGTCCCTCCAGCTCTATCGTGCCTTGCGGGTGGTGAATCCCTCTCCCTATATGTATTACCTGCGTATCGCGGGGGTTGAACTGGTCGGCTCCTCACCCGAGACGCTCGTGCGCTGTGAGAACGGTGTCATTTCCGTCCGTCCGATCGCCGGTACGCGCCGCCGAGGCGCTACGCCGGAAGAAGACCAGCAGATGGAGCGGCGGCTCTTGGCGGACGAGAAGGAACGGGCCGAGCATGTGATGCTGGTGGATCTGGGGCGGAACGATGTCGGACGTGTGGCCAAGCCTGGATCGGTCACAGTGGACTCGCTCATGCACGTCGAGCGTTATTCGCATGTGATGCATATCGTCTCGAATGTGACGGGACAACTGGATGAGTCGAAGACGGCCTACGACGTGTTGCGGGCCTGCTTTCCCGCCGGCACGGTGTCGGGAGCGCCGAAGATTCGCGCGATGCAGATTATCGACGAATTGGAGCCAACCAGGCGCGGTCCCTATGCCGGCGCGGTGGGCTACTTCAGTTTCTCCGGCAACATGGACATGTGCATCAATATCCGCACAGTTGTTGTGAAGAAGCACCAGGCCTTCATTCAAGCAGGGGCCGGCATCGTTGCCGACTCGAATCCTGAACATGAATATGAAGAGACCTGTAATAAGGCTCAGGCCATGATGAAGGCCGTAGAATTAGCCGAGCAGGGATTAGAATAACCGGCGCCACGCGCGAGTCAAGCCATGCTATTGATGATCGACAACTACGACTCCTTTACCTACAACCTCGTGCAATATTTCGGGGAACTGGGTGAGGACGTGCGAGTCTTCCGTAACAATAAGATTACGGTCGCGCAGATCGAAGCGCTGAAGCCCAGCCGCATTGTCATTTCTCCGGGACCCTGCACCCCGATGGAAGCAGGCGTGTCGGTCGAGACGATCAAGCATTTCGGCGGGAAGCTTCCTCTCTTGGGCGTCTGCCTCGGTCATCAATCTCTGGCCGTGGCCTTTGGCGGTGACGTCGTTCGCGCCGAACGGTTAATGCACGGCAAGACCTCGAAGATCCGGCATGACGGGAAAACGATCTTCCAGGGCCTGCCTAATCCTTTCGACGCGACCCGCTACCATTCGCTGATCGTGAAGCGGGAGACATTGCCCTCCTGTTTTGAGATCTCCGCCGAAACGGCCGAGGGGGAAATCATGGGATTGCGCCACCGGACCTTGGGCATCGAAGGGGTGCAGTTCCATCCGGAATCGATCCTCACAACGGCGGGGAAAGACCTCCTCCGTAACTTCCTGAAACTCTAGCCAGACCACCTGGTTTCCCAGCCATGATTAAAGACGCGATTGCCAAACTCGCCGACCGTTCCTCCCTCACCGAGCAAGAGGCAGAATCGGTGATGCTGGAAATTATGGAAGGGGCTGCGACGCCGGCCCAAATTGCTGCCTACTTGATGGGACTCAGACTCAAGGGAGAGACCGTCGAGGAAGTCGTCGGTTCCGTGCAAGCCATGAGAGCCAAGGCCGTTCGCATCGCAGTGGGAGATCCCCTGGTCGTGGATACCTGTGGCACAGGAGGGGACGGAGCCCATACGTTCAATATTTCCACCACGGCTGCATTCGTCGTGGCAGGAGCCGGGCTGACCGTCGCGAAACACGGCAACCGTTCCGTCTCATCCAAGTCAGGAAGTGCGGACGTCCTGTCGGCGCTCGGAGTCAAGATCGACCTGCCGACCGAACGGGTGGCGGATTGTATCAATGAGGTCGGAATCGGGTTTCTCTTCGCTCCTCTCTATCATGGAGCCATGAAACATTGCGCCGCGCCAAGGCAGGAGCTGGGCATCAGGACGATACTGAATCTCTTGGGTCCCCTGACGAATCCTGCCGGAGCCACCATTCAAGTGCTCGGCGTCTATGAAAGTCGATTGACCTCCTTGCTCGGAAATGTGCTCATGAGGCTGGGCTCGCAACATTGCTTCATCGTTCATGGGATGGACGGGCTGGATGAGATTACCCTCACGACGAAAACACAGATTTCAGAAGCGAAGGGGGGCGTACTGTCCAACTATCTCCTGGATCCGGCAGAGTTCGGCCTGGCGCTGGTTTCGGCCAAACAGTTGGCAGGAGGAACGCCGCAAGAGAATGCCGCGATCACCAGGGACATTCTCCAGGGACGGAAAGGGCCGAAGAGGGACATCGTTTGTTTGAATGTGGCTCCGGCCCTTGTCGCAGGCCGCAAGGCTGCGAACCTGCAAGAGGGATTCCGCCTGGCAGGCCAGGCTATCGATTCAGGCGCCGCCGCCGAAAAACTGGCCCGCCTCATCGCATATACGAATAAGGGATAAGGGTATCGTGATCCTTGATCGCATTTTAGAGCATAAGAAAGCGGAACTCCGGCACAAGCAAAGCCGCGGGTACCTTTCCGAGTTGAAGAAGAGGATTCTGGATGCGCCAGGCCCGCTCGGTTTTGCCGTCACCCTCGAAGCGACGAAAATAGCCGGCAGCCCGTCGCTGATCGCCGAAGTCAAAAAGGCCTCTCCCAGTCTTGGCCTGCTCCGTCCGGAGTTTTCAGAACGGTTTGACTATCTGGAGATTGCCAAGACCTACCATGCCAATGGAGCCTCGGCCCTGTCCGTCTTGACCGACAAGGATTTCTTCCAGGGCAGCCTCGACTATCTGCGCGAGATCAAACAAGCGGTCCCGATGCCTGCCTTGAACAAAGAATTCATGGTCGAGGAAATCCAGTTTTACGAGGCGCGCGCCTATGGGGCCGACGCGGTCCTCTTGATCGTTGCGGCGCTCGAACGACAACAGTTGATCGATTTTCATGCCCTTGCTCGCGGATTGGGGTTGGATGTGCTCATCGAAACCCATCATGAACGCGAACTAGATAGAGTCTTGGAGCGAGTTCCTGAGGCGAGGCTGATCGGCATCAATAATCGTGACCTCAAGACCTTTACGACCGATCTTGGCACCACGTTGCGTTTGGCGAAGCGGATTCCAGCGGACAAATTGATCGTCAGCGAAAGCGGCATCCATAAACGGGAGGACGTGGTGCGGTTGGTCGAAGCCGGCATCCATGCCATGCTGGTGGGAGAATCGCTCATTCGCGCAGACGACACGGCAGCCAAGATGCGGGAGTTGATGGGAGTTCCCTCACCGTCACATGCTTAAGATGTCCATGCCAACCAAAGTTAAAATTTGCGGCATTACCAGTGCCGAGGACGCAGCAGTGGCGGTCGAGGCAGGGGCCGATGCGTTGGGGTTCGTCTTGTATCGAAGGAGCCCCCGCTACATCCAACCCTCGTTGGCCAGGCAGATCATCATGAGCCTGCCTCCCTTGGTCACGCCGGTTGGTGTGTTCGTCGATGAAGAACAACAAGTGGTCCGGAACCTGATGGACGATTGCGGGCTGGCGCTCGCCCAGTTGCATGGACACGAATCGGCTGCCTATTGCCAAGAGTTGGGCCGTCCTGTGCTCAAGGCATTGCGAGTGAAAGACCGGAGTTCCTTTCTGGCCTTGGCGGAGTTTCAAGGCAGGGCAGGCGTGCGAGGCTTCGTTCTGGATGCCTTTTCCGATCAAGCCTATGGAGGCACAGGCCAGGTCATCGATTGGCAGCTCGCCGCAGAGGTGGCCAGGGCTGCGCACATTCTCCTGGCCGGGGGGCTCACACCGGATAACGTTGCGAAGGCCGTTCAATCGGTGCAACCCTACGGAGTCGATGTGAGCAGCGGAGTCGAGCGGGAGCCAGGCAAAAAGGATCACGAAAAAGTGCGCGCCTTCATTCGCGCTGTCAGAGTTGTCTCTCTGGCATAAGCCCGTCTATACTGCGTCACTTGGCAGGATGCTGAAAAAGTCCGCCAGCGTCGTTCTCGCATCGTTCAGGCCCTCAACGTACCCTAACGGGTACGCCTCGGCCCTTCACTCGCTGCGGCCTTGCTGGACGAACTTTTTGAGCATCCTGCGAGACAGGTTCATTTGTTCTAGATGTGTACGGTCGAAGTTCTGCTGCGCCATAGAGGTTTTTCACAGCCTACTAAATGAGCAAGAGGACAGTTATGGGTTCTGTTCCTGACAAGCACGGTCGATTCGGTGAGTACGGCGGACGCTATGTCCCTGAAACACTCATGCCGGCTCTGCTGGAGTTGGAGCAGGAATATGCTCGTGTCAAAAAAGACCGGCGCTTCCAATCGGAGCTGGCCTACTATTTGAAGCATTACGTCGGACGTCCCACCTCTCTGTATTTTGCTGAACGGCTCACCAAACGGTTGGGCGGCGCGAAGATCTATTTGAAGCGTGAAGACCTCTGCCATACCGGCGCCCATAAAATTAATAACGCGATCGGGCAGGGGCTGCTGGCCAAGCGCATGAAGAAGCCTCGCATCATCGCGGAGACCGGGGCTGGGCAGCACGGGGTCGCGACCGCGACTGTGGCGGCCATGTTCGGGCTGCAATGTGAAATTTACATGGGGACCGAAGACATGGAGCGCCAGGCGCTGAACGTCTTCCGGATGCGATTACTCGGCTCGACTGTTACGGGGGTTGATTCCGGAAGCCGTACGCTGAAGGATGCCATCAGTGAAGCCATGAGGGACTGGACGACGAATGTCCGCACGACCCACTACATCCTCGGGTCGGTGCTCGGCGCCCATCCCTATCCGATGATGATCCGTGATTTTCAATCCATCATCGGGCGAGAAACCAGGCGACAGATCCTGGCGGCGGAAGGCCGGCTGCCCGATTGTCTCATTGCCTGTGTCGGAGGCGGCAGCAATGCCATGGGACTCTTCTATGCCTTCATCAAGGACAAGAAGGTGCAGATGATCGGCGTAGAAGCGGGAGGCCTGGGGGTCGCGAGCGGCAAACATGCAGCCCGCTTTGAAGGGGGAAAGCCAGGCGTCTTACAAGGCACCATGACCTATCTGCTCCAGGACGATGACGGACAAATCAAGCTGACCCATTCTGTGTCAGCCGGATTGGACTACGCAGCGGTCGGCCCAGAGCACAGTTATTTGCGGGATCAAGGACGGGCTTCCTATACCTCTGTGACCGATGACGAAGCCATGGCCGCGTTCGACTTGCTGGCCAGAGAAGAGGGGATCATGCCGGCCCTTGAAAGCGCCCATGCCATTGCCCATACGATAAAAGTAGCGCCCACGATGAAGAAGAACCAGATTCTGGTCGTGAATCTCTCAGGCCGTGGAGATAAGGATGTTCAACAGGTCGCCAAGATGCGAGGGATCACACTGTGACATCCAGACTGGACCGTACATTTACAGAGCTCAAACGAAAAGGCGAGCAGGCGCTCATTGCCTATGTGATGGCAGGAGACCCTTCACTGCAAGTGACCGAAGAGCTGGTCGTGGAGCTGGAACGGGCCGGGGCCGATATCATCGAGCTGGGTGTCCCGTTTTCCGATCCCATTGCCGATGGTCCTGTGATCCAACAGGCGGCAGAACGGGCTTTACGCAGCAAGACCTCGCTGCGCACGATCCTCCCCATGGTCACGCGCCTTAGGACCAGGACTCAGATCCCGCTGGTCTTGATGGCCTACTACAATAATATTCACGCCTTTGGCCCGGAACGGTTCTGCCATGAAGCGGCTCAGGCCGGTGTTGACGGGCTGATCGTGCCGGACATGCCGCCGGATGAAGCAGGCCCGCTCAGGGGACCAGCCGCTGCAGCAGGGCTGCAACTGATATTCCTGCTTGCTCCCACGAGCACGGCAGACAGACGGACATTTGTGGCCCGCCAGTCCCAGGGGTTCATCTATTACGTGTCCCTCACCGGGATTACCGGCGCGAAACTGCTGAACGTGGCAGATGTCGAGAAGAACGTCGAGAAGATCAGGAAGGTCACGAAGGTTCCTGTCGCAGTCGGATTTGGAGTTGCGACGCCGGAGGATGCGGCCAATGTCGCAGCTATTGCCGATGGGGTGATCGTCGGGAGCGCGATCGTAAAAAAGATGGCAGCGTACCAGCAGAAACCTGAGATGGTGAAGCAGGTGGCAGAATTCGTCCGCTCATTGAAAACTGCTATGAGAACCACTCCGGAAACTCCCCGCTAGGTTTCTGGCTCAACCAGCCTCTCATTCCAATCAAGATCACTTTTCACTCATCAGCAGTTTCTGCATTTGCCGGGATAGTTTGCAGGGTGCTCAAAAAGTTCGTCCAGCAAGGCCGCAGCGAGTGAAGGGCCGAGGCGTACCCGTTAGGGTACGTTGAGGGCCTGAACGATGCGAGAACGACGCTGGCGGACTTTTTCAGCACCCGACTAGACGATCTGACCATCCTGCATGTGGATGATTCTGTCTGCCTGTGCCGACAGCTTATCGTTATGGGTGACGATCACGAAGGTGGTGCCGCGGGCCTTGTTCAACGCCCGCATCATGGCGAAGAGCGCATCGCCTGTGTGACTATCCAGATTTCCCGTCGGCTCATCGGCCAGCACAAGATCCGGTTTCTGCAAGAGGGCTCGCGCGACTGCCACTCGCTGTTGTTCGCCTCCCGACAATTCACCAGGCTTGTGATGCAAGCGAGCTCCCAGCCCGACCTCTTCCAGCAGCGCGATCGCTTCCGGTTCAATATCTGCCTTCTGTCTCCGCTGGATCAGGGCCGGCATACAGGCATTCTCAAGGGCGGTGAATTCCGGCAGGAGGTGATGAAATTGAAAGACGAATCCGATACGCCGGTTTCGGAATTCCGCCTGTTCGCCTTCCGACAGTTGGAACATATCCTGGCCGTCGAAATGGACTGTTCCCTTCGTGGGACGATCGAGCGTGCCGATAATATGAAGCAACGTGCTCTTGCCAGCCCCAGAGGCTCCGACCACGGCGATCAACTCGCCCCGTTGAATCTGGAGATTGACGCCTTTCAGTACCGTGAGGGACTGTCCTCCCATCGGAAACGATTTGTAGAGATCGGTGACGGTGATCACGCCAGGGCTCCAGGATGAAAGGAAAATGTCGATTGGCTTTGCATGGTCATTCGTAGCGGAGCGCTGCCACCGGTTCGAGTTTGGCGGCCTGGAGTGAAGGATAAACCGTGGCGGCAAAGCTGATCACAATGGCGGAGCCAGCCACCAGAATGACATCCATCGCTTGGACATGGACGGGGATTCGCGAAATGTAATAGACCGTGGGATCGAAGGTCCAAAAGGTCTGGATCAGCCAGAGAAAGGCGTAGCCGAGCGGAATCCCGATGGCGGTCCCGGACAGGCCGATGATCAATCCGTTCAGCATGAAGATGCGGCGAATACTTTTACGCGTCGCCCCCATGGCCTTGAGGATCGCGATTTCTTTTTGCTTCTCGGTGACGATCATGGTGAGGGTGCTGACGATGTTGAAAGAGGCCACGATCGTGATCAGGACCAAGAGCAGGAACATCATCGTCTTCTCCAGCTTGAGCGCCGAGAAGAGATTGCGGTTCATCTGCATCCAGTCGCGCGCTCCATAGGCAAAGCCGAGTGACTGTTCTACGGCACGGGCCGTTTCTGTTGCGCGGAAGACGTCTGCTACTTTGATTTCAATGCCCGTCACGGTCTGCCCCATATTAAAAAACTTCTGCGCCTCGGTCAGGTCAATATAGGCCAGGGATGAATCGTACTCGTACATGCCAGATTGAAAGAGGGCGACGACGGCAAAGGTTCTAATCTTCGGCACCATCCCGATAGCGCTGACTGGCCCGGCTGGGGGGGAGACGACATTGATGGTGTCCCCGACAAAGGCGCCGAGTCGCAGCGCCAATTCCTTACCTAGGATAATGCCGGGTCTTTCCACTTCAATGGGCTGGCCAGTCGGGTCATCTACCGGAGCCTGTTTGATCTTGACTGGTCGCCCAAGGTCGGCCAATTGTCCCGCCGAGAGATTTTTGGCCAGCTCGGTGACCAGGCCCTCTCGGTGCGGATCGATACCGCGGAGGACGATGCCCTGCACGCCTGTTTGAGTCGTGAGCATGACTTGCTTGAGTACGAAGGGGGTGGCAGCCACGATACCAGGCACAGTCTCGATCTGTTTCGTGACAGGCTCGTAGTCGCTCATCCCATCCTTCATCCGGTCCTGGACGATGATGTGGGCCGTCGTGCCGAGGATCTTGGCCTGGATGTCCTCTTTGAAGCCGGTCATGATCCCGACCGTCCCGATCAGGGCTGCTACGCCGAGGGTGATCCCGGCGATGGAGACCACTGTGTTCAAGGAAATCGTCCGATTCCGGCGCTTCGCGCGCAGGTAGCGCAATCCGACAAATATCTCGTAGGGAAGGGCCACCGTTAGTTCTCCGGCCTGAGTTGTGGGAAGAGGACCACGTCGCGGATCGATGCTTGATTGGTAAAGAGCATGATCAGCCGGTCGATGCCGATGCCTTCTCCCGCGGTCGGCGGCATGCCGTACTCCAAGGCGCGCAGGAAGTCCTCATCGACCAGATGGGCTTCGTCGTCGCCCGCTGCCCGCTGCGCCGCTTGGCCTTCGAATCGTTCCCGTTGATCCAGCGGATCGTTCAACTCGGAAAAGGCATTGGCGATTTCTCTACCGGCGATGTAGAGCTCGAAACGATCGGTCAGGGCCGGGTTCGAATCTTTGCGCCTGGCGAGCGGGGAAATTTCAATCGGGTAGTCGGTGATGAAGGTCGGCTGAATCAGGTTCGGCTCGACGGTCTCCTCGAAGATCTCATTGACGATATTGAAGAGCGGCCATTTCGGATCGACTGCGATGCCCAGTTTTTTGGCCGCCGCAATCGCTTGATCCTTATCCTGCAAGACGGAGGGTTCGAGATGGTTCACTTCCAGAATCGACTGATGGTAGGACCAGCGGCGCCAGGGGGCCGTGAGCGTGATCTCCTTGCCTTGATAGTCGATGACCGTCTTGCCGAGGATCTGCTGCGCCAGGGAGGAGACGAGTTCTTCCGTGAGGATGATCAGGTCCTGATAGTCGGCGTAGGAGACGTAGAACTCCAGCATCGTGAATTCAGGATTGTGAATCGTCGAGATGCCCTCGTTCCGGAAGTTGCGATTGATTTCGAACACGCGGGGGAAGCCGCCCACGATCAACCGTTTCAAATAGAGTTCCGGCGCAATTCTGAGATAGAGGTCGACGCCGAGGGCATTGTGGTGCGTGACGAAGGGTTTGGCTGCCGCGCCACCGGGAATCGGGTGCATCATCGGCGTTTCGACTTCCAGGAAGCCCCGCTCGATCAAGAAGGCACGAATGCCAGCGATGATTTTGCTGCGCGTGACGAAGATGGCATGGACTTCCGGATTGGCAATCAAGTCCACATACCGCTGGCGGTAGCGGGTCTCCACATCCGTTAACCCGTGCCACTTCTCCGGGAGCGGTCTCAGGGCTTTGCTCAGGAAGGTCAGCTCTGAAACCTCGACGGTGAATTCATTGGTCTTGGTGCGAAAGAGGATGCCGGTCACGCCGATCCAATCGCCCAGATCGAGCTGCTCTGCGACCAGATAGGCCTGTTCCGAGATGAGGTCTTTCTTGAGATAGACTTGCAGCCGGTCCGATCCATCTTGCAGCACGGCGAAACCGGCCTTGCCGAATCGGCGCAGGGCGACGATGCGCCCCGCAAAGGTGCAGGAGATCTTCTGCTCATCCAGAACCTCTTTGGTCTTTTCAGAATGGAGCTTGATCAGTTGGCCGGCGCGGTCCTTCACTTCGAATCGCGTGCCGTAGGGCGCCACGCCCGCTGCGCGAAGGACGTCGAGCTTTTTAATACGTTGTTGTTGCTGTTCGGTTAGTTCTTCCATGTGCGCCTTTATCAATAGAGGGCTTCGGTCAGCTATCGAACTCGTCCGTGCCAGACTGTTGATAGCTGAGCGCGGTTTTTCCGAGCTGCTTCATCTTTAAATAGGCTTCGATGAATCCGTCCAGATCGCCGTCCATAACGGCGGCGACTTGGCCCACTTCATGGCCGGTCCTGTGATCCTTGACCATTTGATAGGGCTGGAACACATACGAGCGAATTTGGCTGCCCCAGGAAATGTCCTTCTTCTCGCCGACAATCGCATTGAACTCGGCCTCTTTCTTTTTCAGTTCCAGTTCGTAAAGGCGCGCCTTCAAGACCTTCATGGCGCCGTTGCGATTCTGGAGCTGGGACCGCTCGTTCTGACATTGCACCACGATCCCGGACGGCAGGTGGGTCATGCGAATGGCCGTCTCGACCTTGTTCACGTTCTGGCCGCCGGCGCCGCCGGCCCGAAAGGTATCGATTCGCAGGTCCTTGTCTTCGATCACGAGGTCGATCTCGTCATCCACCTCCGGATAGACGAACACCGAGGCAAAGGAGGTATGCCGCCGCTTGTTCGCATCGAAGGGTGAAATACGCACCAGTCGGTGTACGCCAGCTTCGGCCTTGAGGTAGCCGTAGGCATAGGGTCCGGTCACAGACAGGGTCACACTCTTGATTCCCGCTTCTTCGCCTGGAAGCAGATCCAGCGTTTCGATCTTGAATTTCTTGCTCTCGGCCCACCGGACGTACATGCGGAGCAGCATCTGCGCCCAATCCTGCGATTCCGTTCCGCCGGCGCCAGGATGGATCGCCACGATCGCATTGTTGGGGTCCAGCTCGCCCGAGAGGAGCAGTTCCAGCCGCAGGGCTGCGAGCTTCGGTTCGAATTGATCCAGCTCGGCGCTCAGTTCCTTCAGGAGTCCGGCGTCGGCGCTTTCCTCCGCCAGCTCCAGCAACGCGCCCAGATCGCTCATCTTCCCGTCGATCTCACGCCACAGCTGCAGCTCGCGCTCGATCGAGGATTTCTTTCTGCTGATCTTGGCCGCTTTTTGCGCCTGGCTCCAAAAGTCCGGTTGCGAGGTCTGTTCGTCCAGATGGGCCAACTCGGTCGTCATGCGAGCGAAGTCAAAGATGCCCCCGTAGTTCCGCTACTTGCTCCGCGACGGCCCGAAGGCGAATCCGTACTTCATCCAACATGCGCGACCCTTTCAGCTTAAATCGGTGTGGCAGCCACTGTGTCCGGTTCAGGTCCCTTGGTGCGGAAATAGCTGAACAGGCACAAAAGCGCGCAGATTATAGCACAGCCGTAGGCAAAGACATCCCCGTGGCGGCTGTAAAACGTATGGGGGCGCCAGGCCTGCATCCTGGTTCGCACGGCCTGTTCCGTGAAGATCGGCGTCGCTTCGACGATACGTCCGAACGGATCGATGAAGCCGGAAATGCCGGTGTTCGCCGAACGGGCAAAGGCCAAATGATTCTCGACCGAGCGGAACACCACCATCGCAAAATGCTGAGAGGGAGCGGCTGAGCGGCCGAACCAGGCATCGTTCGTAATGGTCACCATAAATTCCGCCCCGTTCGCGGCGAATTGCCTTACCAGGTCTGGGAAGATCACTTCATAACAGATTGCGACGCCGAACTTGACCGGTCGCGGCTGCACGCCGGCTGTGCCGGGTTTCGGCGTCACCGTCATGATCGTCGGGCCGGGCCCTGCTTCGAAATCGCCGATGCCTTCGACCAATCGGTCGAGGAAAAATAGGAGTGAGGATTTCAACGGAATATATTCTCCGAAGGGCACCAGATGTTGCTTGTCATAGCGGCCGAGGAGCTGGCCCTCCGGCGAGAGGAGATAGGCGCTGTTCAGGAGATAGGGCTTCCGATCCGGATAGAAACGCAGGGCGGGGCTACCGAACAGGATGGGCGATTGCGCGCGATTGGCCAGGGAGATAAGCTGCAGTTGATAGACCGGCTCCCGCTCAAAGATGAAGGGTGTTGCTGCTTCCGGCCAGATCACCAAGTCTGAGGCATGGCCAAGCTGTCCCGTCAGCCGGTCAAACCGCGCGAGGGTCTCCTCTCGATAAGCTGTGTCCCACTTCACAGCCTGATCGATGTTCGGCTGGATCACCCCGACGCTGATGGACGAGCGGGGAATGTGAGCAAAGGGCGCCTCTGATAAGGTTCGAAGGCCGTATTCCCAGGACAGGCCCACCAGTAAGACCGCCACCGCGACGAGCTCCCAGGGGAGTCTGGCCGGACGGAATCTCCGGAGCAACGGCATCAGCCAGGAGAGGAGTTCGGCCACTGCGACATTGACGAGCACAATGAGAAACGAGACCCCATAAACTCCCAGATGATCCGCAATCTGAATCACTTCGATCTGGCGATATTGCGAATAGCCGAGGAGCCCCCAGGGCATTCCGCTCAAGGCATAGGTCCGGATCAGTTCCAAACTCACCCATAAGCAGGGAACCGCAAAGAGCCCGTAGCGGGGAATCAGGCTCCGAAACCAGACGGATCCGGCGGAATAGATGGCGACATAGAGACCCAGGTAGACGGTGAGCAGCAACATGATGCCGTAGCTGATCACCAGCGGAACCTTACCGTAGATACTCATGGTGGTGACCACCCAGGCCATCATACCGGTAAAGGCAATCGTGCCGGTCAGCCAGCCGATCCAGAACGCCTGTTGTTTGCTTTTGCCGTCCAGCGCCCAATGCAACGGCACAAGGGCGATCCAGGCCAAGAGACCGAGGTCGTAGTTCGGGAAGCTCAGCGGGAGGAACAGCCCGCTCGCGGCGGCGAGGACGAGCGAACGCGCGAGGGAATGGGTCATGCCCCGCACCTTATCGAAAGCCGTAGAGGGATGCAACTTCGAATCGACCAGATCGACTCAGAGCATTACGTCGCATCTCGTTAATGCGCCAATGCTTGACTCATCCATATCTGAGGAATACCGTAGCCTTGTGGGGGGAGCTTAACGCCCCGAGGGAATATGGTTCATCAGGGGATCGAGTGTCGGGATGGTGTGCAAGCCCAGCTTGACTGGGAAGCCTGAAGTCCCGCCGAGATTTCCGCCGTACCTATGCTGTCCTCGGTAGGTGCGCGCTCCTCCCACCCTAATGGACGCTGAACGATTCTCCGGTTTCGTCACGTTAACCTGTGAGAGGATGAATGGCCAAGTCTAAGTCTTCCGCATCTGTTGCGCCGACTGTCTCCTCGTCGAAAACTGCTTCCCCACCATCAGCGCCCAAGAAATCCAAAGCTCCAGTTGCCCCAGCTGTCACGGCAGTGGAAATGGGAGCCAGGCAGCGGGAGATTTCCGTTTCGGAGTTCTTCACGAAGAACCGCCATCTCCTGGGCTTCGACAACCCGCGCAAAGCCTTGCTGACCTGTGTGAAGGAAGCGGTCGACAATGCATTGGACGCCTGCGAGGAAGCGGGGATTCTTCCCGAGGTCACGGTGCAACTGGAAGCCGTGGCGGTCGGAGCTGCGGCAGTTCCGGCAGCGAGCCAGGCCACCCGCTTCCGGATCACCGTCACGGACAACGGCCCAGGAATCGTCCGCCAGCAGATTCCACGGGTCTTTGCCAAACTCTTGTACGGCTCCAAGTTCCATCGGCTGAGGATGAGCCGCGGCCAGCAGGGGATCGGCATCTCAGCGGCAGGGATGTACGGCCAACTGACGACGGGCAAACCGGTCAAGATCATCTCCCGCACCGGTCCCAGGGCTGCAGCCCAGTATTTTTCCGTCCAGATCGATACGAAGAAGAACGAGCCGCTGGTGCTGGAGAACAAGACCGTCGAATGGGACAGGCCGCAAGGCACTCAGGTCGCGATCGAAGTCGAGGGCCGCTATCAGAAGGGCCGCGCCTCGGTGGACGAGTACCTTGAACAGACTTCGATTGCTAACCCGCACGTCCGTCTGATCTATCGTACGCCCGAAGGCGAAACGAAGGATTACCCCCGCGCCTATCACGAACTGCCTCCTTCGCCGAAAGAGATCAAGCCTCATCCCTATGGCATCGAATTCGGGATGTTCCTCAAGATGCTTCAGGAGAGCAAGAGCCAAACTGTTTCAGGTCTTCTGTCGAGCGATTTCTGCCGGGTGCCTCCTGCGCTTGCGGATGAGATGTGCAAGGCGGCAAAGGTCTCGCCCAGGGCGAAGCCCCGTGGCATTCGCGGTGCGATTGCCGAAACCCTCTATCAGACCATTCAAGCGACGAAGATCATGGCGCCGCCAACCAACTGCCTCTCGCCGATCGGCGAAAAGGCGATCCTCTCCGGCCTCTACAAACAGATCAAAGGGGAGTTCTATACGGCGGTGAGCCGTCCCCCCTCGGTCTATCGAGGGAATCCCTTCATCATTGAAGCGGGGTTGGCTTTCGGGAAAGCGCCGGATAGCGAGACGAAGCCTGAGAAGCAATCGCTGCCTCTGGCAGAAGGGGAGCATGAGGAGGGAGACTCGGAACTTGCTCGCGTGATTCGCTACGCCAACCGGGTCCCGTTGCTCTATCAGCAATCCTCCTGCGCCACCTTCAAGGCGGTGCTCGCCACGACCTGGCGCAATTACGGGATCTCTCAGTCGCGCGGAGCTCTGCCGGCCGGACCGATGGTCATCTTCGTGCATATTGCCTCCGTCTGGGTGCCCTTTACGAGCGAGTCCAAAGAAGCGATTGCGGAATACGACGAAATCCACAAGGAAATCACCCTGGCGCTTCGCGAGTGCGGCAGGAGGCTCGGACTGTTCCTGCGCCGGCGCGAGCGGGCGGCAAGCGAGTTCCGGCGGCGCAACATTTTTGAACTCTACATCGAAGAAGTCGTGGCAGCCTGCAACAGCCTGAAGGGCGGGAAGCTGGCCACGGAGAAGCTGAAAGCCCAGCTGCAGAAGATTGCCTCCTCGCGGACCGGCGGCATCAAGACCGATGAAACGTTGGGCAAGACCGGCGCAGGACCGGAAGGTCTGCCCCATTCCATCATTGTCACAGCGGAGGGGATTGAAGGGGAGGCGCCGGCCATCGCCGTTCCAGCCGTCATCGAGGCAGACGAGAAACAGCCCTTGGTGAAACAGAGCCGAAAGCCTGCTGCGAAGGCGAAGCCTGCCAAGAAGAAGCCGAGCAAGGGTGCAACGGTTTCGATGGTTCGCAAGGCTCATCCGGCAAGAAAGAAGAAATAGGACGATCCATGGCCAAAACGAAACGGACGAAGAACGGGACGGTCGAGAAGAAACTGATCGGGCTGGCCGATATGGTGATCGCCTCCGCGCAGCGAGGCAAGGATCCGACGATGGAGATTCCGCTCCGCGCACTCTCGAACGTGACCTTCAATCCCCGCAAGGGTCTGCTCGAAATGGGGAGCAAGAAGCAGGCGCGCTCATTTTTCAATGTGGGCATGGCCAAGAAGTTCATGCAAACCATCCTGGTCGCGGATGCCCTTTCGGAACTGCAGCGAGCGGAACTGACGACCTCGCTCAGAGAGATCTATTACCGGACCAAACATACGATCCAGGACTCGCACGAGAATACGTTCGATACTCAGGACGAATCGGATCCGATCATCGAGGACCTGGAAGTCTCGCTGGTGGCGCTCCGTGAGGAGCTCCATGTGCGGGCTGAGAATGGCGGGAGTGTGGTTGGCCCGCTTGTGCTCGGTGACGACGGCGATCGCGTGGATTGCGCCAAACTGGGGAAGGGTGGCTATTCTGTGCCGTCGATTGTCGAGCCGGAATATGTGGAGATCCGGCGTTGCACGGCGGACTTCGTGTTGCTGGTCGAAAAAGGTACGCAGTGGAACCGCCTCTCGGAAGACAAGTTCTGGCGGCGCTATAATTGCGTATTGCTGACGGGGAATGGGCAACCGCCTCGCGGGGTGCGCCGCTTGGCGCGAAGGCTGCACGAAGAATATCGGCTGCCGGTCTATGTCCTGGTCGACAACGATCCCTGGGGCTATTACATCTACTCCGTCGTCAAACAGGGCTCAATCAATCTGGCCTTCGAGAGCGAGCGGATGGCGATTCCCAAAGCCAAATTCATCGGCCTCTCCAGCGCCGATCCTGAACGATACGAACTGCCGCGCAATGTCGGGATCAAGCTGAACGAAAAGGACATCGCCCGCGCGAAAGAGCTGCTCAATTATCAGTGGTTTCAGAAGCCGGCATGGCAGGTGGAAATCAAGAGGATGCTTGCGAGTGGATTGAAGTACGAACTGGACGCCCTCGCCAATAAGGACTTCCAATATCTCACGAAAAAATATCTGCCCCGAAAGCTCAAAGAGAAAGACTGGCTGGACTAGCAGGATGCTGAAAACGTCCGCCAGCGGCGTTCTCGCTTCACGAAGAGGCTCAACGTACCGCGGCGTACGCCTCGCCTCTTCGTTCGCTGCGTCCTTGCTGGACGGCCGTTTTGAGCATCCTGTGGCTATTCAGACTGCGACACCATTCAGAGCCTTTCAGCCTGATTTCCCGTCTGCACCAAGTTTTTCCGCAGCCTGCTAGGCCAGCCAGTCTCAGTCTGACGTCTGAATTTAGCTCGGGGGCAGCATCATATAGAGCCCGCCAATGATGATCGGTGCCGCCACATACATGGCCTTCTTGCCGAAGCTGTCGTAGACGCCGTAGATCAGGATCGCGGCCATGAAGGTGAAATAGAGCTGTCCGATTCCGCGGTACCCAGCGCTATGTTCCACTGCCAGGGCGAGCGAGGGCGCTCCCATGATCACTGCGGCCGAAAGGGCTGCTAGTCGTTTCATCTCAATCTCCTTCTCACTGAGGTTAGGGCCCGTGGGGTCACGCTGAAGGTTAACGAGCGCACAGTATGCTTATAATTTCATGGATGAGATGGCCATGCTGCGCCTTCCACGGAAGGAAGTCAAACAGCTGGAGCGCCCTTGCTTGCTCCCCCGTCAGACCCGATGGTAAGATCGCGCAGCTGTTGGAGGGAACCGATGCCAAACGTTGTGCTATTAATTTCGCCGAGTTGCGGGGCCTGCCCCTCGGCAAAGAGTCTCTGGAAACAGTTGCGCGTCAAATATAGCTTCGGCTATCGCGAAGTGGATATCACCACCGAGGATGGCCGGCTCCTCGCAGACCGGCATTCGGTCAGGGCTGTGCCTGCCAGCATTATCGATGGACGATTGACGTTCGTCGGTGTTCCGAGTCGCGAGAGCGCCGAAAAAGCGCTGCTGCTCAAAATGAAACCGCGCGAGTAGGGGAAGTAGACTTCTATGGTCGATGACGACGACGATTTTGAATTGCCCGAGCTCCCTCGCATCGACAAAGGGCCTCCGCCGGAATGTCCGATGTGCGGCGATCCGATGAAGTTCATCGATGGCGACTGGTGCTGTGTCGATTGTAACGGCGAGCTGTTGGGACCGGAAACCGGCTAGCCCTGTGATCTGTGATGTACTCTAGCGACAAGAAGAACATCATGGCTCTCTGTCCTGTGTCTGCTCATCACCCCTCACCGATCATGCGTCACGGTTCCTGATGCTTCGCATCGTCACCGGGCCTTTCAATCCAGTTCTCGAGCATGAGCTGGTTGAAGACATTCGGCGCTGTAAGAGCGACGATCCTTTTGCTCCCCTCGCTGTCATCGTGCCCTCCGCTTCTCTGGTCGAGCAGCTGAAACAGTCTCTCGCTCGTCACGAGCCCCGATCCTTCCTCAATATCCATTTCCTGACGTTCCACCAGCTGGCCCTTCGTCTGCGCGACGATCTCGCAGCATTGCCTGGGTCCAGTCAGGAGCCTCCACTGCAGTTGGTTGACGATTTCTTTTTCGAGCAATTGGTGCGCCAGGTGGTCAAGCGCAACCTGCCGGGGCTCGAACCACTCGCTCGTTTGCCTGCCTCTCCGGGAACCTGGAAAGGCCTCTGGGCGACAGTGCGCGACTTGAAAGACGCAGTGGTGGCGCCGACGATGGGCTTGAAGGCGCTGACGGAAGAGGTCTTCGAAGAGGAAGACCGGGACTGGCTCCGGTCCCTGTTCACCCTCCATGCAGCCGTGATGGAGGCCTGCCGATCGCTCAGGGTCGGTTCTCCTGATGACCTGGCTGCCTCACTCGATCGGGATCTTTCAGGCGCTCCATTCCTCAAGGGACTGCATCGCCTGTTTTATTATGGGTTCTACGACCTCTCGCAGGTCCAGCTCTCGTTCTTTGAATCGGTCGTCCGCGCTGTTCCTGCCACCGTGTATTTTCCGTTACAGGACCGTCCGGCCTATTTCTTCGCCCGCCAATTTTTCGAGCGGCATCTGCTTCCTCTGGCAGAGACCCATGAAGATCGGAGCGGGGAGGGAGACCGAACCGCAATAGCGGAGCTGGTCGAACTGTCCGTCATGAACGTGATCGGGGTCGAGGAGGAGCTGGCCAGAGTCTGCCGTGAAATCCTGACTCTGGTCGAGGTGAACAACTATCGCTTCGATGAGATCGGCGTCGTGGCCCGCACCCTGGAACCCTATCAAGCCAGGCTGCAATCGGTGTTCGACCGTCATCTGGTGCCCTTCACGACCACGGCGGGCAAACCCCTATCGCGTGAACCATTGGTGAAGACCCTCTTGCGTCTTGCCTCGCTCCCGCTGAACGATTTCGACCGTGGGGCGATGTTGGATGTGGTCACGTCCCCCTTCTATCAGGCTGGTGGCGACGGCTCTACCAGTGTGAATTTTCGACCGGACCTCTGGCGTTCGCTCGTCTATACCCTGGGGATTACGAAGGGGGAGGCGGAATGGAAACGGTTGGGAGAGCCGGCCAGTTCGTCCATTCTTCGCGATGCAGGGGCTGAGTCGGACAAAGACGATCAGCCAACAGCCGGAACGGGCGAGATAGCGCAACTGGCCTATTTATGGGAACTCGTATCGCGGCTGATTCAGGATTGCCGAGCCCTTCCTGCTCATGGATCGGTCGGCACCCTGACCGACGCATTTCAGTCATTGCTGCAATCCCATATTCATGTGCCGGGCCTGTTCGAATCATCGTCGAGCGAGTCAGCCGAGCAGACGGATCTCACCAAGGTCGGTGTACTGATCCGATCTTCTCTAGCCCGGTTGCAGCAATTGGATCCGCTGGGAGGGAGCCTCTCATGGGAGGAGTGGGTCGATTTGTTTCAGCGGATATTGGACGAGACCAGTCTCCCTGTCGAGGAGGAGCGCCATCAGGGAGTACAAGTGCTGGATGCCATGACGGCCCGAGGCAGGACGGTTCGAACGCTCTTTGTCATGGGCATGAACGAAAAGCTTTTCCCCCGCTACGTGCGGGAGGACCCCTTTCTCCGAGACAGGCAGCGAGTCGTGCTGGAATCGACCCTGGGTTACAAGATCGATGAGAAGCTGGCAGGACATGAAGAGGAGCTGTTGTTATTTGAGCTCCTCAGCCGCTCGGCAACTAACCGGCTTTATCTGTCGTACCAACGGGCCGATGAAGCAGGGCGAGTCATGGCCCCTTCCAGTTTCATCGCCATGGCGGTGCGGGATCAACGATTTATCGCACAGCAGGAAGAGCGAGTCCCTCGCAGGTTGACCCAGAGAATCAGTGAGCAGCCGTCGATCCAAGATCTCTTGCCCGCTGAGGAGCTGGCCCTGGGTTGCCTCATGCAGGGCCAGGATGCGCTGCCAGTGCTCGATGCGGTGGGACGGGATCTGCTTCTTGTAGAGCAGGGCCTCGCCACCTTGAAAACTATTGAGCGGGAATCCCCCGAACTTGGTCCGTTCGACGGCATGGTCGGAGCGCCGGCGCCTATCTCATCGTCTGCCAAGGAGCGAAGCTTCTCGCCGACCTCATTGGAACGGTATGCGACCTGTCCCTTTCAGTATTTTGCGGACAAGGTGCTTAAGCTGGAGCCAGTGCGGCGGATTCAGGAGGATCACCTGCCTCCCTTGATGCTCGGGACTCTGGTGCATGAATCGCTGCGGGTGAGTTACGAGCGGTTGTTGTCGCTCCAATGGCCGGATGTGTTGCTACCAGATGTCAGGGTGCAATCAACCGTGCATGAATCAGTGACCGAGACCTTCGCTTCCCATGCTGCGACTCAAGGGACCGGACATGCGCTGCTCTGGACCTTGGCCTGTGAACAGGTGACAGAGCTCGTGACTGCTGCTGTGTCGTCCGATCAGGAGGAATATCTCGCAACCGGATTCCGTCCTGTGGCATTCGAGGCGGCAGCCCAAGGAGTCGTCTCGCTGGAGTCCGATGCGTCGGTGTCCTTAAAGATCCATGGCACCTTGGACCGGGTCGATTACCGGGCTGAGCCTCCGGCGCTCCGGATCGTGGACTATAAGTTCAAACAGGGGAGTGAGATCAGCGCCGTCGATCGCAACCTGGCCCTGTCGGCCGTGCGGGGACTTCGGCTGCAACCGCCGCTTTACGCCAGCATGAATCTGCCGTCGCTGCCGCCTGCGACCGATGTCCAATTGCTCTTCCTAGCGCCTGAGTGGAAGCAGCAGATTTCTCGCTCCACCTTCGACGCGGGCCTCTGGACCAGTCACACGGGGGACATGATCCGAGAAACCCTCTCCACCTTGATTCAAGGGATCGCGAATAGAGCATTCTTCATCCTGCCAGACGGTTATTGCGACTATTGCGAATTTTCCGGCGCCTGCCGTCGCCACGATGCGATGGTCTGGTGGCGCTCCTACCGGTCGCCCCAGGCCAAGGTGTTACGCAAATTGAGAAAGCAGAAGATCAACGATGAGTGAAGCGCTGACACTCACAGACTCCCAGGACCGGTTCCTGGCTGAGACCACTTGGGACCGCAATGTCGTCGTCGTGGCAGGAGCCGGGACCGGCAAGACCACGATTCTGGTCAATCGCATTCTCAATCTCCTCCTGAGAGAGCCGAACCCTTTGGCCATCACGGAGATCGTGGCCCTCACCTTTACCAACAAGGCTGCCACCGAGATGAAGCAGCGGCTGCGGGCGCAGCTCCTTCGCCTGACTGATCAGGCAGATGAGCTGATCGAGATCTTCCGGACCCGGTACCATCTCTCAGCTGAGCAAGTCAGCGACCGGGCGCAGTCAGCGCTGGAGCAGATGGAGAAATCTCAGATCGGCACCCTGCACAGTTTTGCCGCGCACCTCTTGCGCCTCCATCCCATGGAGTCAGGAATAGATCCATCTTTTCAAGAGGATGATGGATCTCGCTTCAAGGAACTGTTTCACTCTTGCTGGGATCGCTGGCTGGACGATGAGCTGGGATCGGCCGGGCCACAGCATGACCGATGGAGACTGGTGCTGGCTGGAACAGGCCTCGACGATCTCCGGCAGTTTACCGCTGCCCTCGCAGGGGATTTTGTAGACCTGGATGAACTGGAACGGCAATGCCGCGCCAGCTCGCTGGAGGGAACCTTGCGTGACTGGATCCTGGCCACTCAGGGCCGAGCCGCCACCATCCTGGCAGAACAGGATCGACCGAAGAGACGGAAGGCGGAGCAAATGCTCGCCGCAGCGGTACGGTCGCTGGAGCTGTTATTGGAGAAGGGGCCAGCCGGGTTCGAGGACCTCGCGCCGGATGAAAGGGCCGTACTGGAGAAGGATCTGGGGAAGGCCCCTGCCGGATGGGATGAGGTCACCTTCCAGGAGGCGGATTCGATCATTGGACTGGCACAACAACTCCTCGCGGTCGACCAGGCCTACTTCCAAGAAGTGATCACGCTGGTGCGCCCCTTCCTGGATCTGGTCCAACGCCGGTTTCTCACCTCCGGGTGGATTGCCTTCGACGGACTGTTGGCACGGGCCAAAACTCTCTTGCGCGACCATCCATCCGTGCGAGCCAGAATCAAACAGGCCTATCGGGCGATCCTGGTCGATGAGTTTCAAGACACAGATCCGGTTCAGTACGAGATCATCCTCTACCTCGGTGAGCGGGCTGGCAGCCATCAGACCGCCTGGCATGAGGTGGATCTGGAGCCTGGTAAATTGTTTATCGTGGGGGACCCCAAGCAATCGATCTATGCCTTCCGTCGAGCCGACATTGAAGCCTTCGAGCGGGTGGTGGAGAAAATTCGAGCAGGAGGGGGAGGTATCTATTCCCTGGTGACGAACTTTCGCAGCGACGGGGCCGTGCTCGATGTGGTGAATAATGTCTTCGACCGGCTCTTCTATCCGACCGAACATGTGCAGCCGGCCAATGAACGGCTGGCTGTCAGGCCGCAACGGAAACCTGAAGTCTCAGTCTCCGGAGCGCAGCTTCGCCTCGTGACGCCGGGAGAGGAGGATGAGGAGTTCGATGTGCAGGCTGCGACCAGGGCTGAGGCGGAAGCGCTGGCTCGCTGGCTGAAGGAGGAACTCCTCGCAAGCACGACCGTCACGGATCGCGAGCGACGGGAAGGGCCGCTGCAACCGGGCCATATCGCCTTGATCTTTAGAAAATTGACCCAGGCCCAGGTCTACCTCGATGCCCTGCGCCGGTACGACATTGCCTATATCACCGACGGGGAAAAACATTTTTATCGGCGGCAGGAAATTATCGACTTGGTCAATCTGCTCCGGGTCATCGACAACCCGCACGATACGATTGCGCTGGTCGGCATCTTGCGCTCACCCCTGGGAGGTCTGGCGGACCGGGATCTCCTGGCCCTCCAGCAGATCGAGGGATTGGACTATCAGCAACGGGAACTGTTGTCTGCCTGGAACCATCCTCAAGCGGAACTGGTTGGGCGGCTGTATGAGCGATTGGCAGAACTCCATCAGCTCGCTCCCTTGCGGCCTGTGCCTGATGCGATCGATCTGATCTTCGATCGATTGCCGGTCCTGGAATTGGCAGCAGCTTCGCTCCATGGTGAGCAAGCAGTAGCCAATTTGCGAAAGACCAGGGACATGGCAGAAGCGCTGGCTGATCGCCCCCATCTCACCTTGACCGGGTTCGTGGATCTCATGATGACCAGGGTCTCGGAACAGCCGGATGAGGCGGAAAGCGCTTTGGCTGAAGAATCGCTGGACGCAGTCCGCGTGTTGACCATCCATAAGGCGAAAGGATTGGAATTTCCTGTCGTCATTTTGCCTGGTCTGCACCAGAGCTCCAAGAATCTCCGCAAAGGCCCCTCCATCCATCATGATTGGTCGAGCCGGTGCTATAGCCTCCAGATGGGAGGCCGCTCGAATCTCGGCGCCTTGCTCGTAGACATGAAGATGGCGGCGCGGGAAGAGGCGGAGCAACGTCGGCTCCTCTATGTCGGCATGACCAGGGCGCGCGATCTCTTGGTCTTATCCGGCGGCCAGACCAGCAAGCCAGGCCATGACACAGTCCTTTCGTTGCTCGGAGAGGCGATGACCGACGAGGCCCTTCCCTCGGAAGACAACCAGATCTGCATCGGTACGAGCCGACTTACTCGTGTGATCACGCAAGCCTCTGTGGCAGTGAGACGGCGCAGACAGGAGCCCCTGTCCGCGATGGTCCAGAAGCCGGCTCTTGGTCCGATTCTCATTCGCCGTCAGGCCAGAAAGGTTGAATGGGAGACTCGTCGCACGACGCCACGACGACTGACCCCTTCAAGCCTCCCGGGACACAAGCCAGAGACCGTTGCCTCTCGCGCTGGGACAGGGCGCGAGGCAGACCTGTCCAGACTGATCGGAATTTCCGCCCATGCGGTACTCGAGCAGTGGAACTTCACCAGACCTTGCACTGAGATCAGGCCGGTCATCGAGCAGGCCATTCGTCGCACTGTGGCCCGGGACCATCCGGAATTGCTGGCAGCAGTCTCGGAGGAACTTACGGTACTCTTCGAGAACTTCCTCTCTTCCGAGCCTTACAAAATACTGCAACGGGCAACGGTGCTCGGACGGGAAGTGCCCTTCGTCATGTCTGTAGGCGAGGGCCAGACGATGGAGGGAGTGATCGATCTGATTTACCGGCTTGACGACAGGATCTGGATTGCCGACTATAAGACTGACGATGTGGCTGCAGAAGGTGTGCCATCGCGAGTGAATCGCTACAGGCCTCAAGCGGAAAGTTATGCTCAAGCTGTCGCGAGTTCGTTAGGATTATCGTCTATCTCGTCTCAGTTAATATTTTTAAGGTCTGGCGTTGCCGTTGATATCTAACAGGAGGCTGCCAATGAATGTCAGATCGATGAGTCTGTTCCTGCTGTTCTGTCTCACCGCTTGCACCAGTCCGATCACGAAACCGCCGACCGTGTTACAGGCTCCCGCGGGCATGCCTTCTGCCATTGTGACGCAATTGGAACGGGGCAACGCCTTATTTGCCGCTCAGAAATGGGCGGAGGCGGAAGAGGCCTATCGTCAAGCCATTGCGGCCGCGCCGACCTTTGCCGAAGCGCACTATAACCTGGCTACGGTGCTGTATCGGGCAGGCAACAAGGTCGAAGCGAAGAAACATTACATGGAGGCGGCGAATCTGGCTCCGGGGAATAAGATCATTTGGGATGCTCCGCCATTTCGCGTGAGCAACTTCAATGATGATCTCAGCAAGAAGTCCTATTTGGATGCCAAGCCTCAGTAGCCATCACGAGGAACCAGCGTGACAGGATCTCGCCAGCCTTTGACTGTCTCGCCGGAAGAATTCGACCGATGGATTCAGGAGGCGCTGGCAGGACTGCCTGTCCCATTTGCATCGCTGGCTGACGAGGTCTCTATTGTGGTCGAAGAAGAACCTTCAGCCGAAGTCCTGCAAGAATTTGAGTTGGAATCGGCAGACGATCTGCTGGGTCTCTATCAGGGAGTCTCGATCGACGAGACGTCCTTCTTTCAGCCTGCCGGTGAGTTGCCTGCCCGTATCGCTGTCTATCGAGGCCCCATCCTGCGTCTCTGCCGGACAAAGGACGAAGTCATTCACGAGGTCCGCGACACGGTGGTCCATGAGCTGGGGCATCATGTCGGGTTGGATGACGAGGATATGCCGTACTAGCAGGCTGCTGAAAAATGCCGCCAGCTGGGAAACGATGAGCGGTGAGCGAGGAACGATGAGCAAGGAAATCCTTGCTAGGCCTGTCGTGATGCGCGGCGTTGATAACCGAGGGCGAGCATGAAAACTCCCACGACGATCATGGGGAGAGACAGCAGCTGCCCCATCGAAAAGGAGCCCAGGATAAATCCGAGATGGGCATCCGGTTCACGAAAGAGCTCCACGACCATCCGGCAGAGTCCGTAGCCTGCGATAAAGCTCCAGAAAATCGTTCCCGGCGGCGGCAGGGCCTTCGCGATGACCCAGAGCAGCGTAAACAAGAGCAGCCCCTCAAGGCCAGCTTCATAGAGCTGCGACGGATGGCGGCAGGCAGGCCCTCCATGCGGGAACACCATGCACCACTCGACATCGGTCGCGCGACCGTACAACTCTCCATTGATGAAATTGCCGAGCCGCCCGAACCCCAGCCCGATCGGTGTGGCTGCAGCAGCCAGGTCCGCGATGGTGTAGGAGGGAATATGCTGCCTGCGGCTGAACCAAAAGAGGGCCACGATGACGCCCAGCAATCCTCCGTGGAAGGACATGCCCCCTTCCCAGACCGCCAGGATCTTGACCGGATGTTGCACATAGTACGCAAAATTATAAAAGAGCGTATAGCCGACCCGCCCCCCGATGAACACCCCGAGGGCGGCCCAGATGACCATATCGTAGACCTGATCCCTGGTAAGGGGCAGGCCCTTCGACTCAACCCTCCGCACAATCAAAAAATAGGCGCTGGCCAATCCGATCAGGTACATCAAGCCGTACCAGCGAAACTGCAGCGGACCTAGTTCGAAAAAAACCGGGCTGATGTTGGGATAGGGGATTGCGTGGAACCAGCTCATGCATGCCTCATGTGAGAAGTTGGCAGATCATAGGTGAGGCTCCTGTCCATTGCAAGCGAGGGAAGGCTTCACGGAAGCTGCTCGTCCTGACCCTTGCCAGGAGCCAGTTTGGGCCTGGTCGATTCCGGAGTTGTTGGTTTTCTGTCACGCCTGTGTCCTGGCCTGTGAGGAAAAGGCCACCAAAAATTAGGCGATTCTCATCGGGCGGGCAGTCTGGTGAAGAATTGTCCTGCATCTACGCGGTTTCTCCTGTGGCACGTTTACTGCGTAGGCACAGGGTATGATCGGGCAAGGAACCGGAAGTGCAGCCCTCATTCAACCGTAAGGAGGTTCACATGTCGGACCAGGGACGTCAGGTGGCAAAGGTCGCAGCGTTGGTGGCGGGCGGTGCGGTGATCGGAGCGGGGATCGGGCTGCTCTTTGCGCCGCAAACAGGCGCAGAGACCCGTCGCGATGTCGGTCGCTACGCGAAGAAGGTGCAATTGAAGGCGACGAGGTTGAGCCGGTCGGTGCAATCAGGCGTGAAAGAAGTGATGGATCGCAGCAAGTCTTTGATCCAGCGGGATAGTCTGCGACCGCAGATCGAAGCAGTCTAGAGCGATCGCCTCGTCAAGAAATCTGCTTCTCCGGCAGTCTGCTCCAGCCATGGGGCAGACTGTCGGTTCGCCAAACCAGCCCTCACCGCGATGTTCCCCTTCAGGCTTGCGGCCCTCCTCTCCTTCGTGGGATTATCCCAACTCCTTGCCAGAGTGGAGAGGGGATGTGGCGAAATTGGCATACGCACAGGACTTAAAATCCTGAGGTGCGAAAGCACCGTGAGGGTTCAAGCCCCTCCATCCCCACCACCGTTCACATACTTAGGCTGTGCCTCTCATATCTCGACTCCTCACCTATCCCCCTGCTTTGCCCTTTAGCTCTTTGATTGCCGCAACTCCCGGCTGGTCATTGTGGTCGAGAGAGTTGAGGGGGGGGGAGGCAATGCCATACTTGAAGGTTGTACGCGCTAAATATGCTAGCGGACAAGGCCATCATCAAGATGATTCGGGCAGGTGGAGAGCTGGGGCACCACGAAGATGGAGCTCTACTTCCTTGTTTTTTTGGCCTTTTTAGGCCGCTTAACTTTTGCAGCTTCCACGAGTTGCTTTGTGAGTTGCTCGACCTTTTGCTTATACATGTTTTCATTTTTGGATAAAGCTTCGAGCTTTTCGTTGAGGTCGTCCCTAACCTCCTGTTCAACAGACTCCTGGATGCTGAAATATTCCTTGAGACTTTCCGGGTCCCTGTGAGAACGCTTCAACACTTCGTTTCGAGCTTTATCTAGCCGCTTGATCAATTGCCCTCCGGAGAAGGTAACTTTCAGTGCGTCGTGCTCCGCCTTAGACAAAACCCGAGTGCTCCCAAAAAGTTTTTTCCGAACTAACGCGATGGACCCTGGCAAAGAATAGGCAATTGAATTTCCTTGAAGTATCGCGCTCAAGACATGTTTGCGTTTGCTGTGCTGGAATACCATTCTCGAGTCAATGAATGAGGCCCAAGCTGAAAGAGGAAAGGTCGGAGGCCTGCCCCATTTTTGTGGAGCCTTTAGGAAAACCCGTTCAAAAACCGTTTCAGACGAAAGAAACCACACATCATCAGAATAGCCTTTTTCAAGCTGCCTTTTCCGTTGACCGTAAATGTGCAAGAATTGTTTCGCTTCATGTTTATTCAAAGCTCGATTACGCATTGCACCGTGGAGCCGTTTTCCCCACTCTTCTTCAATGGCCTGCAAAACATCAGCGTAAGCAATAAGATCTAAATTTTCCGCTGGCACCTTCTCCGCAACTACGCCATGCTTCGCTAAAAGTTCGTATATTTTACTGTCACTATATGACCGTAGATAGTCTCCCCATTTTTGAGTTTTGCGCTGTGGACAGTTTATGTAGCCGTCGACAAAGCAGTTACTGCGCTGACCGGAAATTGATCTATATAGCGACAAATCCTCCAAGTCATTCCGATATACATCGTAAATATCTTGTGCCACTTTTCTGTGCCCTCGTACCTCCTCAAGGATGTCCTCGATTGCATACAAGCTAGCACCAGATTTTTTGGTCATCGCTATAAGCGAGGCGACCCAGTCATGATTACTGTGCTCCCGAACAATTAGTGGCAAGAGAACATTGGCATCAAGATATAAGTGATATTGAGCTATGCCTTCATGAATAAACTTAGACGCAGTTGGGTCGAGCTTTACAGAGTTGAGAAGGAAAGCTGAGCTCAATAGTCGGTAGATATAGCTTATTTCGCCCTCAGCTGGTTTTTCAAAGATCAGGCGGAGGAGTTCCTCCATCTGGCGTCTAGTCTCTTCACCTTCAAAGTGCTGGGCAACAACACCTTGAATATCAAGCAGTCGTATTTCTTCCCCAATTCCTCTGTGAATCCACTCGGCCATGCTATGTCCATATTCCATACACAAGGATTGAAGGACTTGTTCGAATTTCAGGAATAAATCTGCATTCAGAATCAGCCCTGACTTCATCAGCCGTTGCGTTATAGAACATGTAAATGCGGTTCGCTCCTCATCCCATTCGGTACTTGCCTTCCGGTAGAGTTGATTAATATGAATGGCGTTAACACGGAAAACCTGAGGGTCGTCTTCTGGTGTAACCAGTTTAAATTCAAGGAGCTCTTTCAGTACTGCCTGTGCAAATGTGTCCGCCCAAACTGGGCCGAGGTCAAGCAGCGAGGCAATAAACTGCGACACCCAGGCTTCAGTTATTGTGGCTCTCGATCTTAGTTCTGGCACAAGAATGCTCAGAATAGTCTTGGCGAAAAGGTCTTCCGTCTCTAAGCCGTTGATAAATTCACCAAGAGCTAAAAGTGCCTGCCTGTCTTTAGCTGGCACAGCATAATGCGGGACAGAGCTAGGAGTGGTTGAGCTACGTCCCACTTCAACTTGGGTTGAAAGGCTGATAAGCCAGTCTGAAAGCTGAGACCATTCCGCGAAAGGTTGGATAGCGGTAATATTCGATGGCAATGCCGGCATGGGCTGTCCACTAAGGCCAACAAACCATGACTGGCGAGGGAATTGACAATTTTTAGAAAGGAAATCGAAAGCGAGCGTGATGTCGGGGTCTCCGTAGGTATAACCCAAAAATAAGATGGAAGCATTCTGTAGAACCGAGAACAATGCCAATTTTAGAGCTATTCCCCTGTCGCCCTGCAACATAACTGTGTAGTCAGTCTTAGACAAAATGATGAAGGGACCTCCCTTTGTAACCTCGCTATGATCGGGAGGTGACATGTCATCTATGTCACCGTGCAGCTTAAGAACAAACTGAACGTCGTGACTGCCAAGGGCTGTTGGGATAAGTGATAATTTTTCAAGCGAATTAGTGAGGTGGTAACTTGTACTGCCACATATGTCTTCGAGAAGACGATCATAGTTTGTGGTGATATAACCTCTCAATTGAAGCTTCTTAAGCGCATCATGAACGGTACTGTTACTTTTCGGTTTCAGCGCCTCTCTCAGCAATAGGAGGATATCTTTTCTATTCGTCGCCATTAAGAGTAGATCCATGCACTCTGGTAGGCGTTTATCATTAAGCAGCAAATTAATTGTGGCGAGATAAGCTTCAGCTATTTTCCCATTTTGGGACAAGGTCTGAACTAAATGTGTTATCAGTTCAAGCCAGCTGGGTAGCCCAGCATTGCGTGACAGACCAGCACCAGCGAATATCACACAGGTCCGATTAGCAATAGCCCTCACAATGTCCTGCATGAGACCTCCTGCATCTTCATCAGTTAAAACAGCACTCCAGTAGCTAGAATTCTTCAATGCTACAAGGTGCGACTGATAATGTCGAGAGCGATGAAACCGTCATAGTCTATCCGTGCTACTCTGACCATATAGATCAAGTGAAGCGGGGGCCTATGGCCCATGAGCCCTCAGCTGCGCAGTCTGTCGATTCGCGACAGATTGCAGGTGAGCCTTGACCCATCGCCGCCCTCAGCAGTCGAGAGGGTTACCCAGTGAACCTGGTACCCATGCGACTCCCAAAAGAAGAGCAAGGAGCGTATCCGGTGATACCCGCGTTTCTGCTTTCGGCTCCATTCAGGTTTTTGGTGGCTGGTAGCGCCTTGGATCGAACGAGATACGTCTTCCATTGGTCCCCCTTGTTCAGGACATAGCAGCCAGCTGCTTTGCCCGTACAGGCAGGCGAAGGGGGGATATGTGGGACAATCGAGGTGAAGTCTGGTTAGATAACTTCTTGAAACGAGAGGATTAAGCACCTATAGTGCCCGGTAGTACGAACTGGTGGGCGAACTTAAAATCCTGAGGTGCGAAAGCACCGTGAGGGTTCAAGCCCCTCCATCCCCACCATCGCAATGCTCCCCCTGCGTTTCACTGAATGTCCACCAGCGGAGGTTTCATGACCGGCAGATCGCCCTCTCAACGATTTTTAGTGCTGGGAGCGGGTTTTGCGGGACTGGCGGTTGCGGCCGGCGCGTTCGGCGCCCATGCGCTGAAAAAGATTCTGGATGAGCACAGTCTGCAAGTCTTCGACACCGCCACCCGCTACCAGATGCACCATGCCTTCGGACTCTGTATCGTGGCTTGGGCGATCGATCGCTATCCGGGGCAACGGCTCGAACAGACCGGCTGGCTCTTCACCATCGGCATTTTTCTTTTTTCAGGCAGTCTCTACGTGGTGTCTCTGGCAGGGGTTCGCTGGATAGGCGCCATTACACCGATCGGAGGGGCGGCATTCCTGGCAGGCTGGCTGTTGTTGGGCTGGCGAGTTTGGCGGACTGCGATACGCGAGGCGGGGGATGGTTCGAGGTCCGAAGTTTGAGATCTTTAGAACTTCGAATCCTAAACTTCGAACTTAGGATCGCGCGCTTTTCGCCAATCTTGCGCGCTACTGCGTTACGTTAAGGCGTGCAGCTGGCCGATCTTTTTCCACTGATCGAGCCCCAGCCGCCTTGGGAATTCACGAAGGTCCCTTCGAGACGCTGACCTTCTTTGCTGAACTGCAGACTGTCTTCCTGGACTTGGCCGTCGATCTCCCACCGTAAGTACACATTGTCGCCCAGCACGATCGTTTCCACGAGACCTGGAGTCGGTTGCGCCGCGCCGACCGGGGGAAAGAGGAGCGAGAGTTTCTGCTCTTGATGGTGCTGCTGGTGATTATGGATGATCCATTGCCAGGTTCCGCAGAGTCTGGTCTGCCCGCGAATCCCGCGCACCAGATCCTTCCAATTTCTGATCCGGTCCCATTCCTGATAGCTGGCCTGGAGCGCTGCCACTTCCAGGCGGACGGCTCGTTCCACCACTTCCGCCTGATTCCCATTGGCCCATTCAGGGGAGGCGGCGGCATCGGATAGTTGCGTCAGTGAATCATGCCAGGAGGCTTTGCCCTGTTGATCGAGCCAGGTCAGAGGCTTCGCCGTTTTGGAGAGCCGCTCGGTCACAGAGGTGAACTGCCGGTTTTTCACGGCTTCTCTGACAGTCGAGGCAAGGTGCCAGGCGGCCAAACTGCCGATGAACCGATGGGTCGCAGCAGTCAAATCCGGCACCAGCAGTTCTTTGGCGACCTTAACCGGCAAGGCGCTGGCGCCCAGGGTTCTGGCCGCATCGCCTAGTTGAAGCGCAGGACCGATCGTGGTCACGAACAGCGCGATGGCATCCTTGTCCGACTCCAGCTTCACGAGCCGATCGGCCTGGGGCTGTATGACCGAGGGGAAATCAGGCGTGCCACTGGGAAGGGATTCGTATGCCATGGCGTTGAGCCAGGCTCCGAAGAAAGAGGCGGTCACGAGGAGAAGGACAAGCCAGATTCGAGCCGTGGCTCGTCGAAACGATCGTACCTGCTGGCGCATCGCGCGATTCTGTCGTTGAGACAATGTCATGGGGAGCCTGATCAGGTGCCTTGGAAGCAGGTCTTGAGAAACGCGGCGGTGGCTTCCCAGGCTTCTGCCGTTGCATCAGCCCGATAGCTCTCCACCCGTTGCTCATTGCAAAACGCATGGGGAGCATTAGGGTAGGTCTTGATCTCGACGCGCTTCTTATGTTCGGCCGCAGCGGCGCGCAGCCGGTCCACGTCGCCGCTGGGCACCCATTGATCCTGCCCTGCCTGGTGATAGAGCAGGGGAGGGTACAAATCTTTGATCTCGGTGGCGGGCTGCGCCACCCGCCCGTAATAGGAGACCGCCGCCCGGAGCCGTTTCCTCTGACAGGCGAACCGGATCGCGTAGGACCCGCCCATGCCGTAGCCGACGACTCCGTGGATGTTTTGCTTGATGTGGTCGCGCGTATTGAGAAACTCGCAACAGGAATTGATGTCTTGCAAGACGAGCGTTTCGTTCAATTTGGCCATGAGCGCATCCGCGACTTCTGCATTCGCCGTCACCATGCCGCCCAGCCGTCCATACAGATTGGGAATGATAACTCCGTAGCCTTCGCAGGCCAGTCTGGCGCCGAGATCCTTGATCTGCGCGGTCAGTCCCCATTCTTCATGTAGGAGGACGAGCCCTGGATAGAGGCCTTTCGGCTGGGGCCAGAACTGCACACATTCGACATGCACATGTTTCGAGACGCGGGTCTGGATGTAGGGATCGACCGCGGCATCTGTCAGAGTCGGAATGGCGATGCCGCTCGGGAAGCGCGCGGTGCCTGTGCCAATTTGATCGAGGGTAAAGGGGGCGATGGTGGATATCATTGCGGCAATCTCTTTTCCATCAAGGCTTTGCGGGTGCGCCCTTTTCAGACAGGGCCGATACAACGCGGGGTACTATAGGGATCGCGCCGCCGGGTTGTCAATCTGGCGGCAGAGGCTTGGTTGCGGTTGACCAATCGCGTGATCGCGATTACAGTTTCCCCGCACAAGAGGACATATGACCACCACAGCGCTTGGAATCGGGCTCATCGGTGTCGGACGCCACGGCAGCCGCTATCTCCACCATCTCTCGCAGGATCTGCCAGGGGTCAGGCTTGTGGCTCTCTGCAGGAAACGAATCGGGGAGGGGATTGGCGCCCTTCCCACGCCAGAGATCCCTGTCTATGGCGACTATCACAATTTGATCGCCGACCAGGCGGTGCAAGCAGTCGTGGTCGTCACGCCTCCTTCTCTCTGTCGTGAGATCTGTCTAGCAGCCGTAAAGGCAGGAAAGCCGCTGCTTATCGAAAAACCGTTAGCCGAGACAGGCCGTGATGCGCGAGCCATGGTGGCAGCGGCAGAAGCAGCGAACATCGTCCTCATGACCGCGCAGACCCTGCGCTTCGACCGGACGATTTTGTTATTGAAAGAGCGTTTGCCTGAAATCGGCCGGCTTCGCTACGCCACCTTCACCAGCCGGATTGAAACAAAAGCCAGTGCCCAGGCCCTGTCACCGGTGCCGGGGCAACGAGGGGCGCTCCTGGAATTGGGGGTGCACCTCTTAGATCTAGTGCCCTTTCTCACAGGCGAGCACATCGTTGACGTCCGCTGCGAGATGGACCAGCTCCCGCCCCTGGCGCCGGAGACCCTGGCGCTCGTGCAGGCCCATACAGCGAGTGGCATGAGATGCGTCATGGACATTGCGCGAGTTGAATCAGGCAGGGTGGCGAGGACCGAGTGGGTGGGAACCAAGGGCCAGCTCACCGCCGATTGGCGTCACCAGCTGGTGACCGGCGTCATCGGGGACGCGGCTCCTCAGGAATGGGCTGTCCAACCAGAGCAGACGATTCTCGCCACGCTCCGTGCTTTCGTCCATGCGATTCAAACGAAGACGCCCCCGCCGATTACCGGGCGTGACGGCTGCCGCGCTGTTGAGGTGGCCGACGCCTGTTACCGGTCCGCAGAACAGGGCGGGGCCACCGTCAACGTCGCTTCATTACGTGAGCAGACTTGCTAGGCGTCGGCCACGATGTGCGTGTCCGTTTCTTCGACTCCCTCGATCTGGTGAATCTTCGTGATCACCACATCCGAGAGGGCTCGTTCATCCGCTACGCCGATGAAGACGATGATGTCCGGCCGCCCGAAGCAGGAATGGGCCTGCTCGACGCCGGGGAGGCGTTTGAGGGATTGCAGCACATCTTTCGTCCGTCCGGCTTTGACCTTGATCAGGATATACGCTTTCGTGGCCATGGCATCCTCCCTGTTACGGTTACGGTGCGCCGCCCGGCATTTCCCGCCGTCGTTGCGCAAACACCTGGTGAATAGTTTGCCCCCGTTGCATGAACGCAGTCTGCGCTTTCGCCACGAGTTCCATCAACCGATCGAAATCCTCCAGACTGACGTTGAACTGGCGAAAGCCCGGCGCGAGTAGCACTCGCTGATCGATTGCGGTCGCCATCCATTCTCTATTGAGCGCTTCCAGCACCTCAGAAGTCCAGCCTAATGCACGAAATCGGGAGAGGCTGTCGTCGGCAGACCGTTCCCCCTGTGTTATCAGCGCCTGACTTAGAAATGTGCGGACAGCAGGATCAGGACTTTTCATAAAGACCGATTGAAATTGGATGGCCAGCTTGATGATGCGATTCGCCTCGGGGGTCTCTTCCGGTGGCAGCACGTCGGCATCCTGCAGCATCGCCAGGACTGCCATCGATGCGCCGATCGGTGCGGATGGGGTGACTGCACGGCCAGGCACTTGGGCGAAGACAGGACTGACAGATCCCAGGAGCAGGCTACCGAGGAGACAATAAAATGACAAAGACGGTAAGAGAGTACCCATTGAGGAATTATATAGATGAAATGAAACCATATCACGCAGTTTTCGCCTCGCTCGGTTGAAACAAAACACTGCGGTTTCTATAATCCAGGAGCCTTTGGCCTTGCACCGGAGCGACCTATGCTTGGAAAGGTTCTGAGCGTTGCACTCGTCGGGATCGATGCCCACCTGATCGACGTGGAAGTCGATATTGCCGGAGGGCTGCCGCAATTTTCGGTCGTCGGCCTTCCCGATGCCACAGTAAAAGAAAGCCGCGACCGAGTCCGTTCCGCGCTCAAGAATACCGGTTTCCATTTTCCCGCCAAGAAGATTACCGTCAACCTCGCGCCGGCGAACATCAAGAAGGAAGGGTCCGGGCTCGACTTGGCCATAGCCATAGCCATCCTCGTCGCGGAAGAGGTCATTCCGCCTGAGAATGTCCGAAACTGCGTCTGCGTCGGAGAACTGTCGCTGGACGGACAGATCAAAGCGATTGCTGGCGCCCTATCCATCGGGATCGCCTGTCGTCAGGACCAGCGTCTGCTTTTACCAGCAGATAACAGCCAGGAAGCTGCAATGGTGCAGGGAGTGACGGCCTACCCACTCCACACACTCCCTGAGGCAGTGGGATTTCTTCAAGGCAAGGTTCCGCTGGCTCCCGCCCAGGCAGACCGAGACCGGTTTTTCACCACCAGGCCTGTTGAGGATGAGGACTATGGCGATGTGAAGGGGCAAGACCTTGCAAAGCGGGCCTTGGAGATTGCCGCAGCAGGAGGACACAACCTCTTAATGATCGGACCGCCTGGATCCGGCAAGACGATGTTGGCCAAACGCCTTCCGACGATTCTCCCCCTCATGGAACAGGATGAAGCAATCGAGACGACTCGCATCCATAGTGTCGCAGGACAATTGACCGCCGAGCACCCGCTGCTGACCGTCCGTCCCTTTCGCGCGCCCCACCATAGTATTTCCGATGCAGGACTCATCGGAGGAGGCACGATCCCCCGGCCTGGAGAAGTCTCCCTGGCCCACAACGGGGTGTTGTTTCTCGACGAATCGCCGGAGTTCCGCCGCCCGGTCTTGGACGGATTACGGCAACCGCTGGAAGAGGGGCAGGTAACCCTGACCAGGGCTAGCGGCTCGCTCCGTTACCCGGCCCGCTTCATGTTGATCGCCGCGATGAATCCCTGCCCCTGCGGCTACTATGGGGATCGCGCGCATGAATGCCTCTGCAGCCCGCAGCAAATCCGCCGTTATCGAGCGAAATTGTCCGGGCCGCTCCAAGACCGGATCGACATGCATATTGAGGTGCCTCCGGTCTCCATCCGGGACCTCCACGACCAGCGGCCCATGCCGGAAAGCTCCGCCACGATCCGCTCGCGCGTCCTGGCTGCTAGGGACCGGCAGCGCCAGCGGTACCGCCAGGACGGCATCCATACGAATGCCCAGTTGAAGCCGCGCCTCCTGAAGCGGTATTGTGTGCTGGCGGCTCCGGCTCGGGAACTGCTCGAACAGGCATTGGCGAAGCTCGGGTTGTCTGCGCGGGCCCATGGGCGCATAGTGCGGGTCGCGAGGACGATTGCCGATCTTGCAGGCTCTGATACGATTGAGCCGGTGCACCTGGCGGAAGCGATTCAATATCGCAGTCTCGACCGTCGAATGGAGTTTTAGGAATGATGGTGCCAACCATGAAAGTATTTCTCTGGTGGTTTGTGGTCGGCTCGCTCATGGCGCTCGCCGTGATCATGCTGCAGGGCGGCATCAGGGAAGTCATGCAAGCACAGGGATCCGTCTGGGAACTCAAACTGGTCGAGCTGTTCACCACCATCATGGGCGGGGGATTGCTCGGAGGCTGTCTCGCCTTAATTCTGGATCGGATCAAAAAAGCCTAATTCGTTTTCACATCGTAGGGAAATGAGGATCGAACATGGACGTGGAAGTAGGGTCAAACCTGTATCGCAATACAGACGGCACAATTGAGGTCGAGGGGATTCCGCAGATTCAGCTCGCCGTAAAACAGACGACCGGCGCCTTGCTTGTGAACTTTGCCCTGTTCGATGCGGCAGGGAAGGTCACGGCCAAGCTTAACGACAGCACCCTGATGATCAACGAGAAACGCGCCTACGAAGTGAACAAAACGCCGAAGAGTCTGGAGCTCACCCATCTGGCATCGGGAAACGTTATCTTGAAGATGGAACTGAAGGCGCCGGACCTGGTGGCTTTCACGAAAGGGGCCTTCCACACGATCAAGGGCCACCTGTTCGAGGTCTCTCCCACCGAATGGAAAATCGACAAGCTTCGTGCCAGCGGCACGACGCAAGATGTGAAGGGCGGGTCCGTCGTCCTCGGCTGATACCAGACAACGGACCCGTTCTTATATCCTATGCGGTGACCGACGGCACAATCACGATGTGCTGATCTTTCAGGTCCACAGTAGCCGTGTCCCCATCGCGCAACTCGCCCTTGATCAATTGCCGCGCCATCGGCGTTTCCAGTTCCTGCTGAATCAACCGCTTCAAGGGTCTCGCTCCATAGACCGGATCGTATCCACGCTCACCTAAGTGCCGTAAGGCAGCCGGTGTGATGGTGAGGGTGATCCGCCGTTCCGCCAACCGGGCCCGTAACCGCTCCAGCTGAATCTCCGCGATCTTCGCCAGCTGCTCCGTTTCCAGCGGATGGAACACTACCGTCTCATCGACACGGTTCAAGAACTCAGGACGGAAATGTTCCCGCAGTTCCACCATCACGAGAGCACAGACCTCGTCATACGACGCGCGCCGTTGCTGCGCCTCCAGGATCTGCGGGCTGCCGATATTCGAGGTCATGATCAAGACCGTGTTCTTGAAATCGACGGTCCGTCCCTGCGAGTCCGTCAACCTGCCGTCATCCAAGACTTGCAGCAGAACATTGAAGACATCGTGATGAGCTTTTTCGATCTCGTCGAACAGGATGACGGAGAAGGGCCGCCGCCGGACTGCTTCCGTCAATTGTCCACCCTCTTCATAGCCAATATAGCCGGGAGGGGCTCCGATCAGACGGGCCACCGTATGTTTCTCCATATACTCGGACATGTCGATCCGCACCAAGTTCGCCTCGTCATCGAAGAGTGTCATGGCCAGGGCCCGCGCCAACTCGGTCTTGCCGACACCGGTTGGACCGAGAAAGAGGAACGAACCGATGGGCCGGTTTGGATCTTTGATGCCGGAGCGGGCCCGGAGAACTGCATCCGCGACCGCCTCGACCGCTTCATTCTGGCCGACCACCCGCTGATGCAGCAGTTCGCCCAGTTTCAAGAGTTTTTCCGTTTCACCTTCGACGAGCCGTGAGACGGGGATACCGGTCCAACGGCTTACGATGGCCGCGATGTCGTCTTCATCGACCTCTTCTTTGAGCAGCCGGCTTTCACCCTGTTTCTTGCCGAGCTGTTCCTGCTCCAGAGCCAGTTCACGCTCCAAGCGGGGCAGCTCTCCATAGCGCAGCTCCGCCACGCGGTTTAGATCGTAGGCCCGCTCAGCCCGTTCCATCGATTGCTTGACCTCTTCCATCGCTTCCCGCATTTTGCGCAGTTTCGCGACGGAGGCTTTCTCTGAATCCCAGCGAGTCTTGAGTTCCCGCAGTACTTCTTGTTTTTCGCCCAACTCCAGCTCCAGCGTGACGAGCCGCGCCTGACTGGCCTGATCCTGCTCTTTCCGCAAGGCCTCCCGCTCGATCTCCAGCTGCATCACCTTGCGCGAGACTTCATCCAGCTCGGCCGGCAAACTATCGATTTCCGTCCGTAATCTGGCGGCCGATTCGTCCACCAGATCGATGGCCTTGTCCGGAAGAAAGCGATCGGCGATATAGCGGTTCGAGAGTTTTGCCGCTGCGACCAGGGCTGCGTCTTTGATACGCACCCCATGGTGCACTTCGTACCGTTCCTTGAGGCCGCGCAGAATCGAGATGGTATCTTCCACCGAGGGCTGATCGACCAGCACCGTTTGGAACCGCCGTTCCAGCGCGGCATCCTTCTCGATATGCTTCCGGTATTCATCCAGCGTGGTCGCGCCGATCAGATGCAATTCGCCGCGGGCCAGCATGGGCTTGAGCAGATTGGCTGCGTCCATCGACCCCTCCGCCGCGCCGGCTCCCACAACCGTATGGAGCTCATCGATGAAGAGCAGGATCTGGCCCTCTGCCGTCTGCACTTCTTTCAAGACCGCTTTCAATCGTTCCTCGAACTCGCCGCGAAACTTCGCGCCTGCCACCAACGATCCCATGTCGAGGGTGATGACGCGCTTTTTCTTCAGTCCTTCCGGCACATCGCCTTTGATGATACGCGAGGCGAGCCCTTCGACGATGGCAGTTTTCCCGACGCCCGGTTCGCCAATGAGCACGGGATTGTTCTTGGTGCGCCGCGAAAGGATCTGCACGACGCGGCGGATTTCTTCATCTCGTCCGATGACCGGGTCCAGCTTCCCTTGCCCCGCTAATCGAGTGAGGTCGCGGCCGTATTTTTCCAATGCCTGGTAGGTGCCTTCCGGGTCCTGGCTTGTGACCCGTTGCGAGCCTCGTACTTGCTGCAAGGCCCCCAAGAGCCGTTCCTTCGTCAGGCCGAGCTTCTTGAAGACGCCTCCTTCCTGGACCATGGCAAGGATGACATGCTCGACACTGAGATAATCGTCTTTCAACGTTCGTTGTTCGTCTTCGGCTTTGGCCAAGACCTGGCTGAGCCTGGAGGTGACATGAAGCTGTCCCGGGCCTGCTCCGGCACCTTGGACTTGAGGGAGTTTCGCGAGCGCTTGTTCCACTGCCTGACGAACGGATGAGGCCGATACTCCCGCCTGGTCGAGGAGAGAGGAGGCGAGACCGCCTTCCTGTTCCACGAGCGACAGTAAGAGATGCTCCACATCGATGCCCTGATGACTTCGCCGTGAGGCATGGGATGAGGCAGTCTGAAGGGCCTCTTGCACTTTGACGGTCATGCGGTTCATGTCCATTAGGTACTCCTCTCCCTTCGGCGGTGTATTCTGCTGCTTATCCACATAATCATAGGATAGGGGAAGTCAACCTCCCGGGCGGCCTGCTTGACCAGAGAAGTTCTCGCAGACTATTGTCTCTCATGTCGCGCATTCTAGCTGAAACGATCGAACTCTACCGAACCGCCTTCAGAAAAACCGGACAATCGCTCGCCCGCGGCTGGATGACGATGCTGGCGGTGGTCGGGTTCGGGTTTCTGTTGGTCCTGGCCTCTCAAATCGCCGCGCCGCTCGGCATGATTGGAGGCTTCCTCCTTGGCGCAGCCAATGCGCTCCTGGTTGGCGCCACCCTGAGCCTGATCGAGCAATCGATCACCCAGACCAGAGTCCTGACGATCCACGACATTCGCGACAGCCTCGGCCATTATTTCTGGGATGTGATCGGCGTCGGATTCGTGCTCTGGCTGCCGCTCATGGCGCTCGACATGAGCATGCAGACCAACCCCTATGGACAGCTCCTCTCCTATGCCGTGCTGCTGCTGCTCTTTCTCTTACTGAACCCGGCCCCGGAGGTGATCTATCAAGTGCGCCATGATTCTCCGCTGGACGTGTTCAAAAGCTCCTATGAATTCGTCCTCGAAAATTGGATTGAATGGTTTCTTCCCTTTGCGCTGATCCTGATCCCCACCGTCTTCTCACCAATGGGACTGCAATCGTTTTTCTCCCTCTCCAGTCGAGTGGGAAGGGGAGCGGGGTTGGATTTTTTTCAGCTCCTCGTGCTGCCCTTCGCGATCCTCGGCAGCTGGCTGGACTATGCCGGCATCCCTTCGTCAATCAGCTGGTATCTCGGGCTACTCCTCACTCCGCCGCTGGCTGTGGCCATGCTCTTGTTCCGCGGCCATCTCTTTGCCTCGCTTCATGGCTTCTCTCGCCGCCAACGACGTTTCGCCTCGCCATTCAATCGAACCAGCTAGCAGGCTGTCTTCCTGAAGTCGCCTCTATTTCTTCCTGAGGCATTGCCGGAGGGAATGGATGGTGAGCAGCTAGAGGTAAGTTGCGGGGGCTGTGAGAGAAGAAACCGTTCGGACGCTCGCGAAAGTGGTTAAGGCGATAGGCCTGCGTCCACTGCCGTAGACAATCGTTTCCACTGGGGGATGACGATACGGCGCTCATGATAGGCAATGAGACGTTTCAAGGACAGCTGCGCCATGACACGGCTGACGGTTTCCGGCCTTAAGCCCGTGGCTTTCGCGATCACCCAACGGGGGATGACAACGGGAAAACGGAGAGTCGGGGCATTCTTAAGATGCAGCCAGCTCGCCAATTGAAGAAGATACTGTAGTACTCGCGCGGAAGCATGAGGTGAACGAAGGCCGGCAGCTGTGGATTCCAGCTGTTGAACGTCTGACCCGATTTGCCGGAGAAAGATGTCAATCGTCGCCGCGTCTTGCAGGAGGCACGCCCGTGCCTCCTCGGAATTCAGTCCTGAGACAAAGACATCGGTGACAGCTTTCACCGAGGCCGAATGAGTCGGCTTCGCTTGCAGCCACTCCGACAGACAGAGTATCCCTCCAGGCCCAATTATCCGCACGAGCGATTCTTCGCCCTGCCGATCGACCGACAACTGCATCGCAAGCCCCCGGCAGATCATCTCCAGATCTGTGATCTGATCGCCTTGATGGACGATGAAATCACCGGCCCGATAATGCGTCATCGTGACGCCTTGCTTGGGGCGGCGTTCGTCGGCGGTGGTGGAAGTCTGGTTGGCTGTTGAGACAGCGCAGATATGCGCCGTATCACAGCCTGCGCAGAGCGTTGCGAGTGAGGAGACCGTGGCCAGCGGACCAGAGCGTCTCTGCTGTTTCAGCCTCATCAATTGCCCATCCTCTTACATGGACCGATGGTCAGCCAGCCACTGCGTCTGTCCGTAGGGAAGAGTGGCACATGTTCATTGACGCCCAGGATGACTACATATTTCCATTAAGGCCGTAAGCCCTCGATAGCTAGGTTTCAGTTAGGGCCATAAAACCTCTCACTCCGGTTCCGTAATTATCAGTATGATCGGTTCACGGATTTCTGCCGCGTTCGTCTCCCTAATGTGCTCTTGCAAAAGGCCTCTATGCAGGCTCACCACATCCTCCAGGCGTCTCTGCACGATCAGCGCCAGTGGGGGGTGTGACTTAAATCATATTGCGTCACCAGATGATTGGCTACACTTGCGGCTGTCCGTATGTCTTTATCGGTTTCTGTCAGACGAATCAATAGACCCTGCAGGGCAAAAATGGCATTTATGAAGTCGAATTCTGTTAATGGCTCCTTGCCAGGCTGGTTGCCGAGTCGGCTATCCCTCAAAATCGGGTTCGGAATATTTCTGCTGGTGATCCCAGTGATGGGCACGAGCCTGTGGGTCTTCACGCTCACACAACGAGACCTCGCCGAGACAAAGTTCTCCAGCGCGGAAGTGGAGGCGCAGCAAGCCATCACGGTATTGGACCGCCTCGTATTCGAGCGCTACGGCGACGCGATCGTATTCTCCCATCTCAGCCAGTCCCGCCCCTTTGAGCGCGCGTCGCTCGAACCACTGACCGAGCAACTGCTAACGGCCTATGCTCCCTACTATACGTTGGCCGTGGTAACTGATAGCAGAGGGCGGATCATTACCGCCAGCAGGATGGATGGGAAGGGGCAGGCGGTGACGGCCCAGGATGTCATCGGGCAATCGGTCAAGGACGAGCCCTGGTTTCAGCAGACATTGGCCGGCTCTGAGCCGGTGCAGGTGGAGGACTACCACGACGATGCCTTGGTCAACCGGACGGGTCGGGACCATGGCCCTGTGATGAGTTTCTCCGCGCCCATTCGCGCCCACAACGGGAACCTCCTTGGCGTCTGGTCGGCTCGGATGGCGCTCACGCCCTTGCGCGAGGCGCTGATCGGCTCGCAGGCGCCAGCAGCAACCTATGCAGCTCCTTCCCTCACGTTAAAAACTCTCTCCGGAAACCCCATTCTCACGATCGGACCAGCAGTCCCCGGCGCGCCAGCGGCGACTGCGGTGTCGTCAGGGTTTTCGAGGTGGCCAGGCATGGGATGGCGCGTGGAGGTCTATTCGCCGAAACCGGAGGCGGAGCAGGGATTCCCAGTATGGGCGCTTTGGAGCGTAACCGGCCTGCTCATGCTGGGAGGGATTGTGGCGCTCGGCTTGGTCATCCAGCGCCGCCTGCTGGCTCCGGTCTCCCATTTAATTGCCCATGCCCAAGCCGTGATTGCCCAATCTCAGGTGCTGTCTGTTTCCCCTGATTCCCACTCGCTCATGCCTCCGGTATTTTCGTTGCCTGGAGCGCTCCTCGAAAGCCAAGACGAGCTTGGCGAACTGGCGCGCACGATGGCCACCATGGAGCGTGAGGTGCAGAACCAGATCGTCCGGCTCACAACCTTGACGGTCATCAGCCGGGCCCTCGTCCAAGAAGCCGTCTCGCTGCCTGCGCTCCTGACCCGCATTCTCCAGGCGGCCCAGCAATTAACCGGGGCACGCTATGCGGCGCTGGCCACCTTTGACGAGCAAGGGACGGCGATCAAGGAATTCATCACCCTCGGCATCGATGACGCAACAAGACAGAGGATGGGGGCTCTCCCGACAGGCAAGGGCCTGCTGGGCGCCCTGGCCAAGGAATCCGACATCCTCCGGCTCAAGGATCTCACGCAACATCCCTCGTCGGCAGGATTCTGTCCTCATCATCCCCCGATGCATTCGTTTCTGGGGACAGCGATTCGGGTTCACGATCGGGTGTTCGGGCGCATTTACCTCACAGAGAAACGGATGGGAACTGCTGCTGCGGGCTTAACGAACGGGAAGGACGCAGAAGCGGAAACGGGCGAGTTTACGGAACTGGATGAGCAACTGATCAGTGTGCTGACCTATCAAGCCGGTGCGGCGATCGAGGTGGCCCATCTGCTCGATGACGTGACGGCGACCCAGAACCGCTATCGCGCGATCCTGGACGCAGTGCAGAACGGCATTTACGGCCTCGATCTCTCTGGCCGATGCCTCTTCATCAATCACGCAGGGGCGCAGATGCTCGGCTATGGGCCGGACGACCTCGTGGGAGAGGTCCTGCACCAACTCATTCATCACACGCGGAAAGATGGAACCGCCTATGAGTTGGAAGACTGCCCCATCATGACAGCCCTCCGCACAGGCCTGCCCTGCGAATTAGAGGAGGATACATTGTGGCGTCGCGACGGGACCTCATTTACCGTGCGATACGTTGTGACCCCACTTCGCAACGCGGAGCAAACATTGACCGGCGTGGTGGTCACCTTTGCCGACCTGACCGAGCGGATCTTGCTGGAATCGCAACTGCGCCAGTCGCAGAAAATGGAGGCAATGGGTCGGTTGGCCGGAGGCATTGCCCATGACTTCAATAATCTGCTGACCATCATCAAGGGCTACAGCGAGCTCCTGCTGGCAAAAACCAACATGCGGAAAGACGCATGGATGAAGATCGAGCAGATCAAAAAGGCTGCAGACAGGGCAACCGGACTCACGAATCAACTCTTGTCCTTCAGCCGCAACCAGGAGCTGGAAACCAAGGTCGTGGATGTGAACGAGATCGTCTCCAGCACGGCCTCCCTGCTGCAGCGATTACTTGGGGAGCAGATCCGATGTTCAGTCGTCCTGGCCTTCCAGCCTTGTTTCGCCACCCTGGACGCCGTCGGGTTGGAACAGATTTTGATTAATCTTGCGGTCAATGCGCGCGATGCGATGCCGGATGGGGGAGAGCTCACGATCAAGACGGCCATCACGCCTCACAAACCTACCCTCATGGATGCGCCGAATCAGGGGGGATTGATCACGCTGACCGTCACCGATACCGGAGTCGGAATGGATGCGATCACCCAAGCGAGAATCTTTGAGCCGTTTTTCACCACGAAGGCGCTCGGGAAGGGAACAGGCTTGGGCCTCGCAACGGTTTATCGTGTGGTGGAACGGAGTGGAGGCTCCATCACGGTCACCAGTGTAGTTGGGGCCGGCACCACCTTTACGATTACGCTTCCGCAATCTGTGCCGTCCGGCCAGCCCAGCCCTCTGGTGCAGACGGCGGTGGACGAATGTTGGGGATTTGAGACGATCCTTTTGGTGGAGGATGACCCCGCTGTCCGTGCCCTGACGAAAACGGTGTTGGAAGGGAAGGGCTATACGGTGTTTGAAGCAGAGAATGGAGCGGCAGGGCTCGCCAGAGCCGCGGCACATTCCGGCGAGATTCAGCTGCTCCTCACGGACGGCATCATGCCGGAGATGAACGGGTGGGCACTCGCCAGGCAGTTGAAACAGGTTCGTCCTGGTCTCCGGGTCTTGTTCCTCACCGGGTATGCGGATACGACGATTCCCGACTGTGAATCCTTCGAAGAACTGGGGGACATCCTTCAAAAACCGGTATCCAATGAGATCCTCGCGCGCAAGGTGCGCGAGGTGCTGGAACGTCCGTTATCCGAAACAGGATCGAGTCTCGAGGCAAGCCGTCAGGCCCTGCGCATTCTTGTCGTGGACGATGACGCGCAAATTCGCGCAATGCTCGAGGCCCTCTTGACTGCTGAACAGTATGAGGTGCGGACCTGTGCCAGTGGAGCAGAGGCGCTGAAGTGCCTCGGAGACTATCCGGCGGACCTCCTGCTCATCGATATGCTGATGCCGGAACGCGACGGGCTTGAAACCGTTCAGCAGGTGCGGCGAGCCTGGCCAGACATCAAAGCGATCGCCATGTCCGGAGGAGGGTCGGTCGAGGCCGGATTCTATCTCTCGCTCGCCACGCAGTTCGAGGTCACCCACACCCTCGCAAAGCCATTTTCGAAACAGGAATTATTGTCTGTGATTGACCGGGCTGTGCCCCAGAGTCCCAGCCGGGATGTCGGCAGTAATAGTCCCGACAACTAAATGCCTATCCCGCTGGAGCGTACGACTGATGGGGGGACGCGTCAGCTCCTCACCACTGGATTTGGTTGAGACTGTAGATAGGCTAGGAGCGCCGTCTCCAATTCTTGAATCGTCTTCAGAAGCATACAACATTGCGACCGAGCTGGCAGGCCGCTGCCCATGCCCTGCGAATACAATCGTGCGAATTTATCGGCGCCCAGCATAGATGCGCTTTCCGCAAGCTCCTTGAGCAACCGGCCAAGATTCTCGGAAATAGGCTCGTCCGAGTCTCCTTGTTCCAGTACCACAAGCGGTAGGGTTGCGGCCAATTGGGCCACAAATGCAGTGACTAGATCGTTATATTCCGCCAGCCCGATGTCCAATCTGTCCATCGTTTGCTGTTTGCCAAGAAGCAGGCGCGGCTGAGATCGCAAGAGCTGCTCAACCCGCTTGATCAACTGCTTTTTCTCGAGGGGTTTGACCAGGAAACCATCGCACTGTAAGCCATGGACACGTTTGACGGTTTCAAGATCGCCATGCGATGACGCGATCATAATGGGAGCCTGGTTAAATGTCGGCAAGGCCCTGACCTTCACGATAAACTCCAACCCATCCATTTCCGGCATCATATAATCGGTGATGATCAGCTGAATGTCTGGCGTTGCAGACACAGTCTCCAGTGCTTCTTTGCCGTTTCTGGCTACCACCGTTTGATAGCCGTGGGCGCTCAGCATGAGCACTAACAGTCTCGCGTTGACCGGATTGTCTTCAACAATCAGAATGGACATCGTACTCGTTCCTTGTCGTCTGCCGTACTACTGTGGTGATCAAGCGGCCGTTTCGCCTGAGGCGGTCAGCCGCGGACAGTCATCTGTTGAGTCGGAGATCGGGGCCTGCATGGTGACCCAGCGCGCGAGGGCCTCTGCCAATACCTTGGGCTGCACGGGCTTACCGACATAGTCATCCATGCCGGCTGCGAAACACAGGTCTCGCTCCCTCTGCATGACATTCGCCGTCATGGCGATAATAGGCACATGGCGCGAAGCACGAGGCGAGGGGGAAGAGCCGTCTTTTGGCTCTGGCCCCGTGCCCATCACCTTCTCGCCTGCGGATTTCTCGCGTCGCTTCAAAGCCATCCATCCCCGGCATTTGGCAGTCCATCAAGACTGCATCATAGGGGGTACGCGCCAGTGCTTCGAGGGCCTCTAGGCCATTGGCCGCAAGATCCACTCGATAGCCAAACTTTTCCAGGATACGCACGGCCACCTTCTGGTTGACGGCATTATCCTCGGCGAGCAGAATCTTTGCCGTGGCTTGTGCCGTCCTCTCAGCCAAACTATGACGTGTGACCAGCGCTGGTTGCGCAGTCTTATCTGCGGATTGTTTGAGCATGGCAGTGAGACACGTGTGCAGTTGCAGGGCATGCACCGGCTTGGAGAGGTAGGCGGCATACCCGGCCTCGCGGGCTGCCTTGGCATCGCCGCGCTGGCCCTGAGACGTCAGGAGGACTAGCTTGATTGGCGCCAGCAGGGGATCGGCCTTGATGGTCTTGGCCAATTCCAGGCCATTTATCCCTGGCAACTGCATGTCAATGATCGCGAGGTCACAGGCCTGGCCCCCTGCCGCAGCCTTGCGCATAAGCGCCAAGGCCTTCTTGCCATCCTCCGCCATGAGACACCGGACTCCCCATCGCTTGGCATAGAGTTCCAGGATGCGCCGGTTGATGGGGCTATCATCCACGATACAGAGCTGCAGCCCCTGTAAATCCTGTGATGACATGGCGCTCGTCGAGGCGATTGCCTGTTGCTGCTTGCCGAACTGAGCCGTGAACCAGAACGTGCTGCCTTCGCCCAGCTGGCTTTCCACCCCGATCTGTCCACCCATCAGTTCCGTGAGCTGTTTACAGATGGCGAGCCCCAGCCCTGTGCCGCCGAATTTGCGTGTCGTCGAATTGTCGCCTTGACTGAACGACTGAAACAGCTGCCCTTGCGCCTCAGGGGATAGGCCGATGCCAGTATCTTGCACGGCAATCCGTACTGTGGCATCCGTATCGGTTTGGTGCAGCAGCGTGACGGACAGCACGACATCACCCTGCTCCGTAAACTTGATGGCGTTCCCCAGGAGGTTGATCAGGATCTGGCGGAGTCGTCCTGGATCGCCGCGAAGGGCTCCTGGCACATCTGCATGAAACAGGCAGGCCAGGTTCACCCCCTTGCTGGCTGCGCGCTCGGCCAACAGATCCACCGATTCAGCCACCGCGGTGCGCAGGTCGAAGTCGATGATTTCCAGGTTCATCTTGCCGGCTTCAATCTTGGAGAAGTCGAGGATGTCGTTGATGACGGTAAGCAGGTGATCACCGCTGCTGCGGACAGTCTCGGCGAACTCCCGTTGCTCCGGCGTGAGGTCTGTTTCGAGCAGGAGGCCGGTCATGCCGATCACCCCGTTCATAGGGGTGCGGATCTCATGACTCATGGTAGCCAAGAACTCGCTTTTGGCTTGAGCGCTCTTCTCCGCCAGTTCTTTCGCCGCCAGCAGTTCTTGCTGCACATGCTCGCGCTCGGTGATGTCGCGTACGATCGCGATGAAGCATGCCTGATCCGTGCCGACTCCGACGCATTGCAGATTAATCTCCACCGGTATGTCTTCACCATCCTTACGCCGATGGAGTGTCGTTAATGTGAGCGTCCGCAACTCGCCGCTTGCCAGCGGTGCGATTAACGCACGGAACTGCTGCTCGCTGAACGTCGGCTTAATATCTACTGGCGTCATGCGCAGCAGCTCTTCACGGCTGTATCCCGTTTGCTGCACGGCCCCCTCGTTCACATAGCTGAAGCGCAAGGTGTGGGGAGCGAAGATAAACGTCCCGTCCGTTGTGGCATCCAGCGTGGCCAGGGCATCGCGTATGGCCTGATCCGCCTGCTTGCGCTCGGTGATGTCGCGCAGGAACGCGCTAAAGAACATTGTGGTCCCGACGCGGACGGGAGTGATGGCGAGTTCCACGTGAAACTCCTCGCCGTTCTTGCGCAGGGCAGTGATTTCGATGCGTTTATTGAGCGCAGGGCCTACGCCGTCGGCCAGATAGCGCGTCACTCCCCGCTCATGAGCCTCGCGGTGTTGTAGCGGCACAATGAGTTGTGAAAGCCTCCGGCTCATGGCCTCCTGGCTGGTCCAGCCGAAGACCGTTTCGGCCTGCGCGTTCCAGGCGATAATGTTGCCATCCACGTCCATGGTGATGGCCGCATCGAGCGCCGTGTCCACGACGGTCCGCAAGCGTGCTTCGCCTTCACGCAGTGCCGCTTCGGCCTGCTTGCGCTCGGTGATATCGGAAAAGGTCACCACCGCGCCTTTCAGCAGGCCGGCCTCGTGCACGGGGCGCGATATAACTTCCGAGGGGAAGGACGTCCCATCTCGCCGCCAGAACACTTCGTCATCGAGCTGGGCTCCCTGTCCCATCTGGCATGCGTAGTAAATGGGGCATTCGTCAACGGGGTAGGGCGAGCCATCTCGATGAGAGTGATGCATAACTTCATGCAAGTTCTTGCCGAGCAACTCCTCCGGCTGATACCCGAGCATTTCAGCGCCGGCCCGGTTGATAAAAGTGCAGTGGCCTTGACGGTCCATGCCATACAACCCTCCGACCGCGGCATCCAGTAAGAGACGAATGTCACGACTCAGGCGTTCCCGCTCGACTGCCTCCATTTGTTGCTGAGTTATATCACGCACGGCCGCCATCGCGAAGGAGCCTTCCGCTGTCTCCGCATGGCTCAAGCTGGTCTGGATCGGAAACTCGGTCCCATCCTGTCGACGTCCGGTAAAACGGAGGCCGGTCCCCATCAGTCTGGGCTGGGGCGATTCGTGGTAGCGTATTCGGTGCATGCGGTGGATATCCCGAAGAGACTCCGGCACCAGAATCTCGATGGGTTGGCCGATCAACTGGCCCGGTGGGTAGCCGAACACTAGATCCACCTGGCGGTTGGTTAACACGATGGTGCCTTCGGTATCGGTCATCACGATGGCATCCGGCGCCATCTCCAGCAACGTGTGAAACTTGCGTTCTGCCGCCTGTGCCCGGTTGCGCTCCTCGTCCGCTGCTTCCCACGACTGCGTGAGGCGGGTGGTACTCCAGAGCAAGACTCCGAACAGCGGCAGCAGCATGCCGACGCCTGCCGCTCCGACCTTCCACATAACAGTCCTGATTGGAATCAGGATGTCGCTCCGGTCTACGCGCACTAACACGCCCCACTGCAGTCCCTTGAGCTCTGCTGTCCCCTTGGTCTGGGCATAGCCAGTCACGACATCGACCTTCCGGCGATCATGTTGTTCCTCAATGAATCCGGCCGGGGCCGTATCGAGCAACAGTGCCGAGGCAACTCCCTGTTGCTTGAGATTGAGTAGCCCTTCTTCTCTTAGCAGCGAATCGACGAATACCGTACCGGTATGATCCAAAAACAGATACTCGATGCGCGTCCCAGATCCCCATTGCGTCTGCAACGCGTTCACGACGCGCGCGAAGACATCCTCCAGCACCGGCAATCCCACTTGCGATATTACCGCCCCGATAAATGCGCCGCGCGCATCGTGGAGTGGACTCACGAATGTCACAGTCAGGACCCCCTCGTCGTCCGGTATCGCATCCTGGACAACGGCGCCCTCTCCTGCCTTCACAGTCTGGAAGCCAGGCTCCCAACTCAGATCGCGTCCCTTGCTGGTTCGATCGGTCGCCACCAGGACCCGGCCGTTGGCATCGGTGACTCCTGCCCAGCGATACACGGGATAGACCGCCATTAAAGCGTGAAGCCGTCGTTCCATTACCGCATAATCGTGCCCTTGAAACTCCAATGACTGCGAGAGCAGCTGGATGTCGCCGTAACGCTCAGCCATCTGCATGTCCAGTTTGTCCGCAATATTGACTGCGGCCAATGAGAGGCTTTCTCCGGCAGCGGCCACCATGGTCGTTTCGACATAATGGAGGACGAGGCCCCCGATCAGGATCGCGACCAGCGTGATGGCGACGATCAAGACCGGTAGCCAGTGAGTGTAGGAACGGATGCGCTGATTCATCATAGGGTCGCCTCGTGCCGATACCTGCTCGCGTGAGCGACCCAGAGGGAGGGGGAACAATCGCGCTCGCATGCCGGCATCCGGCTTCCGGTGCGACCCGGAACGAGTGCTGTCGGCAATCAGCGTTGCTCCACCTGCTCCCCTTGAGATCGGCGCTACGGCTTCTACTGAGCTGCCTCAGGAGCAGACGTCGCCGATGTGGACAGGTGTCGGTATCTATAACGTTGCTCGTCACCTATCTCTTCGGCTTGTTCGTTCTTGAACTTAAGAGGAAGGAGCAGGAACGGGGAGGGTGGTATGCACTATTAAGCCGCCGGTTGAATGAGGGCGCGCAGCCGCTCGATATCGGGGATGATGGTCTCACGGGGGGTTTCGAGCATATAGCGCTGTTGTTTCAGACGGGAAATAGCGCGGCTAATGGTTTCCGGCGTGGTTCCGACGATCTCAGCCAACGAGGATCGGCTCAATTTCATGGGCACCGTCACCGATTTGTCCGGCTCAACGCAATAGGGCTTGGCGAAGGCTACGAGCACATGAATAATTCGGCTGGCCGCGTCCTGGGACTGGTGGAAAATATATTGCTCCTCCAGCGCGTGCAATTGCTTGGCGAGAAGCCGGAGGAGTTTGCCGGAAAAGGTGTGATCGCTCTCCAGTCGCGTGACAAGCTCATCGCTCCTGACAAAGGCTACGGTCGAATTCGTCAATGATTTTGCGGTACCAGAGTAGGTCTTGGATACGGCAAGATTATCGCTGACGTCCAATAACCCCCCGGCCCCCACGACATAGAGCGTGCGATCGCCCTGCGCTGTCCCCACGTTTTTCGTCACCGTCGCCCACCCGTTGCAGAGCACATGGAGCCCGGTCACCGGTTCACCTTCGTTAAGAATGTGCTGCCCGGCACGGTACCGGGTCTGGAAGACATGGATCGCGCTGGGGCCAGTCGAGCCCTTGGCCACTGCAGGCAAGGGACAATGGGACTGCTCCCGACAGGCATCGCAGGGGGCATAACACGTTCCGCGAGCACTCGTCGCAGGGTCAGACATTCTTCGCTTCACCGGGTACTCCGTTCAGCATAGACGTTTCAGAGAAGGGGACGACCACATATGTTCCGGCTCAATTGCACGACAGTCTGTGGCGATGGTATTGTCCTGCATCGGATAATTGCTCCCACCCCGCTGGCCTATGCGCTCCGTCATGGCAAAGCATGATCTTGGATCATTGTATTTTGATAAAGGTCCTGTTAATACAACACACTTCACATGATCTAGTGTAGCAAATTCTTCATTTCCCTCGGCTAACACCTGGCCGGCCTTGACTGACGTAGGCTCACTCCGAATTGCAAGTCATTGTATCGACTGATTTTTCACGCGTGAACCATGCCATTCTTTAAGGAGCAGCAGCCGTTGTCATTGATGGGGACGTCAATCCTGCGAATGCCTGCCGCCACTCGCATCCTGGCCCTGGCCAGGCGAAGTCTACAGGTCCGCCTGATCGTATTGCTACTGGCGGCGTCGGCTCCTCCCATGGCGCTCACGATGTGGTTTGCGCAGCAAGAATACTCCCACCTCAAAAACGCAACGGAAGAACATGCGCGAGCCCTGGCAACCCATATCCTCGATACCCTGGACCGCGTGATCTTCGAGCGCTATGGCGATACCCAACTCGTCTCGCAGTTGCCGGCAGTGCGTGCCATGGAGGCAGATCGCCTCACTGCCATCGCAGGGGGGGTGGTCAACACCTACAATCCCTATTACACCTTAGTCGTGGTGGCCGATCGGAAGGGGATCATCAGGGCCGTCAATACCATCGACGGGGCAGGTCGCCCCATCGCCAGTTCGCAACTGGTCGGACAGAGCGTCAGCGGCCAAGCCTGGTTTGAAGAGGCGCTCAGGAGTCCTGGGATTACCGTGTATGATTTTCAAGCAGATCCGCTGGTCCAGCAAGTCTATGGCCCCAACGCCCAGCGGACGATGACCTTTGCCACGCGAATCCAAGGATCTCCTGCGAAGGGGGAAGAGGGCCGCACGGTTGGTGTCTGGTCCTCCAGTATCCCTGAATCGGCCATCGCCAAAATGATGCAGTATGCGGAAACGCCGACGGAGCAATACGACAAGATCCGCGTAGCCCTGTTCGACAAGGAGGGTCACCCGATCGGACGGTTCCAGGATAATGAGAGCCCTCTTACTCCCGACTTGCCACTGGCCTCAGCCTCATCCAGCGGCTTTAGCGCCTATAAGGGCCTCGGATGGAACCTTCGCGTCTACCCGTCATTTGATGAAAGCTCGTCCCAAACGCCGTTCTCTGTCCCGATTTCCGCGGGGATCATGGTCAGTATGCTGCTGGGGTTCGCGCTGATTTGGCGGCAGACCAGCCGTCACGTCCTGCAACCGCTGAGAGCCTTGGCCGACGCGGCCCAGCAGATCAAACGAGGACAGGCGGTGATCATCCCGCAAGACACAAATCGCGCCGATGCGATCGGCATGCTGCAAAAAAAGCTCGCCGGGATGGTTGAGACCCTCAAGGCGCAAGAAGCCGCGGCCCAATCCACCTCCAGCATCCTCAAAAAACAGGCCGAAGCCCTGCAATTCCTCGTGCAAAGCATCAAGGAGATCACGGCGGAGTCGGACGATCTGGGGCGCTTCCTCTATCGCTTAGTTGAAGCAGCCTGCGCCCTCACCAACGCCCGCTATGGCGCCTTGGCCCTGTTCGACAAGGACGGCACGACCATGACGGAATTCATCACGGTCGGCATGGATGAGGCGACTAAGGCGGCCATCGGAGCGCCTCCCGAGGGACGCGGCGTATTGAGCGCGCTGGCTCATGGCGACAATCCCCTGCGGCTCAAAGACTTGACGGCCCATCCGTCCTCCATCGGATTTCCCGCGCACCATCCTCCGATGCATGCCTTCCTCGGGGTCCCCATCAAGGCCCATGGCAATCTCTTCGGCCGCCTCTATCTGACGAAAAAGCAGGACGGCGACGAATTCACCGAGACGGACGAACAGATCATCGTGGCCTTCGCCAGCCAGGCCGGCGTCCTCATCGAAAATACATTGCTACTGCAGGATGTGCGCACGACAAAATCCTCCCTCAAGGCCAGCAATCAAGAGCTGGAGAATTTCGTCTACGCCGTCTCCCACGACCTCCAAACCCCGCTTCGCGCGATCCATGGCTTTGCCGACTTGCTCGTCAGTCAGGCCAAGGACCATCTGAGCGAACAGGAGCAGCATTACCTGGCCCGCGTCCAGGCCGGGACTAGACGAATGGAAAGCCTCATCCAGGACCTGCTTGAATATTCCCGCATCGATCGAATGGCGCAGGCCTTTGACTGGGTCTCGATGGCCGACCTGCTCGAGAAGGTCCGGGACGATCTCCAGAGCGTGATTCAAGCATCCGGCGCCACGATCCTCATCGAAGGCCCTATGCCGATACTCTGGGCGGACCGCGCGAGACTGAGGCAGGTCTGGACGAACCTCCTGACCAACGCGATAAAATACGTCAGGCCTGGCACAGTGCCGCGCATCGTGCTGCGTTGCAAAGAAGAGAAGACTCACTTCCTGTTCGAAGTCCAGGACAACGGAATCGGCATCGCGCCGGAATTTCACGAACGCATCTTCAAGCTGTTCCATCGCCTGCACCTGTCGGGGGCCTATACGGGAACCGGCGTGGGACTGGCCATCGTGAAACGGGTCGTGGAATTCCATCGTGGCAAGATATGGGTGGAGTCGGTCGTGGGACAGGGAAGTACATTCCGCTTTACCATTCCCAAGCCGTCCGACTCTCCCAAGAGTCATCTGCCTACAGCAATCTTTACCACGCAGCCCCCGCAGGGAGCCTGAGGGCTGGCGCTGTCATACATGGAGGAGGACTCATGGGCATGAGCGTTGCCGCAATCGACATTCTCTTGATCGAAGATAACGAAGACGATATTGAGCTGACCCAGGCTGCCCTGAGTATCGGGAAGATCGTCAATAGCCTGACAGTGCTCCGCGACGGGGACGATGCGTTGCGCCATCTGCTCGGCGACGGGACCCCGGCGAATCCTCCCTGCACCGCCCCCAGCCTCATTCTGCTGGATCTACGGTTGCCGAAAGTGGATGGCATCGAAGTCCTGAAACGCATCAAGCAGGAGCCGACCCTCCGGCGGATTCCTGTGGTCGTACTGACCACCTCGCAGCGGGATGAAGACCTTGTGCAATCCTACGATTTGGGGGCAAACTCGTTTATTCGAAAACCGGTCCTGTTCGAAACCTTCTATTCAACGATGAAGACCTTGGAACTCTACTGGGTCCTGACCAATACTCCGCCGCCCCTGGGCCGGATAGCCGGGCAGACCGGCAGCAACGGTTAAATATGAAGAGAACGGAACCGCACGAAGAGTACATCCTGCTGATCGACGATGAACCGGACGATGCGGAGCTGACCAGCGGCGCGTTGCAAACGAAGCACGCGCAGAGCTCGATCACCATCGCGCGGACGGCGGAGGAGGGGCTCTCCCTGATCGTGCAGCAGAACTGGACCATGATTTTCCTGGATCACCAGATGCCCGGCAAGACCGGACTGGAGATCCTTCCGGAGATCAGGCTGCGGGCGCCCGATGCCGGCATCATCATGCTCACAGGCCATGAAGACACAGAGGTGGCCATTGCGGCGTTGCGCGCCGGAGCGGACTACTACCTCAAGAAATCGGCGAATATGGCGTTGGAGCTGCCGTTGGTGGCCCGCGAAGTCGCGGAAAAGCGAGACCTGCGCCGGACGCTGGCGCAGACCACGGACCGGTATCGCCGCTTGATCGAAAATATGAACGACCTGGTGTATGAGTTGGACGAGGAGGGGCGTTTCCGCTATATCAGCGCCGCAGTCATCAGCGCATTGGGCTATGCGCCCCACGAACTCATCGGCGCGCACTATTCCACGATTCTCTGCCAGAGTTATCTGCCGCACCATGGCCGCCAATTCCATGAGCGCCGCACGGGGCTACGGGCCACCAGGGAACTGCCGATCTGCATGAAGACCAAGAGCGGCGAGCTGAAGACCTTTGCCGTGAATGCATCCGGGATCTATGAGCGCCACCGCCGATTCTCCGGCACGGCCGGCATTGCCCGCGATATGACGGAGCGCCAGCAGCGGGAAAAGGCCCTTCAGCGAAGCGAGCAGATGCTGCGATGGACCTTGGATCAGCAGGAGCGTCTGGCCCTGGACCTCCACGACGGAAGCATTCAATCGCTCTACGGCATTGGACTGGGCCTGGAGTATATGTTACAGCTTCTCGGGAGCGACCACCAAGAGATTTCATCTCGCCTGAAAACGGCCCGGGCCGGCGTGAACGACGTGATCGCGGAATTGCGAAACTTCATCGTGGGCGAGCCGGCTGACTTCGTGCTGCCCATGGACCTGGATGGGGCGATGGAATCATTGGTTCATGCCGCCCACCACACGACACCGACCCGCTTCAGCCTGAACATCGATCCGGAAGCGCTCGCGCAATTGGACGCGGAAACCAGCACGCAGATCCTGTTTGTCCTGCGTGAGGCCATCAGCAATATTTCGAAACATGCCAGGGCGACTACGAGCGCAATTCGGCTCGGGCTGTCCGGCGATCGTGTGAGACTCGACATTGTGGATAATGGCGTCGGGTTCGACGTGGAGTCGCGCCAGGGCAGCGGGCACGGACTGGACAATATCCATACGCGCGCGCAGAAGCTGGGCGCCAGACTCGACATCGCCTCCACGCCAGGCCGCGGCACCTCCCTGACGCTGAGGTTCCCTGGCGATAACGGATGCGCCGAGCTGTAGCGGATATGTGGGGACCCGTATCCCTTGCGTGGCGTCGAGAAGATCTGGAAACGAGAGGGGAGTCGGTTGTGGAGCTGGCGAGAGGAATTGAACCCCCAACCTGCGGTTTACAAAACCGCTGCTCTGCCATTGAGCTACGCCAGCCTGAATAAGATCGGTGCGCGGGAACGCGCACCGTTACGAAAACCTAACAACTGCCTCTCAGCCTGTCAAGCTACGAGAAAATCCTGCCGATACCTGCCAGGCAGTGAGCATGTGCCAGGCGGCTACATCGTTCCGCGAGGGGGAGGGGAGTCATCAGTAGTAGGACCATCCTGGGGCTCCAGGAATTCGTCGAGGACCCGGAGTGACTCATTGAGCAGGTCTGTCGTGCAGCTTAGGGTCACTTGAATTTGTTGAAGCGCCTCCTGCCAGCGCCCTTCCTGCTGGAGGATTTGAAATCGGCGAAGATGCTCTTCCATGATCGCTTGTTTCGCATCCAGCATCAGGCCATCAACAGCTGTCACAAGTGCCTCCGTTCGTGTGATCGATGGCTCACGATACCAGACCCTGATCCCTACGGCAATCATAGGGACAGTAGATCTCTAAATAGTTTAACTTCCAATCATAACGCATTGTATTTACTGGGCACACTAACGTGCTACTGTCAGATTAATAATTGAGCTATCGATCCTGTAACTTCCAAAGTTCAGAGGTTCTTCCGCTTGACGGTTCGCCGGTAACAGGGGTATCGTGCTCTTACAATTTACTCATTGAGGAGGAGCTGATGCGCAAGGTCTCGATGTCGCCACTAATCGTAATTGGATTTCTACTGGCTGCCTGCTCCTCGACAGAATGGGTCCACCCCAACAAGCCAGGGGACGCCTTCACGAGCGACTACAATAAATGCCAGCAAGACGCTGCGCGGGACCCTAAACTGCAGCAGGGCAGCCAGCTCCTCCTCATTAACGCCACGGAACGCTGCATTCAGAAGGAAGGCTGGCGAATGATCGAACGGGAGAAGTAATCTCTCTTTTCCTCCTCGTCGCCGAGAACCCTCCGCACCCACTCACCTGCATCAATTGCTGATCCGAATCGCTCCGGCATGGGCCGGAGCGACCAGCCATGCCACCATCCAGAGTAGCTCAATAGCTCCTTAGCTCCTTCGATCCATATGTTACATGGAGTTTACAGGGAATTGACGCAACTGGAATGTGTCCTGGGTAAGGTAGTGCCATATGAATATGCAGAACACCGCCCTCTCAACCTTGGAGCAAGCGATGAAAAACCCTGACGCCTATCTATTCGTGCTGACCATCACGCTCTTGCTCGCCGCGCCAATCGTGCGGGCCATCCAAACATTGCTAGCCATGCACGCACGAGTCATCGTCCCTCTTCTTCGGACACAGACAGGGGGGTATGCCCTCACAATGATCACATCCGTCCCAAGGATGGATGCCATCATCTGCCCCCACTGCGCATCATCCTTTAATCGCACCATCGACTTGAACCCAACCACATTCGTACAACCAAGGGAGGCCTTATGATCACAGTCGATCGGCTCATGACCCGCCACATGGTCAATATCGCAACAGGCACCTCAGCCATTGATGCGGCGAAACTTATGAAGAACCACAAAATTGGAAGTCTGTTCGTGACTAAGCATGACCGCATCGTCGGCATTGTGACGGAGCCGGATATTGTCAGGAAAGTCGTTGGGGTAGATGGGGTGCCCTATGGCATCTCCGTGGAAGATATCATGAGCAGCCCCGTTATCGGCATCGACGGACGCCGGTCTGTGACTGAGGCGGCCGATCTGATGGAGCGGCATGGGACACGCCATTTGGCCGTCTTCAAAGAAAACTCGATTGTGGGGATCTTGTCGGTGCGCGACCTATTGCACCCGGTTTCTATCGATGAGTTTTAAGCATTCATGGTTTGCTTCACACGATCCGTCACAAGAAAGGGAATTCGCAGACATGGCACTTGATCTCTTCACCTCATTGCTTGCCATGGGCGTGCAGCTCACGCTCGTCCTCGGCGGCATGCTGTTCCTCTTCTCGCTTGGCCGAGATTTCCGGAGTGCTTTCTTGGGACACGAGTAACACCATGCCCCAGATCTCCATGGAGCAGACTTTGTCGAACGGCTGGCCCAAGCGATTCATCATTACGCTCACGGCTTACGACTTCACTCGTGTCTGGGAAGCGGGCACGCGATTCATTCTGAGCCTGCTCACCCTGACGATCCTACTTGGCCTGGCAGGTGGCGTCGTCAAAACGTTTCTTGACCTGCGGCTGCTCCTATCCACCGATCTTGAAGTCGCGCTCCGGCACATCATTGTCGATGCGCTCACCTTGCTTGCAGTCGTGGAAGTCCTGAGAACGACGTTGACCTACTGTTCGGACGGACGAGTGCGCGTCACCTTTATCGTAGACACGGTGCTCGTCGTCATGCTGACCGAGATCATCTCCCGATGGTTCACCGGCGGGGAGTGGCATCAATTCGCGATACTGGGAGGCATTGTCATCACGCTGGGGCTCATGCGCGTCGTGGCCATCCGATATAGCCCGACGCCAGCGACGTTCACACAACAGGCCAGTCAACCGGGACCATCATGTCCCTAATTTTTCACCAGGAGGTGCCTATGACAGTCAGTTCTCTTCTTGAATCAACTCCGGAAGTACATCCTTCACAACGGGAGCGGCCAGATGGCGATGCGCTGACGGCAATCATTCTCGACCATCTCGATGAGCAGACCGTCATCACATTGGACTCGCTCGTTTGCCTCATGCCTGAGTACAGTTGGAATCAAATCTTCCACCGCGTCGACCAACTGGCCCGATGCAACAAGGTTGTCCTTCGCCGCCACCGATGTGACTACACGCTCTTCTCAACCACGTTCGTCGCCTAATAACTTCCTCCACGCGCCGTTCGCTTCCCTCATATCCGCTCCATAGGCTTTCCGGTAAGCGGGTGCTGATCGGAACAGCAGGGAGCGGCCTCCGTTCGAAATCCGACAGTCTCTCTGCGTAGCTGATCTTCCAGGCAAACTAGCATTTCATGGCCTGGTTGTAGCGCTGGCCTTTCCGATAAGGAGGGACGGCGGCGAAACGATTCGCGGGGCTTGTTGCTGCGCCTGAAGCGAGTGAACGGGCGGGACGGCTATCGCGATAGATTGAAGTGGTGATCGTGGATTTCGATCAAGGGACTCTGCAAGAAATCTCTCCGCACAACGGAGTCTTATTGCCGGCTATCGAGTGATTGGTTGCGGCTGCCCGGCATCTGCCAATTGCACGTTAACCCGTACAACCCCTTCATTGAGCTTCTGATAGGTATAGCCTTCGAAGATCTTGGGTAAGGCGTCGGCCTGCTCCTGCTTGGTGATGAGGGAGAAGGCTGGCACATAGCGTCCTGCGGCGACTTTGACACCGATCAGTTTCGCTCCCGGCTCGATCACAACGTGATCTCCAACCTCGCTCCTGAATACGAACGACTGCATTCCTACGAAGGTATCGTTGCCAACTTTAGCCGGGCCGTGGACCTGGCATTGATGGGCCAACGAGACTTGCTGCCCGATATAGACGGAGTACTTCTTCCCCTCGACTTCCACTTCGTTCTCAAGCAGCTCATGGCCTCCTTCGAACGTCTCAAGTCCGTGCACGACGACGCCATCCTGCACATTGCTGTTATCGCCAATGAAAATATGTTCTCCTTCATCCCCGCGAACTGATGCCCCAGGAGCGACAAACACGTGCTCACCGATGACGGTCGAGCCACTGACCGCCCCGAGCGGGTGGATGCGCGCGGTCTTGGCAATGACCGGCACATCGACGTCGGGGTTGAACGTGGTCTTCACATTCGGGGCCACCCAGCCGATCAGCACGATACTTGCGGCCAGCACGTTGAGGCTTACGCTGAGCGCCAACAGTCTCGATCGGGTCATACCTTCTCTTTCTCCCATGCGCTGACGTGAGTTTTCAGAACCGGAAAACGGCAATCCGGCAATGGATGGGCCACTATACCGTCATAGCCTTCGCCTGACAACAACATTGCCCTCCACTGAAGAGGGGGTATGCGAACAGGCATCTGGCATTCTCCCGTGGTCATCAACCTAATTCTGGAACCAACTGCCAGCGGAGCTTACTGCGGCGTGAGATCCTGCGTTGAGGAGCCTGGCGGGGTGGTGTGGCGGATGATTTTCCCCTCTACGAGGTAGACGACCAGCTCGGCGATGTTAGTCGCATGGTCTGCCATCCGTTCGAGGTATTTGGCGATAAAACTCAGGCGAATGGCGCGCGAAACCGTCTGAGGGTCCTCGATCATGAATGCCAACAGCTCACGGAATACCTTCTCCATCAGGTCGTCGACGGAGTCGTCGTTCGCGAGCACCTTCCGAGCAAGTGAGGCATCGTCCTTCACAAAGGCATCGATACTTTCCTTCACCATCATCCGCGCCAAATTTCCCATTCGCGGGATGTCGATGTAGGGCTTGAGCTGCGGTTCCTCGTTCAGCTCGATCGATCGCTCGCAGATATTCTCGGCCAGGTCGCTGATGCGCTCGAGTTCGGTGGCGATCTTCATCGCCGTCGTGACCAATCGCAAGTCTCGTGCGGCCGGCTGATGGAGGGCCAGCAACCGAATGCAGTCTTCGTCGATCTCCACATCCATCGCATTGACTTGATGGTCCCGTTCAATCACCTGGCGAGCCAGGGCTGAATCGCGCGTCACCAATGCGGCGAGGGCCTTGTCGATCTGGTCTTCTGCCAGACCGGCCATGCGTAAGAGCTTGCTCTTCAAGGCTGCGAGTTCTTCGTCAAAGTGGCGTTGTGTCATAAGTTTAACCAAATCGTCCGGTGATGTAGTCTTCTGTTTGCTTCTTGGACGGCGTGGTAAAGAGTTGCTTCGTGAGGCCGAACTCCACCAGTTCGCCGAGGTACATGAAGGCGGTCCAATCGGACACCCGCGCCGCCTGCTGCATATTGTGCGTGACGATCAAGATTGTCACGCGCCGTTTTAAGTCGAGCAACAGTTCCTCGATGCTGGCCGTGGCGATCGGGTCGAGCGCTGACGTCGGTTCATCCAATAAGAGCAATTCCGGATCGGTCGCCAGGGCACGGGCGATACAGAGCCGTTGCTGCTGGCCGCCGGAGAGGGAGGTTGCCCGCGCGAGTAACCGATCTTTGACTTCTTCCCACAGGGCTGCGCTCCGCAAGGCCTGTTCGACCTTCTCATCTAGAAGGTATCGCTCGGTGGTTCCTCGCACCTTCAAGCCGTAGGCGACGTTCTCGTAAATTGACTTGGGAAATGGATTCGGCTTTTGAAACACCATGGCGATCCGCATCCGCACCTCGATGGGATCGACCTCTGCTGCCAGGATATTGCGGCTATCAGGATAGAGCAGAATTTCCCCTTCATAGCGGTTGCCGGCATAGAGGTCATGCATACGGTTGAAACAGCGGAGAAAGGTCGATTTTCCACAGCCTGACGGCCCGATCAATGCCGTAATCTGGTTTTCACCGATGGGGATCGACAGGTTCTTCAGCGCCAGTCTGCTGCCATAAGAAAAACTCAAGGCGCGCGTTTCCGCCTTGAGGGACTTGGGCCAACCCTGAGCGTGGGGTGAGTCGGTGAGATTCATCCTACCAAGTCACCTGCTTTCTCATGCGATATCGTACATAGATGGCCACTCCGTTCATGGTGAGGGTCATTCCGACTAAGAGGATGCCGGCCGCCGCTGCGTTGCTGGCGAAGTCCTCGCCAGGCCTCGACACCCATCCGAACATCTGAATCGGCATGACCGTAAACGGTGACAGGAGCCAGTCGAACGAGAGATAGGGCGGTTGTGTGCTGAAGGGAGCAGGCGGCAAAAAGGCGATGAAGGTGAGGGCGCCGATCGTGACGATGGGGGCCGTCTCACCGATGGCCCGGCTCAAGGCTAGGATAATGCCGGTGAGGATACCGGCTGCAGAATAGGGCAGGACGTGATGCGCGACCGTCTGCCACTTGGTGGCGCCCAATGCGTAGGCCGCCTCACGGATCTCCACGGGAATTGCGCGAATCGCTTCACGCGTCGTGACGATTACCACCGGGAGAATCAGCAGTGCCAAGGTGAGGCCCGCGACAAGAATGCTCTCGCCCAGACCCAGGATATAGACGAACAGTCCGAGCGCCAGCAGGCCATAGATGATGGATGGCACGCCGGCCAGGTTCGTGACCGTGACCTCGATCAATTCGGTCATCCAGCTTCTCCGCGCATACTCTTCCAGGTAGATGGCTGCGGCGACGCCTAGCGGCACACCCACGACCGCCGTGACTAGCATGATCAAGGTCGAGCCGACCCAGGCGGGAAGGATACCGGCTTGTGCGGCATGACGAGAGGGATAGGACATGAGGAACTGCCAGTCGATGCGTGTGACACCTTGGTACAGGAGCGCGCCGAGCAAGAGCATGAGTGTCCCGACTGCCATGGCAAGTGAACAGATCCCCAAAGCCTTGAACAGGGCTTCGGCGATTTTTCGCCGTGCGATAGAGGGGTGCTTCTGTCGAGAGGACTGGACGGACATCAGTAGGCCTCCCGAAACCACTTCCGCAGCATATGGCCGAGGATGTTGAACGCGAAGGTCATCACGGCCAACACCAGCCCTGCCGCAAAAATACTCTGGTAGCCAATGCTGCCGTGGGGCAGATCGCCGAGCGCCACTTGAACAATGTAGGCGGTAATGGTGGCGGCCGGCTCCAGAGGGTTCCAGGTCAGATTCGGATTTTGTCCCGCGGCGATCGCCACCACCATGGTTTCGCCGACCGCGCGCGAGATCCCGAGCACATAGGCGGCGACAAGGCCTGATGTGGCAGCCGGCACGACCACGCGCCAGGCCGTCTGCAGGCGGGTGGCCCCCATCGCATAGGAACCTTCCCGTAACACCATCGGCACGGCGCGCATCGCATCCTCGCTGAGCGAGATGACGAAGGGCATGATCATAATGCCGATTACGATGCCTGGTCCAAGCATATTGAACCCCGGCAGATCAGGCCAGATCCGTTGGAGCCCCGGTGTGACGACCAATAGCGCAAAATATCCGTAGACCACGGTCGGAACGGCCCCCAGGAGTTCTAACGCTGGCTTGATGACTTCCCGCACACGCGACGAAGCGAATTCTGAGAGATAGATCGCTGCCACCGTTCCGAGAGGAATCGCCACGAGGAGCCCAACTCCGCTAGTGACGAGCGTGCCGGCGAGCAGCGGCAGGATCCCATAGTGAGGATCGGCAAAGAGGGGGGTCCAGAGTGTATCGGTGAAGAAGTCTGTGAGCGGCACCATCTTGAAAAATCCGATCGACTCAGAAAGAAGCACGGCGATGATCGTCACGGTCGCGGCCACGGAGGTCAGCGCGGCGACAAACAATCCTCCTTCGATCGCCCTCTCGCATCGCAGCCGCGCACGACGGCGCGCAGCCGCTTCGTCTCCTGCGCCTGGGTTCTTGATCGGAATCGTTTTCTGTGCTGCCATCATAGACTGGCTCATCAACAGACTGACCTCTTCATCATGCCCCCAGAATCAGAGCTGCAACAGGAGCCTCATGGAACTCTACTGTTTGGGGGGGCGACTCATGATTTCTTCAACCGCCAGTCCGACCTCAGGCACCCCGCCGAATCCGGTCCCTAGGACGCCTTTCGTGAATCGCTCACGCGCCATACCATAGGCCTGTTCCGGCAACGGAATATACCGGACTTCTGCGATCAGCTTGGGGCCTTCCGTCAGGTAGTAGACGACGAAGTCTTTGACCTCTGTCCGCTTGGCTGCCGCCTCGCTGACATAGATGAAGAGGGGACGCGAGAGGGGCTGATAGCTGCCCTTGATGACACTTTCCGCACTGGGCAGCACCGGTCCACTCTTTCCGACAATGGCCACCGCTTTCAACTTCTTCATCTGCGCGGCGTAATAAGCAAAGGGGATGTACCCTAATGCATGCTTATTGTTTTCGATCCCCTGAACGAGCACGTTATCGTCTTCGCTGGCGGTGTAATCGCCACGGCTGGATTTGGGCTTTCCCACAATCGCATCGGTAAAGTAATCGAAGGTGCCGGAATCGGAGCCGGCGCCAAAGAGCATGAGCGGTGCGTCAGGCCAGTCTGAGTGGATCTGGTTCCATCTGGTGATTTTGCTCTGCGCGGCCGGTTCCCAGATTTTCTTGAGCTCTTCAACCGTCATCGAGGTGACCCAGGTGTTCTTCGGGCTCACCGCTACCGTCAAGGCATCGAAAGCAATGGGCAGTTCGTAATAGGCAATGCCGTTCTTCTGACAGAGGGCCATTTCTTCTTTGAGGATCGGTCGAGAGGCATCCGCAATGTCCGTTTCACCTCGACAGAACTTCTTGAATCCTCCCCCTGTGCCTGCGATGCCCACGGTTACTCGTATGTGCCCTCGGTTCGCTTTCTGAAATTCTTCCGCCACCGCCTCCGTGAGGGGATACACTGTACTCGACCCATCGACTTTAATGAGAGCCGTTTGCTCAGCCTGTGCCAGGTGACTCCCTGAACCGACGACTCCCAGAAACCCAGCCATCGCGATATAGCCCACAAACCGTACAACGAGCATGTGCGTTCCTCCCATCCATCGAAAGCCTTGTGGCACATTTTCGTGCCGCTGGCTCTCTGAAATAGTTCGCTTCATCTGGTCGTGAATCTACAGACGGGCCATTCCGGCGCTGTCACAGATATGTAAACTTTGTGTTAACTCGCATGGAAAATGCTCATTTTTCATCAATTGTCTTTCCTCGACCAGGAGTTTAGCCTGCCATGAGACTGCCAAAATTCTTTACAAGTCTGTAACATTGCGGCAATACCGCCGTGATGTCGAATCGTTACACCTGTCTCCAGTACAGCAGCACACATTTATGACAAGGAGGATACAGGTATGGAGACCCCTCAGCGCGTGACCCTCATCAGGAGCCTCGTCGGAGCTATCGTGCTCAGCACATGCGTGAGTTCCGCCTGGGCAGTGGAGGCACAGAACAGCCAGGGCCCTGTGCGGCCAGAGGTACTGGTCTCACAAGCTGCCGGCAATGGACAAGGATTGCCGGGGACCAGAGAGTTGCCTCCTGCAGGCGCGTCGGTCGAAGATCTGCTGCTTCAGAAGGGCCAGATCACGATGGATGAGTGGATTCAAATTCGAGCCGAGCAGGAATATAAATCGGCCGATCAAGTGAAACGTATTGATGCGATCGAAGATTGGAAGTCGAAAACGGAATTGTTGCCGATGCTCAGAGACAAGGTGAATTTCGGCCTCAACGCGCTCCAATTCCTCTACGCCCGCAACGAAGCCCATGTCGCGGAGGGGAAGAGTCAGGATAATTTCTCTATCCGCCGATCCGAGTTGTTATTCTGGGGCAAGATCAGCGACACCATTCCACGTTGGCACGCCTTAATGGAGTTTCAGAGCATTAATCTCACATCAAATACCCCAAGTACCGCTGGGGCAACAGGTGTGCCGACGTCCTCCACATTTTTCCGTGAGTCGTACATCGACTTCCGGCCCGTGCAGTCTTGGGCTCCCAATCTGAACTACTTCCGTCTCGGCATCTTCCGGATGCCCTTCGGCATCTTCACGGAAACGTCAGGCGGATTGCGCGATATCATCAGCTCTCCGTACCTCACGTCTGTTGGTGGATCCGGGGGGCCAGGCCAGAATAACAGAGGGACCGGTGGACAGATCGACTTCTTGCAAGAGCGCGATTACTTTGTGGATGTGCGGGGGAAGATCGCCAATCGTCTCGAATATGTGGCCGGTATCATGAATAACAATAATTTTCAGGCCAATGCCACCGGGGCCAATGGGCCGAAGGCATTCTACTCCCGTGTCCGTCTCTTCGGGACAGACGTATCCTTTATCAGCTTCACGACCATTCAGGGAGAGTCTAACAACGCCAATACGAATATCAATGGCCGTGGGAAAGGCGCCTTTGATCGCTACGGTCTGGACGGCCGCTATACGTCCAAGCTTTTGCCTGGGTTCATGATCCAAGGCGAATGGTGGCAAGGGCACGATGGCGCGAATGCCACCACAGTCGGGGTAGGCGCCAATGGATCCTGTCCAATCGGTTGCGGGGGCTCGGGGGCACCCGGCATGCAGCGACGGACCTGGTATGTATTGACGAAGTATCTCATCACCGATGGGCCGTTGCAGAATTTTGAGCCTACGGTCATGTACGAGCAGTTCGATCCCAACACCACCATGTCGAACGATATGTATACCAGGACGATTCTGGGGCTGAGCTATTACTTCGAAAACTTCCCTCCGAAAGCCCAATCCAAGGTGCAACTCAACTACGAGTTTCGGCATCATCAGGGGTTCGGCCCTGGGACCTCTGTCCCCAATAGCGATCCCTTTGCGCAAAATGCCTTGCTGGTCCAGTTCCAAATCCGGTTCATGTGACGTGGTTACATGTGCGATGGATTCAACGTTGCAATGGGATACAACAAGGAGTAAGGAGAATACACATGAACATGAAACATAGAATGGTGATTATACTGTGCAGCTTATTGATCAGCGCCTGCGCGCCAGCCCAGGTATTTCCGCCTCATGTGATGGAGGGAGTCGACAAGAATTTTGACTTTATGGCCTGGCGCATGGCGCCGAATGCGAAACCTGACCAAAAGATCGAACTCGGCGGACGGATTATTCAAACAGAAGCGAAAGAGGGGGGAGTGGTGCTAGTCGTGGTCCAACTCCCGATCGTGGAACACCCAGCCTACGGTCCGAAAGACAATGGTAAACGAAGCGGGGAATTCGTGGTGTCGTACCAAGGCAAGATTGACCCGAGCTCACTGCAGCCGGGAAACCGGCTGGTTGTCGTAGGGGCAACACAGAATGCCAAAGTCGTGATGGTGGATGACGTTCAACGCAGTCTTCCCTCTGTCGCCGCGCGCTGTCTCCATATCTGGAACACAGGCGGACGTGAGGTTGCCGATTTCCCCTCGTTTGGGGGAGGATATGAGCCGCTGGAAGAAAATACGTTCTGTACCAACGCACCCTAGCAGTGGACCACAGTCGCTCTCACTTATGATGGCAGAAATCCTGCACTGAAAAGGTCTGATGATTACCCCACGATTCGTTGCGCTCATTTGCGTGTTCGCTCTTGGCTCTGGACTCTCAGGCTGTGGCCACGAGGCGAGACTCCTTCATGACGGCCCGACCGGTGGCCTGGTCTCGTATCCAATCCAGACAGATGCGGATGTCCTTTCCTCAGAAGGTCGGCGCGACGCCCTGCGCCTCATCCGCGAGAAATGTCCTCAGGGATCACGAAACGTCAAAGAAGGCGAACTCCCCAAAGTGAACCAGGCAACGGATCGTATCTGGCGCGGCCAGATGGGCACCGACCGGCTGTGGGGCATTCAGTTTGCCTGTGAACCATCTGAACGGCGCTGAAGGAACCTCATGAACCATCTATTCCGTACTTTGGGCTGGTCGCTGGTTGCCGTAGGACTGTCAGGCTGCGCAGAGATGACAGGCGAGCGCGTCCTCTATGATCAACAAGGGGTTCAGGTGGGGATTCAGGCGGACCCCACCATCAGCCGTTCAACACCACCGGCACGGAACAACCACCCTGCAACATTGTCCCCGAACGAATTGCGCCTGCTACTGGGAAGCCTTCAAATCAGTGGCTGGAGCGGCACGATCGTGGGACTCGTCCAAAATCCTCAACCCATCCCGTTCCTCAGCCCGGACGAATTGGACAGGCTGGCAGATCCAATAGCGACGGCGCTTGGGCAAGCCGGTCCAACGGAACGTGTGTCGTTCTCACTACAGAATAAAGAGCGACCCTATAACCCCGATCGAATAACGGGAATGCTGTTCATCCGCGGCCCCTACCTCCATCTCGTAGTGACAGACCATGCCGCCTTTATTCAGGCAGACACAGGAGGAGGGGAGGAGAAGGACCTCCGGGATACCAAAGGGATGAAGCTGTGGACCCTGCGTCCCGTTCAGGCCGCGGCGGTTCAGTCTTTTGAGGAACCTCGCTGGAGCCCCTTCGAGACCGTCCATATTTCGCTGAACATCAACGAGGCCATCGCCCTAAGAAAAACGGCAGCCCCGGCACGAGCTGACCGAGCGCTGGTGCCACTACCAGCGACCACGCCAACTCAGCTCTCGCCACAAACCAATTCCGCCGCTGCGCCAACTGCCACTGACGATCAGCGCTTACAACTTCGTGAACTGACCCGCTCCAATCTCGATCTCCGTGAACGCCTGGACGAACAGGCGAAACAAATGAAGGAGCTCAAGGCGGAGCTAGCGCGGCTGCAACAAGAGCGTGAGAAAGCGAAGTCAAAAAGCCGGACACCACGCAAGTCTCCCACTCCCTAATCTCCCAGCTCCTTCTGACTCAATCCCGCCCAGCCGCTACTGGCTGGCAGCTGTGCCAGGCGTTCGCGTGGCACCAAGCGAGACGAAGCTTTTCGGATTTGGTTCATCCCTCCAATTTTGTCACCGATTTGAAGTAGAGTTTCCGGCATCATTTGCCCTTCGATGGGGAAGTTCGTTTCACAGCATCCTCCAGGATTCCGTGTCGAGCAGATTGTAGCGGTGCTCAAGCAGGCGGAGATGCGGAGAGGGGCACACCCGTCCCCGAGCTTATCCGCACCTCAGGAATGCTGAGCAGCCATTCTCCTGGTGGAAGCACCGGTATGCGGGACTGGAATCCGAGCAGACCAATTCCTCAGGTCTCGTTCGTCTACAATCGCGTGGTGGGTCATCGGCCCGACCCTGTATCTTAGGGTCGGGCCAGTTTAGGGGAAGGGGCGGTCAGCTACTGGCCGGTAGTTGTGCCAGGCGTTGGAGTGGTACCGAGTGACAAAAATTTCTTCGTGACTTGGTTCGTGGGGAGAGGGAAAAACCCTGCCCGCACAACGGCTTCCTGTCCTTCTCTGCTTGTGATGAAGGTCAGAAACTCCTGCGCCGCTGGAGGAAGAGGAGATTTCGGCGACTTGTCGAGATACACATAGAGCACGCGGCGCAGCGGATAGGTTTGGTCTGAGATGGTCGCGGACGAAGGAAGAATGAAGGGCATCCCTTGATTCTCAGCAAGCGGAACCATGCGCACAGCGGAGGCCTGCAATCCGAGCCCGTTATATCCAATACCCAACTGGTCCCGGCTTAACGCTAACACAACGGAAGCTGCGCCAGGCTGTTCCTGTAACTGAGGCGCGAATTCTCCACCAGCGAGCACGTGTTCTTGGAAAAACGCCCTGGTCCCAGATTTTCTGTCGCGGCCATAGAGCTGGATCTCACCTTTTTCCCAACCATTGCCCAGCCCGAGCTGCCCCCATTGCTTGAGCTCGTTCTTATACCCGCGTTTCCGCGTCGTCGAGAAGATCGCATCGACCTGATCCAATGTCAGGCCCGGCAAGGGATTGTCCTTGTGTACATAGAGGGCCACCGCATCGACGGCCACCGGGACTGCGAGGGGTTCGTAGCCGTGCTGCGAGACGAACTGTTTGATCTCTGCATCCAGCAGCTCACGCGATGTGGCTACGAGCAGAAACTGATTTGTCCGTTCTTCTTTGAGGATAATCCTGCCGGGTATCGGAATCTCCAAGAATTCTGCGACTGCCTTGGTTGACCCGCCGCCTTTGACGTTCACCGTCACTTGCGGCTGACGCCGTTGGAATTCGGTTGCCAGGCGAGTCATCAGGGGAGACATGGTGTCCGAACCCTGAATTCTCAAGGCGCCTGTCACTTGGGCTTGCGGGCTGTACGGAGCAAGTCCTGCATCCACCGTCAGGCTGGCAAAAGGACCACTTTGCTCAGCATGAATGTCTGGAGCAGTCAGCAAGAGCGCTATCAGAAGCATCACAACTATATTGAGGATGTTTGCCTGCCTCGGCCAGGCCTTTGTTCCACTACATATCATCATGCCTTGTTCCTCCTGTTTGGGTTCATCCCATGCCTTGTCTGATGTGAACGATAGCCCCGGTATATTGTGGCGAGATGACAGTCTTGTTACAGAATTGTTAACTTTGCAGGAGGAAGGACAGGAAATGATTCGAATATGGGGTTAGGTGAAGATCCCGTGCAAAAACAGCCAGAGGGGCGCGAAATCATCACGATGATCTCATTCGTAGACAATGCGATGCAATCGAGAGATAATCCAGCCTCTTTTTGCCACAACTAAGGAGTGGTCTTGTGAAAAAAGCGCTGATCAGCGGGATTACAGGCCAGGATGGGTCGTACCTGGCGGAGTTTCTTCTCGGGAAGGGCTACGAGGTCTACGGCATTATTCGACGATCAAGCTCGTTCAATACGGGACGGATCGACCCCATTTATGAAGACCCGCATGTGCCGCATCGACGGCTCCATCTGGTGTATGGCGATCTCAATGACGCGAGCTCGCTGAACCACATCATCCGCACGGTCCAGCCAGATGAAATCTACAATCTGGGGGCGCAAAGCCACGTGCGCGTGAGTTTCGATATCCCTGAATATACCGGCGAAATTACCGGACTCGGGACGATCCGCCTCCTGGAAGCCATTCGCGAGTCAGGGTTGAAACCGAAATTTTATCAAGCCTCCTCCAGCGAGATGTTCGGCAAAGTCCAGGACGTGCCCCAGCGCGAAACCACGCCCTTCTATCCCCGTAGTCCCTATGGGGCGGCCAAGGTCTACTCCTACTGGATTACGGTCAATTATCGGGAGGCCTACGACCTCTTTGCCTGCAATGGCATTTTGTTCAACCATGAATCGCCCCGGCGCGGCGAGACGTTCGTCACGCGCAAGATCACGAAAGCAGCGGCGCGGATCAAGCTCGGCGTTCAGAATGAGCTCTTTCTCGGCAACTTGGACGCGAAACGAGACTGGGGATTCGCCGGAGACTATGTTCAAGCCATGTGGATGATGCTACAGACCCCCAAGCCGGAAGACTACGTCATTGCGACAGGCGAAACCCACACGGTGCGCGAGTTTCTGGAATTGGCCTTTGAGCGGCTTCAACTGGATTGGCAGAAGCACGTCAAGATCGACAGTAAATACTATCGTCCCACCGAGGTGGATCTCTTGATCGGCGACGCGAGCAAAGCCAAACGGGATTTGGGATGGGAACCGAAAGTCCGCTTTCAAGAGTTAGTGGCGATGATGGTCGATGCGGATCTTGCCATCGAACGTGAACGGCTCGAAGGCACTCAGGTAAAGGGGTAATAATGTCATTGTGGGCCGATACACGAGTCGTCGTCACGGGCGGAGCCGGATTTCTCGGCTCATTTGTCGTGGAGCAACTGCGCGCCAAGGGCTGCCGGGATATCTTCATCCCCCGCAGCAAGGATTATGATCTCGTGCAGATGGAAGCGGTGCAGCAGCTCTATAGCGATCACACCCCTGACATGGTTATCCATCTGGCTGCACGGGTCGGAGGAATCGGCGCGAACCAAGCCAACCCGGGAAAATTCTTCTACGACAACCTGATGATGGGCACCCAGCTCATCGAGGTTGGGCGCCAGAGGGGACTGAAAAAATTCGTCGCGTTGGGTACCATCTGCGCCTATCCTAAGTTTGCCCCCATCCCATTTAAAGAGGACGACATCTGGAATGGATACCCAGAAGAGACCAATGCGCCCTACGGTCTCGCCAAGAAGATGATGCTGGTCCAGTCGCAGGCCTATCGCGAGCAGTATGGATTCAATTCCATCGTATTATTCCCGGTGAACCTCTATGGCCCTCGCGACAACTTCGACCTGGAAACGTCTCACGTCATCCCGGCCTTGCTCCGCAAATGTGTGACCGCAAAGGAAACAGGTCAAGCCACCCTCACCCTGTGGGGGGACGGATCTCCGACTCGCGAGTTTTTGTATGTGGAGGACGCAGCGGAAGGCATCCTGCTTGCCGCGGAACATTATGAGGGAAGCCTACCAGTCAACCTGGGGACAGGAGAGGAAGTCACGATCCGCAATCTTGCCACGATGATTGCCGCAGAAGCCGGTTTCACCGGACAAATTGAATGGGACAAGACCAAGCCCAACGGGCAGCCTCGACGGTGCTTAGATGTTAGTCGGGCCAAAGAGCTCTTCGGCTTTCAGGCGAAACATCCACTCAAGGAAGGGCTCAAGAAAACCATGCACTGGTTTACTGCCAACCGCCAGAATCTGCGACAAGTCACTTTCTAACTTCTGCCATCCTCAGATGCTTAGCGCGGCGTCACTGCGTCATAGAGCGGTTTCACGGTCGTTATCGGCTCCCACTTGAGGACCGCCAGAGAATCCTCGACATAGATTCTTGATCTCATCCCGTTCAACACGGAGGTCACGCCAGGAGTGCTGGCCAGCACCCAGAGGGCCTTTCGTGACAGCGATTCGTTGCGTTTTGCTTCTGGCAACAGGGGATCGAGGGCCGCCGACAGAGAAGCAGTTCTCGCGCGACTCCGTTCTGTGGCCTCTCTGCGAAGTCCTCCCAACAGGGTCAGTAACTGCGGCACATAGCGATCGCGCCAGTTATCCCACTGCTCGGCTGCCGTACCAGTCAAGTGTCGAGAGAGAGCCTGCATGACTTGATTCATCTGGGGGGCGATCAATTGCTGTTCGATCTGCTCCCAATGTTCCAGCCCCTGGATGTGAGGCCGTATCCTGGTTAGCTCAGCGGCCCAGGTGAAGAAGTCGGCCGGAGCCATCCCTTGGCCATTATGCTGAAGGCTGGGGGCAATGGACTTGCGATATTCGTCTTCCAGCGCCGCCACGGCCTGGCATTGCCGGTCGAAATCCACCGGCTCGCCTTCGAGCGGGAAATCCGCCAATCGAATGACGCCGCTTTTTTGGGTCGGCATGGCATTGAGCGGACGATTGACGAGCACCGCGATCTCTTCCCGCTGCGCCACTGCCAACACCGTTTCCCGTTGCTCCACTCCCGTATTGGGCGTCAGCAGAGCACCTGCCTCGTAGAGGTTCATGGGACATTGCAGCACTGCGAAATGGTGACGATCCATCCCTTGTGACGCTGCGGCAGCTTTCGCTGCCTCACACATACGAGACAGCGACGTGGCTTCTGCATTGGATGAATCTTCTGTAACTGTATTCGAGGACACGCCGTAATGACGGATTCGTCCTGCCGCCACTTGTGACTCAAAAAAGGTGAAGGCCTGTTCAAGCCTGCGATAAAAAACCTCCCGCGTCGCCATGAGATCTCCCCCAGCGTGATGCGCGGCCTCGGAGAGAAAATATTCAGGATTGTGCAACAAACAGACGTCGAGCGTGGCCAGGCCCAGCCGGTCTAGCGAGAGAGTAAGTTGGTCTGCCAAATACTCCTGGTGGAAACAGTGCCAGATGCCCTCGCCATATTTCACCATCTCAGGGTAGGGGTGCCCGGCCTGTTCACGGGCCTCAGCCTGTTTCAGGTTCTGCCCCTGCACATAGCCGATTTTTGTGACGACGATCACCTCGTCACGAGCCAGCTCTCCGCTCTGGATCAACTCGCCCAAGACAGAGCCGACCAATCGCTCACTGTCTCCGTCCATATAATTCGTCGAGGTATCGATCAGGTTCACCCCTTCTCGCAGCGCGTACTTGAGGGATTCTCGATGTTCCGGCTCCCTCGTATCGACTCGATAGGTCCCGAACCCCAATCGGGAGGTCGTGAGTCCCGTGCCACCGAACCGGCCATAACCATGCTCCATGTGGCTGTCAGGGCCTGACTGACTCAGGATGCGCCCAACATATCTGGCCGTTCCTTCAGGACTGGCAGATCCTGGGAGCGCTGTCCCTTGCAAGAGAGGCTGTGGGGCCGCCTGATCCGCTCGCCGCGAGGCAGACAGGAGCGCAGCTGTGACCTCCCCTGGATCTGTGATGGGCTTCTGACAGGAGAAATTCCGGCAGATATACAGAGCGGCCTTTCCCTCCACCAAGCCCTTGGCTGCGAGCAGGGGATGGCTAGACGACTGACTTATTCCCTCGCTGGAGGCAATCACACGGTGCGGCAGGAACGCGTCGCGTACGGCGAGCTGCAAGGCCTTCAACCCTGGATCGTTGGGCGCTCCGACAATAGCCAATTCAATCGGCCCTTCTGCCAAAAAATCCACCACGGCAAGGCTCTTGGCAAAGGCTCTCGGATACCGGGCTATCTGGCGGCCATAGGCGCGAATCCCTCCAATTGCTGCCTCTCGCAGGTCCTGTCGATCGTAATGGAAGGAGAGCCTGGCGAGGGCTGAGACCGCCACGGAGTTGCCGCTGGGCGTCGCACCATCGGCCCCCTCACGCGTGCGAATGATCAGCGTTTCATGTCCCTCAGCGGTAGTAAAAAAGCCTCCCTGGTCTTTATCCTGAAAGGAGCCCACCATTGTCTCTCCCAATTGAAGAGCAGCGGTGAGATACCGTTCCTGTCCGCAGGCTTCATAGAGATCGATCAATCCCTCTGCTAGATAGGCATAGTCCTCCAGGACCCCGTCGAGATGGGCTCTGCCCTGCCGCGAGGTGCGGAGCAGCCTGCCATCAGAAGTTCGATGGACCTGTAAAAGAAAGTCTGTCGCCTTCATAGCCCCGTCGATGTAGTGACTGACCCCTAACACACGGCCTGCCTCGGCCATCGCCGAAATCATCATGCCGTTCCAGGCCGTGATGATCTTATCGTCGAGCGCGGGAGCCACTCGCTGTTGGCGGGCTCGATAGAGGAGGGGACGCACGCGCTGAATCGTCTCGTGCAGTTCATCGAGGGTGAGGTCCAGCTCCTTGGTCACGGCCTCAATGGGACGCAGCCGATTGGGGATGCTGTGATGCTCCCAATTGCCCTCATCGGTGATGTCGTAACAGGCGCAGAACCGGCGAGTGTCTTCCTCATTCAGCAGCACGGCCTGGACCTCCGCCGGCGTCCACACGAAAAACTTTCCCTCGATCCCTTCCGAATCCGCATCCGTGGCGGAATAAAACCCACCGGCCGGGTCGGTCATCTCGCGGAGAATATAGTCGAGCACCTCCGTCGTGACCTGGCGATAGGAAGCCTGCTTCGTGACTTGATAGGCTTCCACATAGGTCTTGGCCAGGAGGGCATTGTCGTAGAGCATCTTCTCGAAATGGGGGACCAGCCACCGTTCGTCGGTGGAGTAGCGCGCAAAGCCTCCGCCGATATGGTCATAGATCCCTCCAGCCGCCATCGCATCCAACGTGCGGGTGACCATCTGCAAGGTATGACTGTCGCCGGTTCGACGGTAACAACGGAGGAGCAAGGACAGGCCTGCTGACGGAGGGAATTTCGGCGCGCTGCCGAATCCTGCATGCTGGTCATCGAAGTCTTTTCGGAATTGCGTCACGGCTTCATCGAGTACAGAGACACTCACTGAAACGGGGGACACAGCCTTGAGTTCGTTCTTCAACCGATCGGTCAATTGCCGCGCCTGGTTTCTGAGGCCTGTCGTATCCTTCTCCCAGGCTTCTGCGATTTTTTTGAGCAGACTGGGGAAACCGGGCCGGCCCCAACGGTCCTCAGGCGGAAAATAAGTTCCGGCAAAGAAGGGCTCCTGTTCCGGCGTCAGGAAGACCGTCATCGGCCAGCCACCCTGGCCGCGGTTAAGGGTCACCGTGGCCTGCATATAGATCTCGTCGAGGTCTGGGCGTTCCTCTCGATCGACTTTGATACAGATGAAATGCCGGTTCATGACAGCCGCAATGGCTGCGTTTTCGAACGACTCCCGCTCCATCACATGGCACCAGTGACAGGCGGAATAACCGATCGACAGCAGGATGGGACGGTTCTGTTCTTTCGCAGCCTGTAAAGCTTCCGGTCCCCAGGGGTACCAATCGACGGGATTCGAGGCATGCTGGAGCAGATAGGGACTGGTTTCGTGAATGAGGCGATTCGTCTGGGCTGATTCCCGTGGAGTATGCATGGCTCCACGGTAGCATCGGAATCTGAGAGGGGTCAACGAGCAGATAAGGGAAGAGGCCTGCAATCGTGAGATCACAGGCCCCCTCAGAATCGTTCAAGTCAGGCTTGTCTGATCAGACAAACGACATGTGTCGTGATTACTTGCCCTTCTCGTCCTTCTTCTTCTCGTCCTTCTTATCGCCGAACGTGTCAGCGTGGCCGCCCTTCTTCTCGTCCTTCTTCTCCGCCTTTTTCTCTTCGCCGTACACGAGGACGTGGCCGCCCTTCTTCTCGTCCTTCTTCTCCGCCTTCTTCTCTTCAGCCGCGAAGGAAGGAGCGCTGAACGTCACTGCCACTGCCACTGCCATGATTGCCATCAAGATGCTCTTCATAATATGTCACCCCCTTTAAATGTTAGTGTGAATATTGCTTACCCTTCACATAGGGCAAACGGGCGCTACGGTATCGAAAACAGGCCCTATTGTCAACCGCCTATTTCGCTTTCTTGATGGAATGCCGGCAGAGTCCGCTGCTCTTCAGGCCTGCGACCAGGCTGTGCTACAATGCGCCTCCGGGAGAAAAGCTGACTCATATGGCGTTTTCACAAAGCAAATACATCAAGTTTCAAAACGGCATGAGACGACGGATCGATTCCTTGCGCCCGAAGGCTGAGGAAAGTCTGGAGCTCGCCGTCGATACGATGATGCAGGAGCGGGTCGACAGTTTCTTCCGCGTCGAAGAGGGGCTGGAGGAAATCATCAAGTCTCTGATCCAGATCGAAGAGGAGCTGGCGGAGATCCGCGATCTCTCCGGCGCCATGCGGCTGGAATCCCGCCTGGAGTTCGTCGAAGACCGCTGGGACGACTTCGATAGCGAGATTCGGGAGCGACCCCGTCGCCGGCGCAAGAAAGTCAGTCTGGCCGATATGTTGAAAGCCGCAGGCGGCGGCGACCTCTCGCAAGGAGTGAGCGGCATCAACAACGCCATGGACGCCTATGCCGCAATGGGCGTGGAATTCGGCAGTTCGCTCGCCGAGGTCACCGCGTCGTTCCGTCAGAAAGCCAAGCAACTCCATCCCGACTCGAATAACGGAGACCGTAGCGCCGAGCCGGAATTACGCCGCATGCTGGAGGCCTACCAGTTTTTAAAAGAATACTTGAGCCTCAGCAATGTGGAGCCTCCGCGATCCCCCGACCATACTTACAATCCAACCGAATGAGAGACCTGTGACACCCAAACCACCGATGTTGTATGTGACCGACCAGTCTGCCCTTGAAACCCTGTGCCAGACGCTGCGGCAGAGTCCGCGGCTGGCCCTGGATACGGAGTTCGTCGGAGAAGACACCTTTGTCCCGCGACTCGAATTGATCCAAGTCGCCACCGCCACGACCGCTGCCGTCATCGACTTTCCCGCCGTCCAGGCCAAAGGATCGCTCGACGCCTTTTGGGAACTCATCTGCGATACCAAGATCGAAAAGATCGTCCATGCCGGGAGACAAGACCTCGATCTCTTTGCCACTCATGCGGGGCAGATCCCGAAGCCCTTCTTCGATACGCAGATCGCCGCAGCGATGGTCGGGTACGGAGCTCAAGTTGCCTATGCTGGCTTAGTTCAGCGGCTCCATGGCACAAAATTAGCCAAAGCCCATACCTTTACCAACTGGAGTGCGCGCCCCCTCTCGGATGACCAAATCGCGTACGCCTTGGAAGATGTTGAATTCCTCCTCTCGATCCATACGCATCTGCAGGATCGCCTGAATTCGCTTGGCCGGCTGGAATGGGTCGGTGAGGAATTTGCGCGGTTGGAAACGGCGGTGGGAGAAAAGAGCCGGGAACCACAAGAACGCTACCAGCGCATTCGCGGATGGGACACGCTTAAGCCCAAAGGGGCGGCGGTGCTTCGTGAATTGGCTGCCTGGCGCGAAGCGGAAGCCAGACGGAGGAACGTGCCGCGCGGGCGGGTCATGCGGGACGAAGTGCTGTTGCAACTGGCGCGGCATCCGCCCAAATCGGTCAGTGAGCTCCGTGGACTCCGCGGCGTCCATTCCTCGGAGGTGGACCGCCATGGAGAGCAACTGTTAACCACCATCACCTCGGCATTGGCACTTCCACCCACCGCCTGGCCGGAAGTTCCTCGCGAACGGAAGCCGGACCCTGAATCGACCGGCATCGTCGAGCTCTTACAAGCCGTGCTGAAAGCCCGCGCAGCAGAGGAGGGGATTGCCCCCACCATGCTCGCCACCAGCTCCGACCTCCAAACGCTCGTGGAAGCGAAGCAGAATCGGGCCACCCTCGATGTGCCCATCCTCCGTGGCTGGCGACGACAACTGGCAGGAGATCTATTGCTCAAAGTCTTGGATGGAGCGGTCACCATTACGGTCGACCGAACCTCCGGCGCCCTCAAGATGGCGCAGGACGATCACTCGAAGGCTGCAAGTTGACGCGTGGTTACAGTAATTCTTTGACCGACTCAGCCGGTCTGGCCAGGATCACCTGTTCGCCCTTTGCGACAATCGGACGTTGAATAAGGTCCGGGTGGGCGATCATCAGATCGAGCCATTCATCATCAGACAGGGTCTTTTTGGCTAACCCGAGCTCCTTATAGATCTCTTCTTTGGTCCGTAGAATGTCTTTCGGCGCCAGCCCCGCCTTCTTCAAGAGGCCCTTGAGCTGGGCCTTAGTGAAGGGCTGTTCGTAGTAGTTGACGGCCGTGAAGGGTTGGCCGCTCTCCTTTAACAACTGCACCGCCTGACGGCAGGTGCTACAGGTCGGTTTTTGATAAATCGTCACCTCGGCCATGCGACACTCCTTGTCTCAGCGTCCTGCTTGCCTTGACGCCATTTTTACCCCTGTGATACATCATCCTCAATCTATTCACGTGAACGCCCATTTATGCTGACACCCATCTTCGGAACGAGCTCCACCGGACAATTCTCATGCGCCACGGACAGCCAGCATACCCTACGAGACCTCCGCACGAAACGAAAAGGACAGCCGGTCTTCGTCCTTGGGCATGTCTTGGCAAGAAAAGGTCAGGAAGGGATCTTCGAAGTCTTTAACGATCGCCTGGCACTCGTCAAGTTCTCAGACGGCGGCGCAATCGGCTATGACCCGCTGGAACTGCTCTTACCCACCGACATCGACGACAAGGGAATCGCCTACTTCGAAATTCGCCCCTGCCGGCAATGCGAACAGCTCTTTCCCCTCACTGCCGACGAATGTGACGCGCCGGAAGAGCCCACTGCCTGCCCGGAATGCCGGCCGGCTTAACCGGCCCAGGCTAATCGACCATCGGCGCGATCTCGAGCGCTTTCTTAATCAAGCAATCGCCCGCAAAAGACTGAAGCGACATCGGCAACATGCTGGCGTCGATCACATGCACCGTGACCACCTGAAAGCCTTCCGCGACTTTATACCCTTGAAGCTTCATGGCATGGCAGATTTCGAGTTTTTTCCAAATCAGATTATTTAGAATCGTGTCCGACGCGAGAAGCTTTATGTCCGACACTGCGTCATTCACCGAAACCCTTGCCGCCACCCGCGCCTTATCTTTCGGCGCCTCGCTCACGACGGCAAAACCGAGGATCTCGCCGTCTGCCTGGGCCAGGGAAGCTGACCCCATCACGATGAAGCTGAAGAGCAACAGCAGAAGGGACATAGGCCTTTCTCCGATTCCCAGGCAGTGAACGATATCAGTATGCCAACCGACCGGAGTCATTTCAAGATCTTGCCTCCCTGAACATGATAGACTTTTTCGACTCTTCCTGTATCCTACCACTTAGGTAAAGGAGCGCGATCATGCCACAGGATTTTATGCCGGGGCTCGCCGGCGTGCCAGCAGCCAAATCCTCCATCAGCGACGTGGACGGGCAGCGCGGCCTGCTGGAATATCGCGGCATCCGAGTGGAAGAGCTGTGCCTGAAATCCTCCTATCTCGAAACGGCCTATCTCTTGCTGTTCGGGCATCTGCCCACAGAACCGCAGCTCGCGCGATGGCACGAAGACATCGTTCATCACCGCCGCATCAAGTTCAAAATCGTCGACTTGCTGAAATGCCTGCCGGAGCAGGGCCATCCCATGGACGCCTTGCAAGCGTCAGTCGCAGCCCTGGGCATGTTTTATCCTGGCCGGAATGTGCAGGATATCGAGAATAACTATTGGTCTGCTGTCCGCCTCGTGGCCAAACTGCCCACCCTCGTCGCAGCCTGGGCGCGCCTGCGGCAGGGGAACGAGTACATTCCGCCGCGCGACGACCTCGGGTTTTCAGAAAACTTCCTCTACATGCTGACCGAGACGGAGCCCCGTCCCTTGTGGGCCGATCTGTTCGACGACTGCCTGATTCTCCATGCCGAGCATACGATGAATGCCTCAACCTTCACCGGCATGGTCACAGCCTCGACGCTGGCCGACCCCTATACGGTCGTCGCCTCTTCCATCGGGGCCTTGAAGGGTCCGCTGCATGGCGGAGCCAATGAGGAAGTCGTGCAGATGCTGAAGGAGATCGGTGAGCCAGAGAAGGCCCGTTCGTACCTTGAAGAACAGATCCGCACGAAACAGAGGCTGATGGGCTTTGGTCACCGGGTCTACAAGGTCAAGGATCCCCGCGCAACGGTCTTGCAAGGTCTCTGCGAACAACTCTTCAAGGAGTCCGGCAGTTCCCCCCTTTATGAAATTGCCCTCGAAGTCGAGCGGGTCGCAGCAGAATTGTTACAGGGAAAGGGAATTTATCCCAACGTCGATTTCTACTCCGGAATCATCTACGAGAAGATGGGCATCGAAACCGATCTCTTCACGCCGCTCTTCGCAATGGCCCGGGTCTCCGGGTGGCTGGCCCATTGGCTGGAGCAATTGCGCGAAAACAAACTGTTCCGTCCTGACCAGATTTACTCCGGCGAACATGGCCAGTCCTACGTGCCGATCGAACAGCGCCAATAGCCCCCTTGACTCTGCCGCAACCGGAATTACCTGTTTCCTCAGACAGGCGAATCGGCGCGCGCCACACATACGCTACTGAAAACAATGACCGGAAATAAGAAGGAGGTCTGCCATGACACTCGTACGGTGGGATCCGTTTCGTGACCTTGAAGATGTATCGAGTCAGTTGAATTGGATGTTTCGGCGTCCGGCTTTGCCTCAGACGAATGGCGCCAACAAGGAGACCATGATCGTGGCCGACTGGGTGCCTTCCGTAGACGTCAGCGAAACGGAAGGGGAGTATCAGATCAAAGCGGAAATCCCTGACGTAAAGAAAGAGGATGTGAAGGTGACGGTCGAAGACGGAGTCCTCACGATTCAGGGTGAGCGCAAATATGAGAAGGAAGAGAAGGGCAAAAAATACCATCGGGTAGAGCGCTCCTACGGCAGCTTCATCAGAAGCTTCACCTTGCCCGATCTCGTGGATGAGGAGGGGGTGAAGGCGGAATTCAAGGATGGAGTCCTGAATCTTCAGCTGCCCAAGTCCGTAAAGACAAAACCGAAAGCGATCGAAGTCAAAGTCGACTAATTGGCAATCACCTCATTCCCGCTGAACAGAGGCCCGCTCCGGCGGGCCTCTTCTTTTTTTCGCTATGCCGCGCCGATAACTTTCCACTATCGCACGTCCTTGATCATCAAACCCTTGTGCAAGGAGGGGACCGGAGTTTATTATGGCGCCCGCGACAGCTAGCACTCTTACACCGGAGTAGTATCCATGAAGAAGACCAGGACTCAGTCATCCCCTGCGACCAGAATTGAACGAGATACCATGGGCGAGCTGGCTGTGCCGATCACAGCCTATTATGGTGTGCAGACCGCCCGCGCCATCGAAAACTTCCCCATCAGCTCTTTGCGGTTTCCCCGCGCCATGATCCGGGCGATGGGGATGCTCAAACGGGCCGCCGCGACCGTCAACCAGTCCCTGGGCCTCCTCGACAAGAAACCGGCCGATGCGATCACCAAGGCCGCAACTGAAGTGGTCGAGGGCCAACTCGACGCCGAGTTCCCCGTGGACATTTTTCAAACCGGTTCCGGCACCTCGACGAACATGAACACCAACGAGGTAATTTCAAACCGCGCGACCGAACTGTTGGGCGGAGTGCGCGGCAGCAAGCTGGTGCATCCCAACGACCACGTCAATCTGGGCCAGTCCAGCAACGATGTCATTCCTACGGCGATTCATATCGCCGCCGGGGAGATGATGGAGCGGCAGCTCATTCCAGCCCTCACCTGCTTACACAAGGCGCTGGCCCGCAAAGCCAAGGAGTTCGACAAGATCGTCAAGATCGGCCGCACCCATTTGCAGGATGCGACGCCGGTGCGCTTAGGCCAGGAATTCGGCGGCTATGCCAGGCAAATCGAATTAAGCATTCAACGGGTCCGGCGCGCGCAAGACGCCCTCAGCGAAGTCGCGCTCGGCGGCACCGCAGTCGGCACAGGGCTCAATTGCCATCCGAAGTTCGCCTCCAAGGTCATGGCCATCATTTCAAAAGAAACCGGCTGTACCTTCAAGGAAGCAAAGAACCACTTTGAAGCACAGTCCGCTCAGGACTCCTTGGTCGAAGCGAGCGGAGAGTTAAAGACCATTGCCGGGAGCCTTATGAAGATCGCCAACGACATTCGCTGGCTCGGCTCCGGTCCTCGCTGCGGGCTCGGGGAGATCAATCTTCCGGAAACACAGCCTGGCTCCTCCATCATGCCAGGTAAAGTCAATCCGGTCATTGCCGAATCCGTCACAATGGTCTGCGCCCAGGTGATCGGAAACGATGTGACGGTCACAGTGGGAGGGCAGGCGGCCAACTTCGAACTGATCGTCATGTTGCCGGTCATGGCCTACAATCTCTTCCAATCCATCGAGCTCCTCTCAACCGCCTCAAACAATTTTGCAGTCAAGTGTATCGACGGGATTAAAGCCAATGAGGAACGTTGCCGGAGCTTGATCGAGGAAAGTCTGGCCATGTGCACGGCCCTGGCTCCGGAGATCGGATACGAAGCGGCCGCGAAACTGGCCAAGGATGCCTACAAGTCCGGTAAGACCGTGCGGCAGATGGCCAAGGAACAAAAAGTCCTGTCGGAGAAGCGGCTGACCCGACTGCTCGACCCCTGGCGCATGACTGAACCAGGCGGGCCAGTTGGCAGTGCAGGGGGATAAACAGAGCTTTGACAGCCGAAAAGTCCCTATGCTAACGTCCGCGGAACTGTTGAGGTTCTCCTCACTTCTCTGTTCACTTTATCTAGGAAACAACGCATGAGCGCAACGAACTCGCAGGTGATTATTGTGGTCGGCGCCGGGCCGGCCGGTATGGCCGTCGCCAGCAGCCTGGCGAAGGCAGGCCATGAGGTGATCGTTCTAAATCGAGATATCAAATTCGGTGGACTGGCTGAATATGGGATTTTCCCCGCGAAGCTGAAATTGCGCGGGGGGTTGAAGAAGCAATACTGGGACATGCTTAAACAGCCCAACGTCCATTATTTCGGCAATGTCACAATCGGGAACGACAAAGACCTCACGGTGGAGGACCTCCGTGGACTCGGCGCGAACGCCATTGTCTTTTCAACTGGCGCGCAGGGGACCAAAAGCATCGGCGTTGAGGGAGACTCTGCCCAGGGCGTGTTCCACGCAAAAGATGTCGTCTTCCATTTCAACCGGCTGCCAGGCTACGGCGATCGGCCCTTTGAGATGGGCAAACATGTCGGCATCATCGGCGTGGGCGACGTGATGGTCGATATCGCCCGGTGGCTGATCAATTACAAAAAGGTCGAGCGGGTCACAGCGATCGCGCGCCGCGGTCCCGTCGAACGGAAATACAATCCGAAAGAAATCCGCTCGGTCTGTGCCAATATGGACCTGGAGGGGATCGCGACGGAATTTGTCCGGATCAAGGATCGCCTCGCGGCTGTCGGACAGAACGCCGATGACGTGCAGAAAGGCTTGACGGACGAGTTTACCAAATGCGAACCGAAAGTCAGCGACACGAAGATGGGCTTCCGGTTTCTCGCCTCGCCGAAACGCATTCTCGTCGACGAACACAATCGGGTGCGCGGCCTTGAATTGGAAGAGAACAAGCTTGAGCCTAAAGGGGACGACACGGCAGCGGTCGGACTCAAACAGTCCTACGAATTCGCCTGCGACAGTGTGGTCTTCGCCGTCGGAGATAAAGTCGATGCCGCCTTGGGTCTTCCCTACAAAAATGGCGTGTTCGTCACGAACCCCAACAAGACCGGCAACGACCCGGACGACGCGCTCTTCCAGGCCTACAACGAAACGACCGGCCAGGTTATCGACGGCGTCTTTCTCGCCGGCTGGGCGCGCAAAGCCAGCGAAGGCTTAGTCGGCATTGCCAAACGAGACGGGGATTGGTGCGCGGAAGTCGTCAGCCGCTACCTTGCGGCGAAAACACCGGTCAACGCAAAAGTTGTCCTCGACAAGCTCGCCACGATCCTCAAGTCGCGCAAGAGCCACCCGGTCGATGTAAAGGGACTCCGCGTACTTGAATCGATCGAGAAACAGCACCAGGGTGAGACAGACTGTATCGGGGAGTTTAAGTATGCGAGCAACCGGGAAATGATCGAATTGATCGAGAAGGGGAATTCCTAGGAACTAGGGCAGTCGGCCGAACGGTTACCCGTCCCCCCACTTGAGTTTCTCTCGCAGAACTTCATAGTAACCGCTTTCCGGAAAACGGATGAGTCTCGTCCGGTATTCGGACATCTTGATTTCAACCGTATCCCCCTGTGTCATCGCCACGCCAACCTGACCATCCAGCGTCGCCATCGCGCCATCGTCCTTACTGGTGAGCGTCACCTCGATTTCTGCCGTAGCCGGTACGATCAGCGGGCGGTGGGTCAGCGTATGGGGGCAAATCGGCGTGACCATGAGCGATTGCACGGCCGGATTGATAATGGGTCCGCCGGCTGAAAGGGAATAGGCGGTCGATCCGGTCGGTGTCGTGACAATCACTCCATCGCCACGCAGATTGGTGACGAACTGTCCTTGAATAGAAATCCGCAACTCGATCATCCGGGCCAGCGTCCCCTTACTGATCACGACATCGTTCAACACCACGCCTCGCGCGACGGTTTCGCCATGTCGGTGGACATGCGTCTGAAGCATGAGCCGCTCATCGAGCACGAAGTCATTAGCAAACACCCGCTCAAGCGAGGGATACAAGTTTTCCAGTCGGACCTCGGTCAAAAATCCTAATCCCCCAAGGTTGACGCCCAGGATGGGAATACTTCGCTCCCCGGCAAGTCTTGCCGCATTCAGCATCGTCCCATCACCGCCCAGAACCAGCAGCACATCCGCCTTGCTCGCCAACTGGGTTTTCTGAACGCCCCCCTGCTCGCCCAGCAGGGCCGCCGACGTCGTGTCCAAGATGACATTAATACTTCGAGCCCTGAGCCATGCGACCACATCCTGCAGAGTGTTTTTAATTTCGGGGAATTTCGGCTTGGTCAGAATTCCGATACTTTTGTTCTTCATAGAGCGAAACCAGTCGTGGGGCTATTAAGATAGCAGTGAAAAAGTCCGAGATTGTATCGGGAGCATTCTTTTGAAGTCAACGAACGAGAGAGGGATCGTCTGACTCGCAGCTGGTGTCATCTCAGTGGCTTTTTATCAGGCGGTGCGATTCCCTCGCAGCCTTGACACCTAAAATCCTTCTGGTTAGAATTAGACCAGATTTTTCGATAGGTTTGCACACCGTTACCTGGTTATTTAGGCCCACCTAAAAGGAGGCAGGATGTTCGAACGATTCACGGACAAGGGTCGGAAGATCATCATCCTGGCGCGGGAAGAGGCAGAGCGTCATCAGAACGACTACCTCGGTACCGAGCATCTCGTCTTGGCTATCCTCCGTGAGTCAGACGGAATCGCCCTGATGATCTTGAAGAAGATGGGACTCTCGACCGAACAAATCCGTTTGGAGATTGAACGGAATTTGCCAGGTGGGGGAACCACGATGACCTTTGGGGAAATCCCCTTCAGCCCCCGGGTGAAAAAAGTCATCGAGTACGGGGTCGAAGAAGCCCGCCTGCTCGGACACAATCATATCGGCAGCGAACACCTCTTATTGGGGCTGCTTCGGGAAGAAGAGGGGATCGGCGGAAAGATCCTGCGCAGCTTAGGCGCCAACCTCCTGACCGCCCGACAACTGACCGTCACCTTCTTACGGAAGTCCGCTCCACGTGAGCGCGACCGGAAGAGCAACACTCCCGCGCTCGACGAGTTCGGCCGCGATCTGACCCAGCTGGCCCAGGAAGGGCATCTGGATCCCGTCATCGGACGCGCCGACGAAATCGAACGGGTCTTGCAGATCCTCAGCCGCCGTTCAAAAAACAACCCTGTGCTCATCGGGGAAGCCGGCGTCGGCAAGACCGCCATCGTGGAAGGTCTCGCCCAGCGAATCGTCCAGTCCGAAGTGCCGGACAATCTGCTCTCACGCCGCGTCATTGCCCTCGACCTTGGTGCATTGGTGGCAGGGACGAAATATCGCGGCCAGTTCGAAGAACGGCTGAAAGTCGTGATGAAGGAAATCGTCCAGGCTGGCAACATCATCATCTTCATCGACGAACTGCATACCTTAGTCGGAGCAGGGGCGGCGGAAGGATCGATTGATGCCTCCAACATGCTCAAGCCGGCTCTGTCACGCGGCGAAATTCAGTGCATCGGCGCCACGACGCTGGATGAATATCGCAAACACATTGAAAAAGACGGAGCCCTCAAACGCCGGTTCCAGCCGATTCACGTCCAGCCGCCGAGCATCGACGAAACGGTGCAGATCATCCGAGGGCTGCGCGACCGGTACGAGGAGCATCATGGCGTCGAGATTTCAGAGGAAGCCATTCTCGAAGCGGTCAAACTGTCCGATCGCTACATCAGCGACCGGTTCCTCCCGGACAAGGCGATCGATTTGATCGACGAGACCGGGTCGCGGGCGAAGTTGCAGACCTATGCCTTGCCTTCGGAGCTGAAGGCGATGGAGCAAGAGCTGAAGAAGGTGTCTCGCGAAAAGGAACTGGCCATCTCGATGCAGAACTTCGAGGAAGCGGTTCGCCATCGCGAAGAAGAAGAGCGTCTGCGCAAACTCCTCGACGAATCCAAGCGCGAGTGGAAGAAGAATCAGGAAAAGAACAAGCCGACGATCGGGAAAGAAGACGTGGCCTATGTCGTCTCCAAGATGACGGGCATTCCGCTCTTCAAGCTCGAAGAAGAAGAATCCAACAAGCTCCTGCGCATGGAGGAGTTCCTCCACAAGCGCGTAGTCGGCCAGAACGAAGCGATCTCCGCCGTGGCCCGGGCCATCAGGCGGTCACGCGCCGGCCTGAAGGAAGCGCGGAAGCCCATCGGCTCCTTCATTTTCCTGGGACCCACCGGAGTCGGGAAAACCGAGCTGGCTCGCACGCTGGCCGAGTTCCTCTTCAATAGTGAAGATTCGCTCATCCGGATCGACATGTCCGAATATCAAGAGAAGTTCACCAGCTCGCGACTCTTCGGCGCTCCGCCGGGATACGTGGGCTATGAAGAGGGCGGTCAATTGACGGAGCGGGTCCGGCGCCGGCCCTATTCCGTGGTCCTCTTCGACGAAATCGAAAAGGCCCATCCCGACGTGTTCAACATCCTCTTACAGGTCTTGGACGACGGCGTGTTGACCGACAGCCTCGGACGCAAGGTCGATTTCAAGAATTGCGTCATCATCATGACGTCCAACATCGGGACCAAGATGATCCAAAAGGGTGTCTCGCTCGGCTTCCAGAACACGGAAGGTGATCAGGCGCGCCACAAGAAGGAAGAAGTCCTGAGCGAATTGCGCCGCTCGTTCAGTCCGGAGTTCCTGAACCGGATCGACGAAGTCGTGGTCTTCCATCAGCTGGACAAAGTGCATCTCTCCAATATTCTCGATATCCTCTTGAGCGAACTCAACCTTCGTCTCATGGAGAAGGGTGTGGAGCTCGAGGTCGAGGACGACGTCAAACAGTGGCTGATCAAAGAAGGCTACGAACCGCTCTACGGAGCCAGACCGATGCGCCGGACAATTCAGCGCGCGCTCGGCGATCCTCTCTCCGAAGAGATGATCAAGGGCCGGTTCAAGGATTGCCGAAAGATCCGTGTGGTGCTGCGCGACGGCGCGCCAGCATTCGTCGAGCAAGAGGCTATGGCCGGAGTCTAAGGCCTGTCCCTGCGCGATATCATCGCAAAAAATATGAACGACACGACCCTTGTGGTATACGCCACAAGGGTCGTGTTATTTTACTACTCGAACATAATCCATTCGCAGCAAGACTCTCGGTTTCCTACGAGTACCACCTCATGCCCACGACCGTACAACATCCCGTCTCTGCCTGGGTCCCTGGCCCCATCCTCGGGATCGAGACGTCGTGCGATGAAACGGCCGCCTCGGTGCTGGCAACGGACGGCTCCGTCCTCTCGAACATTATTACGTCGCAACATGCTGTGCATCAGCGCTTCGGTGGCGTCGTGCCCGAGCTCGCCTCCCGTGCCCATATCGAATCGGTCGAACAGGTCTCAGTTGAGGCGCTGCAGCAGGCAGGTCTCGCCTGGACGGATCTTTCTGGCATTGCCGTCACCCAGGGACCGGGTCTGGCCGGTGCGCTCCTCGTGGGGGTCAACTATGCCAAAGCCCTGGCCTATGCCTTGAGCATTCCGATGGTCGGCGTGAGCCACCTGGAAGGCCATATCGCCTCCGCCTGGCTGCAGGACCCGGCCTTCCCGCTCCCCTGCGTCGTTCTCGTGGTGTCGGGAGGCCATACTCACCTCTACCTCAAAGACTCGCTCGGTCACTGCCGGCTCCTGGGCGCGACCAAAGACGATGCGGCAGGGGAGGCCTTTGACAAGGGCGCGCAGATGCTGGGACTGGAATATCCTGGAGGACCCGCCATCGATCGCTTGGCTCGACAGGGAAACCCGCAGGCCATTGCCTTCCCGAGATCCCAGCTTAAGAAGGGGAGTCTCGATTTTAGTTTCAGTGGTGTGAAGACATCTTTGCTCTACACAGTTCAAGCGATGCCTGAGCAATCTCGCCTGGCGCAATCTGCCGATCTTGCGGCCGGCTATCAAGAGGCCATCGTCACCATCCTGGTCGAGAAGGCCCTTGCCGCGGCCCAGGCCTCTGACGCGCAAGCCTTGGCCGTTGTCGGAGGGGTCTCCGCCAATTCTCGATTACGCACGTTGCTCCAACGACGAGCCGATTCCGAAAATATTCGCCTGAGTCTTCCCCCGCTGAGCTACTGCACCGATAATGCGGCAATGATTGCCGCAGCGGGGAGACAAGCCCTTCGCGCAGGGATCCGTGCCTCACTCGACTTAGATGCCCAAGCCTCCATGGCTGCACCCTTCGCGCAAGCGATGTAACCACTCACACAAAGGACACGACGCCCATTCCAGAGATTCACGGACAAGTGCTCGGTCTCCGCGCCAGCCAACTCGCCATGCTTGAGCGACTCTATCGGCGGCGCATGCCCGCGAATGACGTCATCTCTTCTGAAGCGGCCAAAACGCTCGCCCAGTTTACCATTGAGATTCGTCGTCCCATCGGCCTCGTCATCACCAGGCGTGGAGCCGTGCAAGACGTGCTGGTCGGGGCCGGCACCGAACCGTCGCCAACAACGCTGACCACGTTTCGGGCAACTCCTCGCTCGCTCAGAGGCCTGAGACTGATCCGATCGAGTTTGAAAGCAGAACCGATCAGCCAGGAAGACCTCACCATGTTGGGACTGCTCCGGCTCGATATGATCGGCACCTTGGCCGTCACAGCCAAGGGCGAACCGGGCTTGCTCTCCCTGGCCCATCTGAATCCACCCAGGCCCAATGAGCCTCTATACACGCTGCTCAAGCCAACGCAGGTACAGCAATGTCCGGTGAGCTTCGAAACCTTCATTCGCGAACTGGAATCAGAGCTCCAGCGTGAAAGCGCGTCGCACACGATGGCCCAGGGGCAGACCGCCATCCTCGTGAGCGCCTCGCCCAAAAGCAAAGCCGAGCAGGAAGAGCGGCTTGCTGAACTGGCGGAACTGGCCTCCTCCGCAGACCTCACGGTGATCGACCGTCTCGTGCAGCGCACGCAAGGCGGCCACCATCGGTTTCAATTGGGAAGCGGCAAACTCAAGGACGTGCTGGTACAAGCCATGCAAAAGGGAGCGGACCTCATCATTTTCGATCAGGATTTGGCTCCCGGACAACTGCGCGCCATTGCGGAAATCAGCGACCTGACGGTCATCGACCGGACCCAGCTAATCCTCGACATCTTTGCGCAACGGGCCCATAGCCGGGAAGGCAAGGTCCAGGTCGAGTTGGCGCAGCTTCGGTATCTGCTTCCACGCCTCTCCGGTCAGGGCACGAGCCTCTCTCGTTTGGGAGGGGGCATCGGCAGCAGGGGACCAGGTGAGACGAAGCTTGAAACAGACCGGCGCCGCATCAGAGAGCGGATCGACTATTTGGAGAAAGAGATCGAAGGCTTTGCCCGGCATCAAGATCAACGGCGCTCGCGCCGCGTCCGGCAGGATTTCCCTGTCTTGTCCATCGTGGGCTACACGAACGCCGGCAAATCAACCTTGCTCAACGTCCTCACGAACAGTCAGGTGAGCGCAGCCCCGCGCGTCTTTGAAACGCTCGACACCACCAGCCGGAGGCTCCGCTTTCCTCATGGCCGGGAAGTGATCATCACCGACACGGTCGGATTCATTCGCGACCTGCCCAAAGATCTCCTTGCTGCCTTCAGGACGACTCTGGACGAGTTGCGCGATGCCGACCTTCTCCTCCATGTGGTCGATGCAGGGACCAAGGACCTGGACGCCCATATTGCCGCCGTCGAGACCGTGCTGAAAAGCCTCACCCTCGACGAGCTTCCACGGATCCTGGTCTTCAATAAATGCGACCAGCTTCCGGACGGGCAGGCAGAGGTGCTCTGTCAGCGGTACGGGGCGATCGGGATTTCCGCGCTGCATCCGGAGACCCTGCGCCCGCTCATCCAGCAACTGGAAGAACGGCTGACCGTACTCGTCCCGGAGGGCAGCTCTTCCAGGAAATCAACGCCCCCTGGCCCGCTTGCATCTCAGTCCTAACTCACGGCACAATCGCACGTCGCCTACCAGCCATGACTACGAAATCCTTACCAGCCGTGGATCGCCGAGAACGCCTCAAGGCCATTGCCAAGGCACTCCAACGCACGATGCCAGCCCCCCAAATGGAGCTCGACCACCGGTCGCCCTGGGAGCTGCTCGTGGCCACGATCCTCTCCGCCCAATGTACCGATCAGCGAGTCAATCAGGTCACGCCGGCGCTCTTTCGCCGCTATCCTGGACCATCGGATCTGGCAGGGGCCGATCAGCAGGAAGTCGAACAGCTCATTCGCTCGACTGGCTTCTTTAAAAGCAAGGCCAAGCATCTGATTGGCTGCAGCAAAGCGGTGACGGAGCGTTTTCACGAACAGGTTCCACGGACGATGGAAACATTGATCACCTTGCCGGGCGTCGGGAGAAAGACGGCGAATGTCATACTCGGGAATGCCTTTGGCCAGCCCGGTATCGTCGTCGATACCCACGTCAAACGCGTGGCCAAGCGACTGGGCCTGACCAAGTCCGACAATCCAGACCTGGTCGAGCAGGACTTGCAGCAGCTGATGCCGAGGTCCCAATGGACAGCCGTCTCGCAACGATTGCTGTTGCACGGCCGCTATACCTGTCTGGCGAGAAAACCCCAGTGCCGCACCTGTGCGGTCTATCGGCACTGTCCATGGAAAGAGAAAGGCCCGCAATGATTCATAGTATGACCGGCTTCGGCCGTCGACAGGCTCCCTGGCAAGATGGATCGGTCACGGTCGAAATGCGCTCCGTCAACCATCGGTTCCTTGAAATCGCCTGCCGCCTTCCCCGGCCCCTGAGCCAGCTGGAAGACGCCTTTAAGAAAGCCATCCAGCAACGCTGCACCCGTGGCCGCGTCGACATCACGGTGACGGTCCAGGCCGGCAAAGGCCGCGCCGGAAGCGTCAATCTTGACCAGGCGCTCGCAAAGCAGTACCATCAGGCCTTCCTCACTCTCAAGAAATCCCTGAAGCTGAGCGGGTCGGTCGATCTGGCGCTCATGGCTGGGCTCCGTGACGTGGTGTCGGTATCGGATCAGCCAACGGAAGACCCGAAACTGGCGAAGCTCGTGCAACAATTGATGACCAAGGCCCTGACGGACCTGGAGGGGATGCGGACAAGCGAAGGGAAGGCCCTGACCGAGGATATGCGAACGCGGGTCCAGACCATTCGGGGCCACAAGGACCTGATCGCCGCCAGGACCCCGCTGCTGGCTCAAGAGGCCTTTGACCGTATGAAAACCCGTGTGGAGAAGCTGCTGGGATCGGAAATTCCTGACCTCCCCAGGCTCTATCAGGAATTGGCCGTCTACGCAGACCGTGGCGACATCACGGAAGAAATAGTCAGACTGGACTCGCATATGATACAGTTTGAACAGACGCTCAACCGCGCAGAATCTGTGGGTAAAACACTCGATTTCCTCCTCCAGGAAATCGGGCGGGAAGTCAACACGATCGGGTCAAAAGCGAATGACGCCGACATCGCCGGTCATGTGGTTCACATGAAGGCCGAACTCGAACGTATTCGCGAACAGGTGCAAAACGTCGAATGAGCTCCATGACCACCACAAGTTCCACAGCCCCAGTGTCCAATCCGCCGCGATCCTCGATGGATCGACGGGGGATTTTGTTCATTATCTCCGCACCCTCCGGGACGGGGAAAACTACGCTCTGCAAACAGCTCACGACGAACCTGCCTGACCTGTGGCATTCCGTGTCCTATACGACCAGACAACCGCGGCCCGGCGAAGAGCATGGGCGCGAATATTACTTCATCGACGAACAACCGTTTCAGGAGATGGTCGAACGCAATGAATTCGTGGAGTGGGCCCGCGTATACGGAAACCTCTACGGCACCCCCTGGAAATCGCTGACCGAAAAGATCGATCAGGGGATCGACGTCTTGCTCGAGATCGACGTGCAAGGGGCCATGCAGGTCAAAAAACGATTCGAAGACTCGGTCTCCATCTTTATTCTGCCTCCCTCGATCGCCGTCCTCCGATCCCGTCTGCAGACCAGGGCCTCTGACTCGCCCGAAGAGATTCAGCGCCGCCTGCAGAAGGTCAAAGAAGAGGTCTGGAGTTATCGGGAATACGCCTACATCGTCCGGAACGACGACCTCACCCGGTCGCTGCGCGACCTCGAAAGCATCTTCTGGTCGGAGCGATTGAAGACCAAACGATTGAACATGACGTGGATCGAGAATAATTTCATTCTTGACGACGAACAGAAGTCCTGAGATCGCGACGATCTTTCATCTCACAAAGGAGAACGGCATCCATGATCGACATGTTGAGACTCTTACCGCAATACGCGCCGGGCGAATTCGACTCACGGCACCGGCTGGCGATCATCGCAGGCCAGCGGGCGAAGCACATCGTGCAGGGATCGCGTCATGCCCCTTCGCGCTTCACCAAAGAAACGACCATCGCCCTCGACGAAGTCCTCATGGGACAGACCAAGTACCTCGTCGGCGAAGAGGCCCGGGCGGCGATGAAGGAAGCGAAGCGCGGCAGGGAAGGCGAGATGGAGCGCATTGCCATGATGACCGGCGACGATGCCAAAGAGATCAAAAAAGAGCTGAGCGTCTATGTCGACGATACGCCGAAGCCAGTCGTGGGCGAGAGCGAGGAGTAATTCGTGGCACCCTCCGGCTCCAACGGGCCGACGTTGATCGGGACGCGAATCGTGCTGGGCGTGACCGGCAGCATCGCGGCCTATAAGGCGGTCTCGCTACTCCGGACTCTGCTCCGCGAAGGCGCCACCGTCCAGGTCGTGATGACGGCATCAGCCACGAAGTTCGTCACGCCCCTGACGTTTGAAGTGCTCTCCGGCCATCCCGTGTCGACGGATGTGTTCGAGGCGCATCAGGAGATGAAACACTTATCGCTGCCTGAGCAGGCGGATGCCATCGTGATTGCGCCGGCCACGGCCAATTGCCTGGCGAAATCGGCGCTGGGACTGGGCGACGATTTGCTCTCGACCATGCTCCTCACGGCGCAATGTCCCTTGATTATGGCGCCCGCGATGGACGGGGGAATGTGGACGCACCCAGCCGTCACGGAACATGTGCGGACCTTGCGTGCGAGGGGAACGATCGTCGTCGATCCCGACGAAGGACCGCTCGCCTCCGGGAAAGTCGGCCAAGGCCGCTTGGCGGAGGAACACAAGATCCTCGAGGCTCTGCAGTCAGCCCTGGCGCCACAACGCGATTGGCAGGGACATCGGGTCCTGATATCCGCAGGCCCCACGCAAGAACCGATCGATCCGGTCCGATTCATTTCCAATCGCTCCTCCGGCAAGATGGGCTATGCCCTCGCCGAAGCAGCCCGGGCCAGGGGAGCCCAAGTCGTGCTCGTCAGTGGTCCCACGGGCTTGCCCGCGCCACGAGGCATCGAGATCATCCCGGTTGAAACAGCCGAAGACATGACGAAAGCCCTGTCTACGCGTCTGGCCTGGTCGACTGTCGTGATCATGGCGGCCGCCGTGGCGGATTTTCGGCCCCTCCATCCCGCTTCGCAAAAAATCAAAAAACAGGGCCAGACCGACCAGACGCTTACGCTCGAACGGACCACCGATATTCTGGCTGCGCTATCGGCCCAACGGACGACCCAACTCCTCGTCGGCTTCGCCGCAGAGACCCACAATCTGATCGCCCATGCGAAAGACAAGCTGGCAGCCAAAGGGCTCGACCTCATCGTGGCGAACGATGTCACGACAGAAGGGGCGGGATTCGGGAGCGATCAGAACGCCGCCACGCTGATCGACCTGCAGGGGACTCTGACAACATTGCCGCTGATGCCGAAACGGGCGATGGCCGATGCAATCCTGAATAAGGCGCACGCACTACTCCGCGCCGGAGAGTCGAACCAGGCCTCCAAGCCGGTTGCAGGGAGGCGTTAGCACCCATGGCACAGAGTTACAATTCCGCCGAGACCGCGCTGGAAATCGACCGGCTCGCCACCCAGTTAGCCAAAGATCCTCAGTCCAAAGCGTTTCTGCCGTTGGCTGAAGCATATGGCAAAGCCGGTATGTGGCAAGAGGCGGCAGGCGTGCTCAAAGATGGATTGAAATACTATCCCGGCTTCATTACCGCGATGGTGGCACTGGGCCGTGCCTATGACCAGATGGAGCAGCCGGCCAAAGCACAAGCGATCCTGGAAGAGTCCATCAAGCTCAGCCCGGAAAACCTGCGCGCACACCGGACCTTGATCAAGATTTACCAGAGCCAGGGACAAAATGACTTGGCGCTGCAGTCCTGCTCCGCCATCCTGACCGCCAACCCGCGGGATGAAGAGGCCCTCTTGGTCCAAGCCTCGTTAGGGGGGCCAGTGAAACAGGAACCGGCACAGCCTAAGCCATCGGCTCTTCGTGAGACCCAAGCCTTCGCCACGCAAACCAATGTCTCGCCAGACTTTACGGACGTTCCTGCGCTATCGCCTCACGCGGGAGTCGTGGTCCAGCTGGAAGCCTGGCTTCGCACCATCGAATCACGGCGGCGCGACCGCGATGCGGCAAACAGCTCACACTTCAAGACTTCCCAATAATTTTGCGAGTTTGACCGGTTTGAGGCGGCCTGATACAATGCCGCCCTGCTAGACCCTGTCACGAGGAACCGGCTTCACGTACCCAGTCTCTGAAGAAAAAGACATGTTACGCATACGAGTCTTACATGGCCCCAATCTGAATCTTCTGGGAACCAGGGAACAGTCGATTTACGGCACACTGTCCCTGGATGACCTCAACTCGGCCCTCCGGACGTTGGCGAAGGAATTAGCCGTCAAGGTAGACCTGCGCCAGTCCAATAGTGAGGGAGAGCTGGTCAACTGGATTCAGGAGGCGCGCAAGGAATACGACGGGATCATCATCAACCCGGCCGCCTATACCCATACCAGCATCGCGATCCGGGATGCGATTGCGGCAGTGGGCCTTCCGACGGTGGAGGTCCATCTGTCCAATATTCATCAGCGGGAGGAGTTTCGCCATCAGTCCTATATCGCGGGAGTCGCCCTGGGGCAAATTGCCGGCCTGGGACCGACCGGTTATCTCCTCGCGCTCCGTGGACTGTGCGACCATCTGACCGCGGCCAATCGCCAGAAGAAGACGGCCAAGCCGGCACCAGCGCGACGGACGGCAAAGGGCACAAAATAATTGCAGCGCATGTTGAGCGACCTCTTACAGTCCGAATGGAGTATTGAGTGATTTCCACGACAGATTTTCGCGGTGGTGTGCGGCTCATGGTTGATAACCAGCCGTTCTATATCATTGAGTTTCAGCATGTGAAACCAGGCAAGGGCGGAGCTTTTGTGCGCACCAAGCTCAAGGGCTATCTCACAGGCAGCGTCATCGACCGGACCTTCCGGTCAGGGGAGCGGTTCGAAGAGCCGGATCTCGAAGAACGGGACATGCAATTCCTCTACGCCACCGACGATGCCTATACCTTTATGGACACGGACAGCTACGAGCAACTGACGTTCGAAAAGGGCAAGCTCGGCGACAATGCGGATCTGCTGAAAGAAAACATGATCGTGAAGATCCTCGTGTACGAGCATCGCCCGATCGATGTCGAGCTGCCCAACTTCATCGAATTGAAAGTGACGGATACTGAACCGGGGTTTCGTGGCGACACCGCCACCGGCGGCACCAAACTCGCCACCCTCGAAACCGGCGCCACCCTCAAGGTGCCTCTGTATTTAGAAACCGGAACCGTGATCAAGATCGATACACGGACCCGGTCTTACGTGGAGCGTGTTCGGTGAGCAAACAAAAAATAAGCAAATCGAAGAAGCGCGGGACGCGAATCATTCCCCCTCAGACCTTTGCCGTCCCTGCGAGGGGGCAGGGCCTGCCTCTGCTCTCGGGACAACAAAGCAAGCATATCCAGGAACTGATCGACCTCCTCAAGAAGAACGATTTGACCGAATTGGAACTGGAACGCGAAGGCCTCAGAATCCGCGTACGGCACGAAGTCGAAATCAGAACGATCACGACCACCGTCGCCGATCAGGGGAGCTCCAGCTCCACGTCCTCGCCTCAGCCCACTGGCCAAGCAGCCGTGCCGGCCGAAGATACGACCGGCATGATCACCATCCCGTCGCCGATCGTCGGGACCTTCTATCGGTCTCCCTCGCCGGATGCCGACCCCTATGTGGAAGAAGGCGATTACGTGAAAAAGGGCCAGGTCCTGTGCATCGTCGAAGCGATGAAGCTGATGAACGAAATTGAATCAGAAGTGGACGGACGGATCACAAAAGTTCTCGCCGAAAGCACCAAGCCCGTCGAATATGGCCAGGCGCTCTTCCTCGTCGATCCGACAGCCACGCCCTAGTCCTCGTCCCTGACCCACACCGGAGTATTTGCGTTGTTCAAGAAAGTATTGATAGCCAATCGCGGTGAAATCGCCCTTCGAGTCATTCGCGCCTGCAAAGAGCTCGGCATTAAGACGGTCGCCATCTTTTCAGAGGCCGATGCCGCGAGCCTCCATGTGCGCGCCGCCGACGAGAAGATTTGCGTCGGGCCTCCGGATGCCGCCCTGAGCTACCGCAACATTCCCAACGTCCTGAGCGCAGCCGAGATCACTGGGGCGGACGCCATCCACCCCGGATACGGGTTCCTCTCGGAGAATGCCCACTTCGCGGAAGTCTGCGAGTCCATCGGCGTGAAATTCATCGGTCCGACGTCCGAGCATATCGCGCTCCTGGGAGACAAAGCCAAAGCGCGCGAAATCGTGGCCCGCCGTGGGTTGCCCGTCACGCCGGGCAGTCCCGGAGAACTGAAGAGCGAACAGGAAGCCCTCGAAGCCGCGGGCAAGATCGGCTATCCCGTCATCATCAAAGCCTCAGCCGGCGGGGGAGGACGCGGCATGCGCGTCGTCAACAAAGCCGAAGACCTGGCGCGCGCCTTTCAAGCCGCGCAAGCGGAGGCGAAGACGACGTTCGGCAACGATGCCGTCTACCTCGAACGCTACTTTCTCGAACCCCGCCATATCGAAGTGCAGATTGCCGCAGACCATCGCGGACATGTCGTGCATTTCGGCGAGCGCGACTGTTCGATCCAGCGCCGGCATCAGAAACTGGTCGAGGAAACACCGTCGCCTGCCGTCAATGAAAAGCTCCGCAAGGAGATCTGCCGCGTGGCCGTCGAAGCCGTCAAAGCCGTGCGCTACCGGAATGTCGGCACCGTCGAGTTCCTGCTCGACAAGGATCACAACTTCTTTTTCATGGAAGTGAACACCCGCATCCAGGTGGAACATGCGATTACGGAAATGGTGACCGGCGTCGATCTCATCAAGGAGCAGATCCGGATCGCCGACGGGCAATCCCTTTCGGTCAAGCAGCAAGACATCAAACTCAACGGGCATAGCCTCGAATGTCGCATCAATGCCGAAGACCCGGAGAAGTTCACGCCCTGTCCCGGCATGATCACCAAATACAGCGCGCCAGGCGGGTTCGGCGTCCGCGTTGACTCGGCCATGGAATCGAACATGATGGTCGTCCCGTTCTACGATTCCATGATCGCCAAAGTCATCACCCATGGCCGTGACCGGCAGGAATCCATCGCCCGCATGCGCCGCGCCCTCGACGAATTCGTGATCGAAGGCATCAAGACGACCATCCCGCTGCACAAACGCATCCTCAACGATCCCGATTTCCAAAAGGGCCATGTCTCCACCACATTCCTGGAGCGTTTCCTCGCCAGTTAGTCGGCGCATGACTGGCAGCGAGTCTTCCTTCCGGTTACAATCCTCAGTATGGCCTCAAGAACCAGCTCCAGCCTGAATCGCCTCTACATCATTCTAGATCCCTCTATTTGTCCTGAGCGTGCCTTGATCGACGTGCTGACAGCCTCAGCTGAGGCCGGCGCCACGCTCTTTCAATATCGCAACAAGACTGCCTCGATGAAGGAGGCCTATCAAGAAGCCTTGGCGCTTCGACAAGCAGCGGCGAAGGCCGGCGTGCTCTTCATCGTGAACGATCGCTGCGACTTGGCCCTGGCTGTGGATGCGGATGGTGTGCATTTGGGGCAGGGAGACTTGCCGCTCGATCTGGCCCGCAAGGTCATGGGGCCGGACAAGTTGATCGGCATCTCCACCCACAATCCCGATCAGGTGCGGGCAGCCAGCGCCGGAAAACCGGACTACCTTGGCTTTGGACCGATCTTTACACCAGGCTCAAAACTTGATCACGACCCGGTCGTGGGGCTGGAGGGATTACGGGCGATACGCACACTAACGTCGCTACCGGTCTTTGCGATCGGTGGCATTCAAATCGGACAGGTCGGGGACGTCATGGAAGCGGGAGCCGATGGCGTCGCGGTCATATCGGCCATCGTGAAAGCCGCGGATATTCGAGAAGCGGTCAGGGCCTTTCTTTCCCGTATGCCGACACCAGCTTCGCCAGCGTCATAACCTCGACCACCCAGGCCAGTTGCATCATGCCGTCATGCCAATTCTTCGTCACGGCGGCACTGTAGGGGAGGGGCCCCACCACGGGAACCTTCGCCAAGCGTCGCAACAGAGTCACCGTCGATTGCTCCTGCGCGCGAGCGATCGCCGTACGGACCGGCCGCAATCGATTCAAGACCAACGCAACAACAGGAATCTTCCGCTGACGGAGCGCGGCAAGCGTCAAAAGCGCATGATTGACTCCGCCCAGGCCTGACTGTCCCACCACAATAACGGGGAGCCCCATACGCTCCATGAGGTCCAGCCCATCGACGGTTTCCGTGATCGGCACATGCACCCCGCCGGCTCCTTCCACGACCAGCAGATCGTGCTTCCGACGTAGAGCACGGAAGGCTTGCAGGATGGTCGCCACCCGTATCGTCTGTCCTTCTTCCCGCGCGGCAGAGAGAGGCGCCATCGGCAATCGAAAGACATAGGGACAGACTTCGGCCATCGGATCATCACTTCCCGCCGCTCGTCGCAACCGTACTCCATCAGACTGGGCCTTGGTCGATCCTGCAACCCCAGTCTCAACCGGCTTCATCACGCCAACGTCGATCCCTCGTTGCCTCAGATGCGCCACCAATGCAGCAGCCACGAGCGTTTTCCCGACGCCCGTATCGGTCGCAGTGATAAAGACCCCGTGTTTCATAAAAAAGAGCCTATGGCGAATAGCATATGGCACATAGTTTCTGAATAGAGATCCTTCATATCCTTCCCAATCCATCCTCCGCCATAAGCTATTAGCTATACGCTCTTCTCAGAAATTCCGGCTATCGCAATTCCAAACCTGCCCCGACACGTCCTTGAGTTGCGCCAGATACAAGACAGTCTTGGCCACTTCTTCTCGCGACGGAGGCCGGCCCAGCGCATGATCGTGCCATTGATCGTCTTCCGGCATGGTCCCTTCCGATAATCCAGTTTTCTGCCAGCCAGGCAGGAGCAGATTCACACGGACATTGCCCACGCCCCATTCCTGAGCCGCCGTCTGCACTAGCCCGATGAGACCGGCTTTTGACGCAGCATAGGCGGCCTGTCCCGTCGAGCCATGAAAGCCGGCATGCGATCCAATCACGACGATCGACCCGCCTCCGTTGGCAAGGAGGGGAGGAGCCATGGCGCGAAGGCAATAAAAGGTTCCTGTCAGGTTCGTGGCCAAGATCTCGGCCCAGGCTGTTTCATCTTGTCGAAGAAGGAGCTGGCTCCCTCCGATGCCCGCATTGCAGATGAACACAGAGGGCACAGGCACATGGCGGCAGGAGACGTCCACCATCTGTTGCACCGCATGGGACTGGCGAATGTCGGCGGCATAGAGCGATCCGGCTCCACCGGCTGCCACCACTTGGCTGAGGGTCTCTTCAGCCGATGTTTTATGGCGATGGTAATGGACCCCCACAGACCAGCCTGCTTCCGCAAAGGCCAGACTGATCGCACGACCGATCCCTCCGGACGCGCCGGTCACCAGCACCGCCTGTCTTTGGTTCATCTGGTTCATCTGGTTTCTCTGGTTGATCTGGTTCATCTAGTTGGTTCGGTTCATCTGGTTAGTTTCGTTCAACCAAAAAACCAGACAAACCAGAGAGACACAGTCGGTGGATTATGGGTCGGTTCTGGAGTGAAGGCAAGCCTGCAGGCACAACAGGGACGAACGCCGATCTTCTTGCCGCTTTCAGGATTCCTATGGTACGGTCCACCATTGCTCAACCGGTGGAGAACCTCGCACATGCCGCTGTATACACTTGTATCTCGAACGACCCTCATCGTGAGCACCATCCTGCTCGCCGCATGCGCCGTCTGGTCAGGGCCTCTCGCAGCAGAAGAGACCGGCATCATTGCCCAGTCCTCCGACTATTTCCCCGATCAGATCGGCAACGAATGGCACTACCGGGGCCAGATCACAGAGGGCCCGCTCCAAACGATCGAACATAAGTTCTTTTCCAACGTCTCCACCGTCACCGGCACGAAAACCCTCAAGGGCATGACCGTCACCGTATTCCACGATACCAATCCCGGCAACCATGGCCCCTCTGACAGTTTCTACCGCCGCGACAGCGTCGGCATCATCTATCATGGCTCTGAGCCTGGCACGCCCTTGGAACGACAGCTCGTGCCCTATCAGATCGTGCGGTTCCCCATGAAGGTCTCGACCTCGTTCGTGCAATTCAACCGCAAGGGGTTGGACTTCGGCACCGACATGGATCGCGACGGCGAAAATGAAAAGGTCGATGTGCAGGGCGACTCCGCGGTAGTGGGGCAGGAGTCGGTGACCGTACCGGCCGGCACCTTTCCCGAGGCCGTGAAGGTCGAGGCGCGCATGTTTATGCAGATTCACCTCTCCGGCACGGACAGGATTGCCCGTGGCACCGATGTCATGACCGCCTGGTTCGTGAAGGGCGTGGGGTTGGTCAAGTATGTCGAACGGCAGGAACTCACGCCGCCGGAAGACCGGGGCCTGGTCACGGATATCACCGAAGAGCTGGAGGCCTACGAGATCAAGCCGCCGAAGGCCTCACTCGGGCGGGGCGAATCCCCGGCGGAGGGTCTGCTCGCTGATAACGTGGGCCGCCACGAATTGCATCAGGTACTCGTCGCCTCCCGCCTTCGCTCCGACTCCGGACAGCCGATGGCCACCAAAGGGCTGACGGCCGACTAACGCGCCGGTGATCGGACGGTTCAGATACAGATTCCCCACATCGAACCGCTGCCTCGCCAGTTCCAGATTCACCGGGCTGCGTGAATAGACTCCGCCGGTCAGCGCATAGGCAGTCGAATTGGCCAGGGTCAGCGCCTCCTCAAACGACGCGGCCTTCATCACCGACAGAATCGGCCCGAAGATTTCCTCCTGGGCAATCCGGTCGGTCGGGGCCACATCTGCAAAGACGGTCGGCCCGACATACCACCCAGGCCCCGTCGCGGTTCCTGCCACCAACAGACGGGCTTCCTTCTTTCCAATCTCGATGTACTCCTGAATCTTCGACTGCGCTCGCTGGTCAATCACCGGCCCAACCTGCGTGCCTGGCTCGTCCGGATTGCCGACCTTCAGACTCAAGACCGCCTCTTTAAGACGTTCCAGAAACGGCTCGTAGATCGCTGCATGGACGATCGCCCTGGAGCAGGCGGAACATTTCTGTCCCGCATAACCGGTGAACGATGCAATCACTCCAGCGATCGCGTCATCGAGATCCGCCGTCTCATCCACGATGATCGCATTCTTTCCTCCCATTTCCGCCAGCACCCGCTTGACCAGCCGATGACCCGGCATCAGAGTGCCAGCGTCTTGCAGGATACCGAGCCCCACGTCCTTCGAACCGGTAAAGGCAATGGTCGCAATCTCTGGATGGCGCACCAAGGCGCGCCCGATATCTGGCCCGCCAGGCAGACAACAAAGAACTCCATCCGGCAGACCGGCCTCTCGCAAGATCTCCGTGAGCCAGTGGCCCATCATGGGCGAACGTTCGGATGGTTTAAAGAGCACTGTATTCCCTGTGACAAGAGCCGCTGCCACCATGCCAGTGGGAATGGCCAGAGGAAAGTTCCAGGGGGCGATGACGGCTGTCACGCCGCGAGGTCGATAGACAGACTGGTTCAGTTCGCCTGGTACATGGCCTAATCGTCTTGGGGGAGAAAGCCTGAGCCAATCTTCCGCATAAAATTCCAGAAAGTCGATCGCTTCTGCAAGGTCCGCATCCGCCTCCCGCCAGGGCTTCCCACATTCCAGAATTTCCCAAGCTGCCAACTCATCCCGTCTCCTCCTCATGATCGCAGCGGCCGCCCGCAGGATCTCCACCCGCCGTGCAGAGGGAGTCTCACGCCAGGATTCCCAGGCCTCGCCAGCCAAGCGCACCGCCTGTTCGACATCATCTGAGCTTGCGCTGACCAACCTGCCCACAACTTCATCCGGACATGCCGGGTTGCAGGACTCGATCACAGGACCGGTCAGACTCAGTCCTCCCAACGACGACGGCCATTGCTTACCCAGTTGCGACCGCACCGTCGCCACAGCCTGCTGCATCGCCACTCGATTGTGCGCCTGCGCAAAATCACGCTGCGGTTCATTCCTGAATTCCCTCCCTCCGGCTGGCTGAGAGAGGGGAGACAGTGCGCGACTCAGTCCCTCGCGAACAGGGGGAGCCAACAGCTGGGCTAACGGCTGCGACTCCACAGATTCCTTCCTGAGGAACGATTCATTCGAGGTGTTTTCCAGCAACCGCCTCACGAGATAAGCCATGCCAGGCAACAGATCTCCCACCGGGGTATAGAGCCGCAGCCGGCGCCCCTGCTTGGTCACTGCCTGTTGAAAGGGCTCAGCCATGCCGAAGATCATTTGATATTCCCAAGTCTCAGGAGGGAGCCCCAGCGATTCAGCCACGGCTTCGATGTAGGCCAGCGTCCTGAGATTGTGCGTCCCGAAGGCCGGGCGAATCAGGGAGGACTGAGACAGTACGAGACGCGTGAGCGACTCGTAGTTGGCATCGGTCTCTGTCTTCTGTTCAAAAAGGGGAACAGGCCAGCCCCGTTGCCGATACCGAATCGTGTCCGAATCCCAGTAGGCGCCTTTCACCAATCGAATCGTGATGGGCACCCCACGCTGCCGGACCCAAGCCAGAAGCCCCTCGATATCTTGTGCCGTCTCCCGATGGTAGGCCTGCAAAGCAAGTCCCGCATAGGGATAGGTCTTGTAGGGAGGCTCAGAGAAGAGCCTGGTGAAGATCTCAACCAGCAACGTTTTCGTCTCGGCCTGCTCCATATCGAAAATCAACGAAGCAGGGAGGCTCATGGCCAAATCGAGGAGGGGGCGAAGCCTCGTCGCCACAGCACGGTAGCTCCCTTCCGGATCAATCGGGTCGAGATGAGGAGCGAGGGCGGAGATTTTGAGCGAGAGCTGAGCTCGTGGTATCGGACCGAGATGGTCCCGCTCCAGTAAAGGAACCGATGGCCACGAAGCTGCCTCTCGTGCCAGGAACGTCAGAGCGGCCACACAACGATCACGGTACCGATCCGCCTCACGATCACTGATGGTGGCCTCGCCCAATAAATCCACCGACCAGGCTCGCCGCTGCTGCCAAAGGTCAGCCAGCCGAGGCATTGCCTCCTCGACGGTCGCTCCGGCAATGAAGGTACGGGCCATCTGCTCGACCTGGCTTCTGATCGCCTTGCCGCTGAGCCGAGCGCCCAAGCTGGTCGCTGCGAGAGCCTTGAGGCCCCATTGCGCGCCGAACAGTTGTACGTTCCCATCGCCCAGATACTCGCGAGCCAGCGCGACAACGTGCTCGTCCTCCGTGATCGAAGGCAGGACATCGATAAATCGGAACAGCTGTGTCTTGAAAACAGGGTCCTGCATGGCCAGATTCAGGGCCTGGTGCGACCACCAATGGCGCGTGAAAATCGTGGGAGTTTGATCGGCGGAGAGACGAGCGAGCTGTTCGCCGATACGGCGAACAACCGGCTCAAGGGGAGAAGAACAGGACGACATCGGCACCCCATGTCCATGAGATGAAGGGACGTGGTCAGTATACACTGAGCCCGTTCGGTTGAAACATTCGCGTTTCTTCGGTATGCTGATACACGTGTTTTGTCTTCCCCATCGGATAATCCGATGACGCAAGAGATCCGCTCCCCAAGGAGAAGTCATGCTCAATACAACTACTGAAGCCCCCCCGACTGAAGATGTGTTCGTGCCCTTAAATTTTGCGCTGTTTTGCGCCATCGTCGCAGCCACCGTAGTCGGCATCCCGCTCTATGGCTATTACTACGGATTCAGCCGCTTCGACTGGATCCTGTCCTTTGTCATGTACATCGTCACGGGCATGGGTATCACCGTCGGCTACCACCGGTTGGTCTCCCATCAGAGCTTTGAATGCCCTGATTGGGTCAAGCGCTGCATCCTCATCGCCGGAGGCTGGGCCCTGCAGAATTCCGCTCTCAAGTGGGGCGGCGACCATATCCGCCATCACGCCAAGACCGATCAAGAAGAAGATCCCTACAATGCCAGCAAAGGATTCTGGCACAGCCACTGCGGCTGGCTCTTTTACAACACCCCCCATCGCACGGAGAAGTACGAGATCCGTCTGCGCCGCGACCCGATCGTGATGTGGCAACATCGCTACTATTGGCCGATCGTGGTCACGGGGTTGGTGCTGCCCTTTGCGCTGGGTGTCTGGCACGGTGGCTGGCATGGCGGCATCGCAGCCTTCCTCCTAGGCGGGCTCTTCCGGATGTTCATGGTGCTGAACTCCACCTTCACGATCAATTCGCTCTGCCACATGATCGGCACCCAGCCGCATGGCACCCAGGACAGCAGCCGCGATAGCTGGCTCGTCTCCTTCGTCAGCTTCGGCGAGGGCTATCATAACTTCCACCACACCTACGCGCGCGACTTCCGCAACGGACCGAAGTGGTACAACTTCGATCCCTCCAAGTGGATCATCTATACCCTCTGGCTGCTCGGGTTGGCCCATAATCTGCGGCGTAACGACCCCACCGTCGGGTAAAATAGGTTCACGAAGCAGTCCTACGCTGACTCGTTCATCCCCCGCTATCCATACCCCTATTGCGCTATCCACGATAGCGCAATAGGCCTATTTTCTTTCGCCCTCTCCTTCGCTTATGATGGAATCGCTGGCCCGAGAGCCAGTCCATTCGATGGCGCAAGTAGAGGAGACAGACTCCATGGCAGACGAACAACCAGCCGGACCCCAAACCGGTCACGGTAAAGACAATCTCATCCCCGGCGTCAAATATGTGATCGCCGTCAGCAGCGGAAAGGGCGGAGTCGGTAAATCCACCGTCTCCGTCAATCTGGCCGTGGCCCTCGCGTTAACCGGCGCCAAGGTCGGACTGCTCGACGCGGATATCTACGGCCCCAACATTCCCATGATGATGGGAGTGACGAAGCCACCGGAACAAAAAGACGGCAAAATCGTGCCAGCCGAAAGTCACGGCGTCAAACTCATCTCCATGGGTTTTTTCGTCCCGGAAGACACGGCGATCGTCTGGCGCGGCCCGATGGTCCACACCGCTATTCAGCAACTCTTTCGCGACGTGCTCTGGGGCGAGCTGGATTACCTCCTCATCGACCTGCCTCCCGGCACAGGCGACGCGCAGCTCACCCTCACCCAGTTGGTCCCGCTCACCGGCGCGGTCACCGTCACGACCCCTCAAGAAGTGGCCCTACACGATGTCCGCAAAGGCATGATGATGTTCCAGAAGGTCAACGTGCCGCTCCTCGGCATCGTGGAGAACATGAGTTACTTCCTCTGCGGCCATTGCGGCGAGAGGACGGAGATCTTCTCGCATGGGGGAGGGGAGCGAGCCGCCGCGACCCTCGGCATTCCGTTTCTCGGCCGCATCCCGATCGATCCGGCCATTCGCGATGGCGGCGACTCGGGCAATCCGATCGTCGTGGCAGACCCGGCCTCTCCGCAATCGGCAGCCTTCCGGGAGATCGCGCAGAAAATTGTCGCGGAAGTCACTGGCGCGGCAGCGGGCGTGCCGCCAATCGAAAGCCTCCTGAGCAAACTCAAAAAACCCTTTACGAAAACATAACGACAGCGGAAAGGACGGGCAGGCGATGGGAGAGTTCGTACGGGTGACAGGCGCAGCCGAGGTCCAGCCGGGCCATGGAATCGTCGCAGAAGTGAACGGCAAGACCCTCGCGGTCTTCAATGTCAACGGCACCTTTCACGCTATCGACAACACCTGCATCCATCGGGGCGGTCCGCTCGGCGAGGGGGATGTCGAAGGCTCCGTCGTGACCTGTCCCTGGCACGGCTGGAAATTCGATGTCACCACCGGCGTCTGCGTGGCCAACCCCATGGCGAAAGTCGAAGTCTACGAAGTGAAGGTTGACGGCGCTGACGTAAAAGTCCTCCTCTAATTCCGTTGCAATGAAAGGGGGCCCACTCATCATGGCTACCTCCAGCAAAGAACAGCTCGACGTCACAGCAGCCCTGGTGCGCCTCTATGTGTTTCTGGCTCAATACCTCGACCGCTGCTTCGACGAGGCCGCACGGAAGAGCTACCCGGACTCCGAGTTACAAGGCCATCTGACCGAGACCAGACGCCAGCTCATGGAGATCCTATCGGTCAATCCGGTCGTGAAGAACAAACTCTCCCAGGAATGCGACCGCATCCTGGCCTTGGGCGCCTCCTGCCTGAAAGGCGGCGCGACCGATGCCACTACGCGCGAAGCCATTCAAGCGGAGCGGGCCATCCTCAAGAATAAGACCATTGCCTTAAGCGATCTCGTCGCGGTCTTCCGCGCCATGGACTAACAGGATGCTGAAAAAGTCCGCCAGCGGCGTTCTCGCTTCACGAAGAGGCTCAACGTACCAACCCGTACGCCTCGCCTCTTCGCTCGCTGCGGCCTTGCTGGCCGGACTTTTTGAGCATCCTGTGGCTGTTCAGTCCACGGTGCCACTCGGAGCATGTTGGCCGTTTCTTTCACCTACACCGAGTTTTTCCGCAGCCTGCTAAACGTATGGATCAGCCCGACCTCGACAAACATCAACTGGCCGGACTCGATACCAGAGAACGGGGCTTCAGCCGGCCCGTCTCGTTCGTCCAAGCGGGGGAGGGCTATCGAGCCATCCTCCGGTATGAAACCATCCTGATCGAGACCGAGCCGCACGCCACACAGGACGAGGCCCTGCGCAGACTCGTCGACACCTTGCAGGCAGATGGCTATCGGCAGATTCGCACCCAGGTCAGCTTTCGCAGCGGCATCTATCTGGGATCGCAAGAACTGTGGGTCGAGTATCCAGACCCGGCAGCGGAACCAGAACCGCCAGGGTTCATGACAACAGTCTTGAGCTGGTTCCGCCCCGGCAGGACCAAGGAATAGTCCTCGACCATGAGCTTCATCCCACTCGACCAGCTCCGATCTTCTCCTAAGCATCCGTCTCCGGCCATCAGCCATACGCCATCAGCTATACGCTCTTCGCAACGTCTCCCTGCCTGGTTCAAAGTCGACGCAAAAACAGGCCCGGACTATCTCGATATCAAACAAACGATGGACCGGCTCCAGCTCCATACCATCTGCGAGGAAGCGCGCTGCCCGAACCGATGGGAATGTTGGAACGCCCGCACCGCCACATTCCTGATCCTGGGCGACATCTGCACCAGACGCTGCCACTATTGCTCGGTCGAAACAGGCAGGCCTCAAGCGATCGATCATGGAGAGCCGAAACGAGTCGCAGAAGCGGTCCAGGCCCTGGGTCTGAGACATGCCGTGATCACATCGGTGAACCGGGATGAACTGGAGGACGGCGGCGCCGCCACCTTTGCCGACACGATCCGGCGAACCAGACAACTCAGCCCTGACTGCACGATTGAAGTGTTGATTCCAGACTTCGAAGGCAATGAAGCAGCCCTCGCGACGGTCTGTGCTCAGAAGCCGGAAATCCTCAATCACAACATCGAAACCGTTAAACGATTGTTTCCCTCCCTCAGGCCCCAGGGGAAGTATCAACGATCCCTTGAAGTCCTGGCCCTGGCCAAGCAGCTCGGGATGACGACCAAGTCAGGTCTGATTCTGGGAATGGGCGAAACGATGGATGAGGCCCGCGACGTCATGCGCGACCTCCGCGCCGTCGGCTGCGACATCATGACCATCGGCCAATATCTCCAGCCGACGAGGGAACACCTGCCGGTGGCCCGCTACTACGATCCCGGCGAGTTTGCGGTCTTGAAAGAGGAGGGGATGGCCCTCGGCTTCACCCACGTCGAATCAGGCCCGCTCGTCCGCAGCTCCTACCACGCAGAGCAGCAAATCCCCTGAGACCTGGTTCGTCTGGTCTGTCTGGTTCGCCCGGTGGGGTTTCCGGTTCGGCCAACTATCATCCCGTGTTCCCCGCCTGCCAGTCATCCGCATGCGTCTCACTGCACGCTACACGTGAGGGACTTGACGATATGTCGGATATGACATATGCTTGCGTAGGTCGGAGGATTGTCTCGTGACGGTGGATAGGATGGATAAACCACTCGTCTGGCTTCGTGGCGAGGTCAAGACACCGCCGTTCTCTCAGGCTGCGCGCCTCGAAGCGGGATATGCGCTCAGATTATTGCAGCAGGGCGAATCGCTTGGACTGCCTCACTCACGGCCCATGCCGGTCATTGGGCACGATGCCATGAGTTGAGAATCAACGATGAATCCTGCACGTTTCGCATCATATACCGGGCGGATACTGATGCGGTTGTCATTCTCGATGTATTAAAGAAGAAGACGGAACAGACACCTCAATCGGTCATTAAGACCTGCAAGCGGCGGCTCCGAGATTATGAACGACTCATGGCACCGGAGGAGTAACATGATGAAGAAAACGAAACGCGCAAAGCTGGAAGCGGCCGGCTGGGTTGTCGGGTCTGTGAAGGAGTTTCTCGGCTTGTCGGAAGCGGATGCGGCCCTCATCGAAATGAAGCTGGCGCTCAGCCGGAGTCTCCGGGACCGACGGAATAAAGAGGGCCTGTCGCAAGTTCAGCTGGCTGAGCGACTCCAATCCAGCCAATCCCGAGTAGCGAAAATGGAGGCCGGCGATCCGTCAGTGTCAATGGACCTCTTGGTCAGCTCCCTTTTGCTCTTGGGGGCCAGTTCCACCGACCTTGCCAACGCCATTAAGGGCGGAGAGAAGAAAACAGGCCCTCGCGCCGCCTAGGGGAATCATCCCGGGCCTTGTCTTTCTGGTCTTTCTGGTCTATCTCGTCTATCTGGTCTTTCCGGTCTATCTCGTCTCTCTGGTTCGCCCGGTGGGGCTTCCAGTCCGATCAACCAGATAGTGACCCTCTCCCTCCCTCGTTTCACCTTTCACCTTTTACGTCCCACGTCCCGTCCAGCCATTCTCGCCCTTCTCGCCCCTCTCGCGTTCCCAACCAGATAGACCAGAGAAACCGTCAGGTGTCAGGCGACGGCTTTCAGGCCGCGCTCCTGTACCAGGTGGAGCAACTTGAGGGCGGTGCCCGTAGGCCGTTTCTGGCCGATCTCCCATTTCTGCACCGTCGACAGGCTCGTGTTCAGCAGCGCGGCAAAGACCGCCTGGCTGACCCGCGAGGCTTCACGGATCTGCTTGATTTGCGCTGGCGCCAGCGGAGCGATGGGGGGTAGGCAGAGGTGGTCGAATTCTCGTAGCGTGACCTGATCCATCACACCGGCCTTGTGCAATCCCTTGGCCGTGCCGTGAACGGCGTCAAGAATGGCTGATTTAGTTTTTCGCATCGCAATCTACCTCCATCAATTCCCCGGCGTCTTGTGCCTGGCCGAGTGCCGATACCGTCAATGCCAGTAGGTGAGCGGACAGTTTCTTCAACGCCTCTTCTTCATCCTTGTCGATGTTGCTGCGCTCGTTCTTTGGGAAACCGTACACGAACACCCAGCGGGTTCCTTTGTTGGTGGCGACCAACGTACGAAAGCCGCCCCGCTTTCCCTGTCCAGATCGCGCAATCCGTTTCTTCAGCAGCCCGCCACCGAGATCTGCATCATACAGCCCTGCCGCCATCTCGCGCACGGCGGCACAGAGACTGGCCGTGGTCAGTCCTTCTTTGCGCGCCCAGCGATCGAACCATCGTGTTTTATATACCGCCATACGATAGCCCCACGATTCACTGTATAGCACTAAGTGCTATGAATGGCAAGCCAGGTCTACGGCTCGCAGCAGGAGGCAAGGAGATGGGATGGGATGGGATGGGGGATGATAATCTTCTGTGCTCGCGCACGGGCTTGCCTGTCTGGTCTATCTAGTTCTTCTGGTGAGGTTTTCGGTCCGGCCACCAGACAGACCAAATGAATCAGACAAACCAGAAAGACCCCCTTCACCCCGTTTCACCTTTCACGTTTCACGTCCCAAAGGGGAGGGGCAGGGATGCCTTCGAGCTTCGCTTCCAGACCTTCCGTCGCGATCCGCTCGGGCGTCGCTGGGCGGAAGCCTTCTGGAATTCCCGCAGCCAGGGTCTGGCGACCCTGCGCCTTAGTCAGTTCCAGCTTTCCTTCCCAGCTCAACCCGGCGAATTTTTCGCTCCTCCGGTCACGTCCGCGAGCCCTAAAGGCATCCCTACGGAGAGGCGTGATTTATTACGAGGAAAGGGGTATTCTGCGGCGGTTATTCGACGCGAACATATGAGCTGAATCCATCATGTTGCCTGATCCTCATTTTCCAACCTCGCCGTATGTGCCGCTCATTCCAGAGCAACGATGGCTTCCAGCTGACGAAGCCCTTCGAAGCATAGCCTACGAAAAGCTGCTTCCGACGCTTAGGGCAAAGGTGCGGCAAGAAATCTTCCCATGGCGAGCCGAACAACCTGTCCTGAAAAGCATCAGCCGAACGATGTTGCCGTGCTGGCTGTCAGTTTTACCGGATACAAACGCTGACCATGATGACCTTTCGCAATCATCGCCTTCGTGACTTCGCTGTGCCGATGGGCACGAATTGGCTGCTCAACGACCTTGCCGAAGCCAAGGGCAAGCAGGTTACGCTGCTAGCGCTCTATCAGCACGGCTATGAAGTAGGCCGGTACATCAGCCTGGAGCGGCTCATCGAAGAAGGGAAGGATGACTACTACCACGTTCTCCAGCAAAGTTCCCAACGCTGGCACGAGGGCAAGCATGAGTTCCTGCCTTGGCTCAATTATTTTCTCGCAATCGCCCGCCGCGCCTATGGCGAATTCGAACGGCGCGCCGGTGAGGTCAAAGCCCCGCGTGGGGCAAAGGCCGGGTTGGTACTGGCGGCGATCCGCCAGCAATCCGGCGAGTTCCGTCTCACCGACATCGAGCAGGCCTGTCCCGGTGTGGGCCGCGAATGGATTCGTTCCTTGCTCTCAGATTTGAAAGCGGCAGGCGACGCGACCTGTCAGGGTAAAGGTCCAGCGGCGCGGTGGCGTTATCTGGGGAGTAAGGGTAGTAACTCGTGAGAAAGGGTAGTAATGAGGGTAGTAACTCGATCAGGTCATCACCGAATAAACCGGGCCATGCAGTAGGAAACAACGCGTATGGCACGTCAACACGACGCCGAAAAGCGCGACCTTATTAAGCCACAGAAACGGAAAAGACCAGACCAACCAGATAGACCAGCCCAGCGCCTCGCTCCTCCGGTCACGTCCGCGAAAGCCAAAGGTGTCCCTACGGAGAAGCGTGATTTATTGCAGGGAAAGGGGTATTCTGCGCTCCATGCCGACTCCCGAAGATCAAGCGCGTGAACACATCGACCAGGCACTTGAACAGGCTGGATGGAGAGTCCAGGACTATAAGAGCGCCAATCTTCATGCCGGGAGGGGCGTGGTCCTCAGAAATTTTCCCCTCGTGAGCGGGCACGGCTTCGCGGATTATCTCCTCTATGTGGACGGTAAGGCAGCCGGCATCATCGAAGCCAAGAAAGAAGGCGTGACACTCATTGGCGTGGAAGTTCAGGCCGAGAAGTACAGCAAGGGTCTCCCCGCGGACTTGCCTGCCCATATCAGACCATTGCCATTTCTGTATCAGAGCACCGGCGTGGAAACGCGATTCACGAACGGCCTCGATCCTCAACCTCGCAGCCGCCCGGTGTTCAGCTTCCACCGACCCGAGACGCTGGCCGCTTTGATTCCGCAGCCAGGCGAAGCCCCAAAGGATCTTCACGGCGCATCCCTAGCTGCTGAAACGGCGACCACCTTCCGCGCTCGTCTGAGAACCCTGCCACCCTTGAGCACCGCCGGCCTCTGGCCCGCGCAAATCACCGCCATCAATAATCTCGAAAAGTCGCTGGCTCAGGATCGTCCTCGCGCCTTGATCCAAATGGCCACCGGCAGCGGCAAGACCTTCACCGCTATTAACTTCATCTACCGACTCATCAAGTTCGGCGGCGCGCGCCGCGTGCTCTTCCTCGTCGATCGCGGCAACCTCGGCGACCAGACGCTCAAGGAATTCCAGCAGTACGTCTCGCCCTACAACAACTTCAAGTTCACCGAAGAGTTCATTGTCCAGCGGCTGGCGGGCAATACCCTCGATACCACCGCGCGCGTCTGCATCAGCACCATCCAGCGCATGTATTCGATGCTGAAGGGGCGGGAGCTGTCGGACGAGGACGAAGAAGCCTCCGTCTCCGGCCTCGAACGGCTCTTCAAACAGCCAGAGCCCATTGACTACAATCCGGCCATTCCGATTGAAACCTTCGACATCATCGTCACCGACGAATGCCACCGGTCCATCTACAACCTCTGGGCGCAGGTGCTGGAATACTTCGATGCTCACCTCATCGGCCTCACCGCCACGCCCAACAAGCAGACCTTCGGCTTCTTCAATCAGAACCTCGTCATGGAATACAACCACGAGCAGGCCGTAGCCGACGGCGTCAACGTCAACTACGACGTGTACCGCATCCGCACCGCCATCACGCGGGCGGGCTCGACGGTCGATGCCGGATACAGCGTGCAGGTGATGAATCGGGAAACGCGCGCAAAACGTTGGGAGCGGCTTGACGACGAATTCGCCTACGATCCCGACCAGCTCGACCGCGACGTGGTCGCCCCGGACCAGATCCGCACCATCGTCAAAGCCTTCAAGGACAAACTCTTCACCGAGATATTTCCCGGCCGCACCGAGGTGCCCAAGACCCTCATCTTCGCCAAGGACGACGCCCACGCGGAGAACATCGTCGAAATCCTCCGCGAGGAGTTCGGCAAGGGCAACGAGTTCGCCCAGAAGATCACCTATCGCACCACCGGGGTGACTCCCAAGGAGCTCATCAAGGCCTTTCGCAACAGCTACCATCCCCGCATCGCCGTCACGGTAGACATGATCGCCACCGGCTCCGACATCAAGCCCGTCGAGATCGTCGTCTTCATGCGCGCGGTCAAATCCCGCACCTTCTTCGAGCAGATGAAGGGCCGGGGCGTCCGCGTCATCAAGCCGGACGATCTCAAAGCTGTCACGCCCGACGCCACAGCCAAGGATCACTTTGTCATTGTCGATGCCGTCGGTGTCTGCGAACAAGACAAGACCGACGCCAGGCCGATGGAGAAAAAGCCTAGCGTCGCATTTGAAAAGCTGCTCCAAGCCGTAGCATTGGGGAATACGGAAGAAGACGTGCTCACCAGCATCGCCGGACGACTCGCCCGCATGGAGCACCGCATCACGAAGGAAGATGAGCAGGCCATCAGCAAAGCCAGCGGCGGCCTCTCGCTCAAAGACCTCAGCCGGAGTCTCGTGGAAGCGGTCAATCCTGATCGGCAGGAAGAACGGGCAACGCAGCAATTTGGCACAAGTAAACCGACTGAGCAGCAGATTCAGCAGGTGGCCAGCGCATTGATTCAAGAAGCGGCCAAGCCGTTTCACGATCCAAAATTCCGCGAACTTCTGATCGAGATCAAAAAGAAGAACGAACTCACCATCGACCATGTGAGTCAGGACCAAGTCATCGAAGCAGGCTTCAGCGCCGACGCGTTAGCGCGCGCCCGCACCATCGTACAGTCGTTCGAACAATTCATCACACAGCACAAAGACGAGATTACCGCCCTGCAAGTTCTCTACAGCAAGCCCTACAAGCAGCGGCTCAAGTTCGAAGACATCAAGGATCTCGCCACCGCCATCGAAAAACCGCCCTATCTCTGGAATGAATCCCAACTCTGGCAGGCCTACGCCGCATTGGAGAAGTCGAAGGTCAAAGGCGCGAGCGGGAAGCGCATCCTGACGGACTTGGTTTCCCTCGTCCGCTTCGCCACACACCAGGATAACGAGCTGGTGCCATTTCCCGAGAAGGTCAATGCCAACTTCAAGGCTTGGTTAGGGGAGCAGGAGAAAAGAAGGAAGTTCACCGACGAGCAGCGCCACTGGCTGGAGATGATCCGCGACCATGTCGCCGCGAATCTTGTGGTTGAGCCAGACGATTTCGAGTATGCGCCCTTCGCGCAAGAAGGCGGGCTTGGGAAGGTACACCAGGTCTTTGGTGGCGAATTGAACAAACTTATTGAAGAGCTGAACGGAGCGTTAGCCGCGTGAGCGACCGAGAGCAACTAGGCGGCCCGCAGGGATGGAAACGGACAACATTGGGGGACGCACTGCCTATTCATTATGGCAAGGCTCGCAATGACAGGCACGGAACAGTGCGAGTCAATACACCAGTCTATGGTTCAAGTGGAAGAATCGACACTTTCAATCGGGCGTTAACTAGCGGGCCGAGTCTAATAATAGGTCGCAAAGGAAATGTAGGAGCGGCGTATTACTCTCCTGAACCATGTTGGCCAATTGACACGGTTTACTTTACCGAGGCCTCCGAAGAAGAGGATCTCCGCTTTTTTAAGTACCTCCTCGATCATCTCCAACTTGTAAGGAAGGATCGCTCTACAGCGGTGCCGGGATTAAGTCGAGACGACTACAATGCGACGGAGGTCCTTGTACCAGAGCTTGACCAACAACGTCTCGTCGTCGCGGAGATCGAAAAGCAGTTCTCTCGCCTCGACGAAGCTGTGGCCAACCTCAAGCGCGTCAAAGCCAACCTCAAACGCTACAAAGCTGCCGTCCTCAAAGCCGCCGTCGAAGGCAAACTCACCGAAGACTGGCGCAGGCAACATCCGGACGTGGAACCAGCCAGCAAACTCCTCGAACGCATCCTCGCCGAACGTCGCAAGAAGTGGAATGGCAGAGGGAAATACAAAGAGCCGACCGCGCCGAACACATCCGATTTGCCTGAACTTCCAGATCTGTGGGGTTGGGCAACAATGCCACAACTAGGTGAACTGAACCGCGGCAAATCTAAACACCGGCCCCGAAACGATCTCAAACTATTTGGAGGTCCGTATCCCTTTATTCAGACCGGCGATGTAAGACGCTCTGGCGGGTTTGTTCGTTCTCACAGTCAGACTTATAACGAGTCAGGCTTAGCGCAAAGCCGTCTGTGGCCAGCAGGAACCCTGTGTATTACAATCGCGGCCAATATTGCGGAGACAGGTATTCTGACTTACTCGGCATGCTTTCCAGATAGCGTAGTGGGTTTTGTTTTCGATAGCGTCCCTGTGACCGTCCGGTTTATCGATTTGTTCTTTCGGACCGAGAGAGAGGAAATCGCAAGATTTGCCCCAGCGACAGCGCAGAAGAATATCAATCTTGAAATCCTTTCTGCAGTCGCCATTCCGATTCCTCCATTTGAAGAGCAAAATGAAATCGTTGCTGAAGTCGAGCGCCGTCTCTCCGTTATCGAGGCACTCGAAGCTGCCGTCCAGGCCAACCTCACCCGTTCCGACCGCCTGCGGCAGTCGGTGCTGAGAGTGGCATTTTTCGGAAAGATGACACTGGAGAGTAATAGGGCGGTAGAAAAGGAACGTCACTCAAGGACCTGACTATGACAACTCTTAAGGCCTTCGTTGGCCACAGCTTCACAGCAGATGACGAAGCTGTGGTTCGCACATTCCTCAAGTACTTTGACCAGGTTGAAGAGCTAAACATCGGCTTCTCCTGGGAGCATGCTGAATCAGCTGAAGCAAAAGAGCTGGCTGAAAAAGTGCTGAAGTTGATGGAAGGTAAGAATTTGTTTATTGGGATCTGCACAAAAAAGGAAGCAACTATCCTTCTAGGCAATCTCTCCAGGGCGAAATTAAACAAGTCAATTTTAAAAGGCAGAGAGGGCGATTTTCTGTGGAAAACTTCTGATTGGATCATACAAGAAATAGGTCTAGCGGTTGGAAAGGGTATGGACCTTATACTCCTTGTGGAGACAGGGATACGGCAGCCGGGAGGGCTACAGGGGAATAAGGAGTACGTCTCTTTTGACCGTCAGGCTCCTGAGAAGTCCTTCGGCAAGATTTTAGAAATGATTCAGTCTCTTATTCCTAAGGCCAAGAGTTTAGCTGCTGAAGGTTCAGGGACACGCGCGGCATCAGCCGAAAAAGTTGAGACCGAAGAAAAGAATAGTGAGGATTGGTGGAAACCCAAGGCTGATTGGAAGAGGGAAGACTTCGAGGTTGTATGGGAGCACATGATCGCCACGGAGAACAAGGACGGCGCAGACGAGATTAGCCATGCTTACCTGGCGACACAGGAAGGGCAATCCTCACAGAATCGAGATAGCTGGGAGGCCCATCAGGAATATTATCGTCTGGAATTCGGTAAGGGCGGTAACCTGACAAATTTAGATGAAATGGCAAGAGTCCACCCTGAGAACTCAGATGTCCAGGAGTATCAAGCAAAGGGCTACCAGAAGTATGGAGAGCAAGAAAAAGCAGCGCAGCTTTTCGAAGCTGCGGCAAAGAAGGCAGGAAATCCAAAGCAACAGCTAGCGCGATATGGTGATGCAGCACTAGCTTACGCGCGAGCAGGCCAGAAGGCAGCCTCGAAACGTGTACTCGAAATAATGAAGGAAATTGCGCCACAAATAGAGAAGGGGATAGAACGGCTCATTAGGGCTTTGCGTGATATAGCAGAAGCCGAAAAGGATAAAGACTGTTTTTTTGGCCTGACAGAAACGCTGCTCGATATATGCCCTGGTGACATAGACGCGAGGTTTTCTTTGGCCTTCAAGTATTCTGAAGAAGGGCAGGCGGAACTTTCTCTTTATCATTACATGAAAATTCCATATCAACAGAGGGAAGCGGCAACGTGGAATAATCTTGGAGTTCAGTTCGCTCACTTTAATCTGGAAAGTAAGTCCGTCAGGGCTTACCGAACAGCTGAAAAGCTTGGGGAAACTTTGGCTATGAGTAATCTTGCTCAGAAGCTAATTGGCGCTGGGTTCCTGGAAGAGGCAGAGGACATTTGCAATCGGGCTACTAAGATAGAGAACTACCACAAGAATGTGGGATACGCGATTACGCGAATTAAAGAAACCCCAGAGGGGGAAGAAAAGAAAGAAGCTGACGTCATCAAATCAATCACTCCCGTCAGCGAGTTCTACAAGCACTATGGCCGCGCAATCACTGCGAGTCAGATCGCTGAATGTGGAGGCAAATGGAAAGGACCCGATTGTGAATTAACGATAACCGTAAAAGGCAGTACTTTCCTTGCGGTAGGCAGTTACGAACAATCGGTCTCATCTTCTTTGGCGCTATTGCTTATAACTCCCCCATTATCATCAGCAAAGACGATTCGTTACTTAGTAAGGTATGAGGGAACAGTTGTTGGTCGTGCCGTAAAGGCCGTAGTCACTCGAAAGAAGGAAGGGGCGACTGATGCCCCAACAGGTCTCATTGGGTTCGGGTTTGCAGACGAGGGGAAAGATGTCTTACTGATTATGGCGGAATCGCATAGAGAAATGCGCTCCTGCGAAAAGAGTGCCGCAAAGGATAAGCAGCTCTTTACGTTGAATCGCATTGACTAGAACAAAGCCTTGATAAGATGGTCAAAGAGATGGCAACTCCCATCGTCCCCAAACTCTGGAGCTACTGCAACGTCCTCCGCGACGACGGGATGACCTGCGACAGCTATGACGAGCAGTTGAGGTATTTACTTTTGCTCGAAATTTCGGATGACGGGCGCATAGCACTGCCCCGCCGGGCCGATCACTACTGTAATTAGCCGTGGCGTGAGGTTTACGCATGGGAGCTAGTGATGGTAACCGTATGAGCACTACAAAAGATTTCCACCCTGAGCTTTTGCGCCCACTCGGACAGGGCTGCGAACCAGATCCTCGGAATACATCCTTCGTGACACCTGATCATGAGACAGGAAACTTTATTCCTTTGGATCTTCGTAATCAGCATGAAGCGGTATCCAAACATACTCTCCACGCAAAGGTTCCCGAAGACATCATGATGCAGTTTGAAACCGCGAGGAATCTCTATCTGTATGCTTGGTTCGTGTATCGCTTCTATCCCGTCTGCGAACATCATGCGTTGGTATGTCTAGAGCTCGCGCTTCGGGAACGCTATGAGCATGAAGCGCCGAACGAATACCGCAATAGAGACGGCAAGCTGTATTTGAAAAGAGCGCTACGCTACGCCATTGATCATGGTCATGTGAAGCATGAGGGATTTCGGCGATGGCGTGAGGCTGCCCAACGGCGAGCGCTACTGCGCTATCAGACGGAAAAGACCGATGAAATGTATGCCAAAGGGTTAAAGGAAATTGATCTCGATTATTCCGAGGCCACGGTGACCGACGCAGACCGCAATCTGGAGTACCTAAACTTTCTCGCAAGCTATCTGCCTGAGATTCGTAACCACTATGCTCACGGAACCTCTATGCTCCACAACCAGGTCTTGACGACACTGGAAGTCGCCTCAGAGATTATCAACCAGATTTACCCCGCAAAGTAAAATATGGCGCCGAATCAAATCGTTCAAAAACTCTGGAACTACTGCAACGTCCTCCGCGACGACGGGATGAGTTATGGCGACTACGTCGAGCAGTTGACGTATTTGCTCTTTCTTAAGATGGCCGACGAGCACACAAAGCCCCCATACAACCAGCCCAGTCAGATTCCCGATAAGTACAGTTGGCCCAGTCTCCTCAAGAAGGACGGCGACGACCTATTCGACCACTACCGCCATCTCCTGGAGGAACTCGGTAAAGGGAAGGGCATGCTCGGCCTGATCTTCACGAAGGCCCAGAATAAATTCCAGGACCCCGTGAAGCTTCGGCGGCTGATTGTGGATCTCATCGATAAGGAAGACTGGTCCACGATGAGCGCCGATGTGAAAGGGGATGCCTACGAAGGCCTCCTGGAGAAGAACGCGCAGGACACCAAATCCGGCGCGGGACAATACTTCACCCCACGGCCGTTGATTGTCGCGATGGTGGAGGCCATTGCCCCAAAGTCCAGCGAGACCATCTGCGACCCGGCCTGCGGGACCGGCGGGTTTTTTCTGGCCGCACACGACTACCTGGTGAAGCACAATCCCAACCTCACCAAGGACGAAAAACGACAACTGAAGCAAGGCACGTTCAAGGGATGGGAATTGGTCCAAAGCACGGCCAGGCTCTGCGCGATGAATCTAATGCTCCACGGAATCGGGAGCGACAAAGACCTGCCCATCGTCGTATCCGACTCCTTGGCCGCTGACCCTGGGGATCGGTTCGATATCGTGATGACCAATCCGCCCTTTGGGAAGAAGAGCAGCACGACCATCGTCGGCGAAGAGGGACAAGTCTCCAAGGAGCGGGACATCGTCGAGCGTGACGACTTCTGGGCGACGACTTCCAATAAACAACTTAATTTCGTCCAGCACGTTAAAACGTTGCTGAAACAAAATGGCCGCGCCGCCGTCGTGGTCCCTGACAATGTGCTTTTCGAAGGCGGGGCGGGGGAAACCGTCCGCCGCAAGCTCCTGCACGAGTTCGATGTGCACACGCTCCTGCGTCTGCCAACCGGCCTCTTCTATGCGCAGGGTGTGAAAGCCAACGTGCTTTTCTTCGACAAGAAGCCAGCGAGCGAAACGCCCTGGACCAAGAAGCTCTGGATCTACGACCTGCGCACCAACCAACACTTCACGCTCAAGACTGATCCATTGAAGCGTGAAGACCTCGACGAGTTCGTGAAATGCTACAACGGCAATCTCGACCGGCCCGACAAGCAGGCCGGAGGCAATCGCCACACCCGCAAAGCCACCTGGTCCGACAAAAAGCCAGACGGCCGCTGGCGCGCTTACAACTACGACGAGCTCATCGCCCGCGACAAAGCCAGCCTCGACATCTTCTGGCTCAAAGACGATAGCCTCGAAGACAGCGCCAATCTTCCCAATCCCGACATCATCGCCCAAGAAATCGTCGACGATTTAGAAGCTGCGCTAGAACAGTTCCGGCTGATTGCGAATGATCTCGGCGGGGAGACTCCAACAGAATCCGTGTAAAAAAAGTCATAGATTGCGCGATGCGGAACAGAGGTTTTGAGCAGGATGAACACGATTTCCCCTTTCACGGCTAGCCATGCGGCGCTCTTGGAGCGCTTTCTGTCCTCGCCGCAGCGCCCGAAGGACACATTGAACTATCCGCAACTGGCTGGGTTCTTATTCGCGATGGCGAATGGGCCGGAGATGATCACCCCGTCAGAATGGATTCCGATGGTCTTCAATGACCAGGAAGCCCGGTACGAGACCCGAGGTGAGGCGGAGCAGGTTCTCCACGCCATGATGGCCCTCTACAACCACTGCGGCCAGGAACGAACCGGTGAGAGTGTCTGTCTTCCGCCAGGCTGCGAGATCAGATCTGCGCCGTTGGACAATTTGCTTGCTGATGCGTCGATGAGCCACTGGGCGCAGGGGTTTTCAATGGGGCATGATTACCTTGTGGAGATCTGGAACGACTATACGCCAGAGGAATTGGATGAGGAGCTGGGCTCAATACTGATGGTGCTGACGTGTTTCGCCTCTCCAAAACTTGCCAGGGCCTATCACAAGGAGGGGAAGGGAAAGACGAGCTTCGAGCAGTTTATCGAGACGGTGGTCTCGATCTTCTCCGCTGCGATGCGAGAGTATGCGCACCTCGGACGGTCGATCTTTCAGGCGCGGCGTGAAGCGGGCGATCTTGACCCTACGATATCGGCTCGTCCGAAGATCGGACGGAACGGGAAAACAAAGGGGTCGGGAATCTTTTCTCGCCGCCCGCCATCACCGACGACCTCGAAGCCGCGTTAGACCAGGTTCGATGATGTGCGAGGGGGCGAGCAGGGGCCGACCTTCGAGAGTGCTGGGTTCTGGGTTCTGAGTTCTGAGGTTAGAACGTGGGTGAATCAACGTCTCGTCGCGCTCTTGCGGTAAGCTGTTGCAGGCTGGACATTGGGTGCGTGCGGGACTACCATATGTCACAGAAACCTCTTGATGAGACATGGCCATGAGCGAATTAATATTTGTGGTAGAAGAGGCTCCTGAGGGCGGGTATATCGCACGCGCGCTCGGGCAGTCGATCTTCACGGAAGCGGACACCCTGGCGGAATTGCCGGAGAAAGTCCGTGAAGCGGTTCGTTGCCACTTTGAGGAGGGCCACGCTCCCAAAGTCGTCCGCCTGCACCACGTCCGCGAGGAAGTTATCGCCGTATGAGGCTTCCCCGCGATCTGTCCGGAAGCGATCTCGCTCGGGCTCTTCGCAAGCTCGGTTACTCGACAACCCGTCAAGCAGGTAGTCACCTTCGACTGACTACCCATGAGCATGGCGAGCATCATCTCACGATCCCCCAACATACTCCGCTGCGCATCGGCACCCTCTCGGCCATTCTTGCCGATGTGGCTGCACATTTCGATATCACCCGGGAACAGTTACTTGAACAGCTGTTTGGGTAGATAAGCGAACAGGGTAGAGCCACTGCCAATGTGATCCTGGGCTTCCATCCGACACGCCATCCCATGTCTCACTTAGCGCTGATTTCATGTCTCCACCGCGCCGCCGATGGCGAATCCCAAATCTGAGGGCTTCCCGCCAATCGCGCCTGTTCACATATCGCCCGCAACGGCCTCTGCCTGACGTGTCCTTTCTGGATCATGTCACGGGAATGATCGCTGGACGTCTATAGAGATCCTGCGACGCGAACTGACTTGAACATGACATTTCCTGTTAAGATACAGACCCCTCACCACGATGTAGCCAAGGAAAAATCAGCCATGTCGACGCCCGCACAATCGAATGCCGTACTTGTCGCGATCCGCACCCCTCGCGTAACCGTGGAGGAGCTGGAGAGTTCGCTGCAAGAGCTCACCCGTCTTGTGACCACCCTCGGGCACACCGTCGTGGGCCATGTGACGCAAAAGCGTAGTTCCGATAAATATGCGGCGGTCCTGGGTCAGGGAAAACTTGCGGAGTTGGCACAGTGGACCGGTGGTTCCGGGAAAGTCGCGGTGGCGTTTGAACGGCCGATGCACAAAGCGGCTTCGAAGCGCGAGGCGGCGGCCTCGGACGTCACGGAGGAATCAGAAGACGACGAATCGGATGACACCGGCGAGGCCGCATCAGGCCCTCGCGAACAGGCGCAGATCGTCATCGTGGACTGTGATCTGTCGCCGTCCCAGTTGAAAAATCTTGAACGTGCAGCCGGCGTGCCGGTGCTCGATCGTACCGGTGTCATCATTGAGATTTTCAGTCGACATGCTCGCACCAGAGCGGCCCGGCTTCAAGTGGAGATCGCGCGGCTCAATTATCTTGCGCCGCGTTTGCGGGAAACCGGCGGCGCCAGCGAGCGGCAAGGCGGGGGGGTCGGAGCCAAAGGGTCAGGAGAGACGAGTCTTGAGCTCGATAAGCGCAGAGTCCGCGATCGCCTGAAGGAACTCAGGGCGGAATTGGCGGCGATCGGGGACGAGCATCAGACGCGCCGCGCGAGACGGGAACACGAATTGACGGTCGCGCTCGTCGGGTACACCAATGCCGGCAAATCCTCGCTGATGCGCGCGATGACGGGCATCGATGTGCTCGTGGCCGACAAGCTGTTCGCCACACTCGATACCACGATCCGGCCCCTGTATCCTGACACGCGTCCCAAAGTGCTCCTGTCCGATACGGTCGGATTTATCAAAAAACTCCCGCATGACCTGGTGGCGTCGTTCAAGTCGACGCTGGATGAGGCGGCCAATGCCTCGCTGTTGCTGTTTGTCGTCGATGCCTCAGATCCGTCCTTTCGGTCCCAGCTCGACGTCACGCGGACGGTGTTAGCCGAAGTCGGCGCCACGGATATTCCCAGCCTCGTGGTGTTGAATAAGCAAGATCGTCTCGGACCGGACGAGCTCGCGGCCCTGAAGGCGGAATATCCCGACGCCTTTTTTCTGTCCACGAGAAGCAAAGACGATCTGCAGGCGCTCCGTGAGCGCATTATGCGGCACTTTGAGCGCGAGATGGTCGACGAGGAATTACATATTCCGTTTACGGCTCAAGGAATCATGGCAGAGATCCGCACCAAGATGCGGATCTTGTCCGAAGCCTATGATGCCGAGGGTCTCACGGTACGGGTGCGATCGACCCCTGAGGACCTGACCAGCATCAAAAAGAAGCTCGCGCGATGAGGTGAAACACAGGGGTGGGGAGTCGTTCTTTCGTCTGGAGTGCTCTGACAGATTTATCTGGTTCATTTGGTCTGTCTGGTTCTTCTGGTCTGTTTGGTCTGTCTTGTCGATGGGGCCGCGCGAGGCAAGCGGGACTGGCGGGATGGGACGTGAGGCGTGAGAGGTGAAACGAGGCGAAGAAGGTCTGTCTGGTCGATCTTGTCGGTCTGGTCGATCGTGTTGGCCGGACTGAAAACCTCACCAGAATGACCAGATAGACTAGACCGACGAGACAGACCATCCCGCTTGCTTCTCGACAACTTCTCCTAAGTGAGTTATAAGATCACTATGTTGGCTAAACAATCTCCAAAAACAACAACACCTCGGCCACGGTACGTGACTGACCATCAGGGAAAGCGAACCGGGGTGGTGCTGTCGCTCAAGCGGTATTCTCGTCTGATGGAAGACCTGCACGATCTCGCGGTGGTGGCTGAACGGCGGGCTGAAAAGCCCGTGAGCGCTAACGACATGAGAAAGCGGCTCCAGAAACGTGGCCTCGTATAGCCTCAACTTCAAGCCGTCCGTCGAGAAAGATCTTCAGTCTATTCCGCGTTCCATTGCCTCTCGCATTCTTGACCGAATCGACCGCTTGCCGGTTCATCCGAATCCACCACAATCGACGAAGCTGCAAGGCGCGGAACGCTTGTATCGTCTGCGTGTAGGTGATTATCGGATCGTCTACGAAGTCGATCGCGAGGCCGAACAGATTACAGTGCACTATGTCCGCCACCGGCGTGAGGTGTATCGGACGCTTCGCTAAGAGTTGGGGTAAGCGGTCTTCATCTCTTCTGCCGCCGTACGAATCACTCACAGTAGTCCTTATGGCGGTGTGGCGCGTGCCGCAACCTGTGCCGCCATCCTCGCACGGCTTCAAGAGTTGAAACACAGGGATCGGGAGTCGTTCTTTCGTCTGGAGTGATCTGACAGATTTATCTGGTTCATGTGGTCTGTCTGGTTTATTTTGTCGGCAGGATCGGACGCTCACCAGACAAACCAGACAGACTAGAAGGGCCAGATAGACCAAACAGACGAGCCGCGCGCGTATTGCGCGAGCATAGGACCCTATCGGCTCGTGACGAATTTGGTGGTGAAGGGCAGGATTGTTTGGGGCACCAATTTTTCGGTGTATTGCTCAAAGTTATCAAATGGCCACTGGCGCTCTGGGTCGCGGCGTTTTCCCCGGCCATTGCGATTGAGTTTTGGGGCTCGCTCTCCACTGCGATGGCGGCGTCTGAACGGCTGGCGTATTTTTTTCTGGGGCTCGTCGCGTATGGGGGGCTCTGGTGGGCCGTCTTTCGCAAGACATCGCTCACATGGCTCAGTACGCTTGAGCATGAATTCACGCATTGTCTCTTTGCCTGGGCCACCTGTAATCGAGTGACAGGTTTCAACGCGACGTTTCGGGCTGGGGGGCATATGACCTATCGAGGCACCCCGAACTGGCTCATTCCGGTTGCCCCGTACTTTTTCCCCACGGTCACGATTGGCTTACTCGCAGGCCTCTACGTGAGCGATCTCGCCCTGAGAGACTGGATGCTCTGTGCCCTCGGCGCGTCCGTCGCGTATCACGCCACCTCAACGTGGGCGGAAATCCATCCAGGGCAAACCGACTTCCACGATGCAGGCAGGATCTTTTGCCTCTTGTTCTTGCCGGGCGCCAATCTGCTCATCTACTCGATCGTGCTGAACACGGTGGCAACCGGGCAGCTCACCATCCTGGCAAGCCTCCACCATGTACTCGGGTCGGATTGGACCCTGCTCCATTGGGCGATGCGCTAACGGGACAATAAGGGACGGGGAGGCTTTTTTCCGGAGTGGTCGCTGTTCTTCTATCCCGGACGTTTAACGAGCTTCTTGGGTAGGCTGGAACGGACGGTTCCATAGCGTCGCCCGCGAGGAGCTTGCCGCACAGTGACTTCGACATCCTGGCCTAACATGGACAGGAAATGAACCAGACGTTCGACGGAGAACCCGGCCATCTGGCCGGCGAGGAGCTTAGAGACCTTGGCTTGGTCAATGCCGAGTTGGGTTGCCGCTTCCGCCTGCTTCCAGTCTCGGCCTTTGATCGTTTCCTGAAGCGCCTGCAGTAAACTGCTTTTCAGAATCAGCTCCGCGGACCGCTCTTCCGAAAACCCTAGATCGAGAAAAATATTGCCACTGCCTTTTGTCACCGTGGCACGTTTCATACGCCTTCCTCCCTTCGCCACTTGAGCAGATCGGCATAGCGGCTCTGTCCGTCTCTCTGGTTCATGCGGTCGATCCGGTCCGTCTGGTCTGTCCCGTCTGTCTTGTCGATCGGACAGAAAACCCAACCAGAGAGACCAGAGGAGCGCTCTCTTCTTACTTGGCCGAGGCCAGGGCTTTAGTGATGAGGGCCTGCGCTTCGTTCTGAATCTGCTTCAGATGGTCTTTCCCGCGGAAGCTTTCGGCGTAGAGTTTGTACACGTCTTCGGTGCCGGAGGGACGGGCGGCGAACCAGCCTTGCTCGGTTACGACTTTCAATCCGCCAATGGCCGCGCCATTGCCGGGAGCCGTCGTCAATTTCGCGAGGATGGTATCGCCGGCTAATTCTGAGGCCTGCACCTGGTCGGGGGAAAGTTTCGACAGGATGGCCTTCTGCTCCGGCGTCGCGGCTGCATCGATCCGCTCGTAGACTGGCTCTCCCAGTTCTTTGGTCAGCTCCCGATACAGTTCGCCGGGATCGCGGCCGGTCTTGGCCATCATCTCCGCAGCCAGCAAGTCCATGATGAGGCCGTCCTTGTCTGTGGACCAGACCGTGCCATCGCGGCGGAGGAAGGAGGCTCCTGCGCTTTCCTCTCCGCCAAAACCAAGCGAGCCGTCCAACAATCCCTTCACGAACCATTTGAACCCGACCGGCACTTCGATCAGCTTACGTCCGAGCTTGGCCGCGACACGATCGATCAGGCTGCTGCTCACGAGCGTTTTGCCGATCGCGGCATCCGGCTTCCAGTCCGGACGGTTCGCAAAGAGATAGGCGATCGAGACGGCCAGATAATGGTTGGGGTTCATCAGGCCGGACGAGCGGGTGACGATACCATGCCGGTCGTTGTCCGCATCGTTGCCGAAGGCGACATCGAAGCGATCCTTCAGCGCAATGAGGTTGGCCATGGCAGAGGGGGAGGAACAGTCCATGCGGATCTTGCCGTCCCAGTCGAGCGGCATGAAGCGGAAGGTCGGATCGACGGCAGGATTCACCACCTCGATGTTCAAGCCATATCGCTCTGCGATCGGCTGCCAGTAGGCCACCCCGGCTCCGCCGAGCGGATCGATGCCGAGTTTCAAGCCGGCTGACCGCAGCAGGTCCATATCGATGATCTGCGCGAGGTCCCCGATGTAGGTCCCGAGGTAGTCATGGGGCTTGGTCGTTGCGGCCCGTCTGGCGCGGGCGTAGGGGAGGCGGGCCACTCCATGGAGATCGGCCTTCATCAAGGCGTTGGCCCGGTCCTCGATCCACTTCGTCACCACTGTATCAGCCGGCCCACCATGCGGCGGGTTGTACTTGATGCCGCCGTCTTCAGGGGGATTATGCGAGGGGGTGATGACGATGCCGTCTGCCAGGCCGGAGCTCTTGCCCCGGTTGTAGGTGAGGATCGCATGAGAGATCACCGGAGTCGGGGTGTAGCCTCCGTCCCGATCCACCATGACCAGGACTCCATTGGCTGCCAGCACCTCAAGGACGCTGGCAAAGGCCGGCTCAGACAGAGCATGGGTATCCATCCCCAGATAGAGGGGGCCGGTGATGTTCTCTCTCTTGCGGTATTCGTAGGTCGCCTGCGCAACCGCGACGATGTGGACTTCGTTAAAGCTGCGCTTGAAGGAGGTGCCTCGATGGCCCGAGGTGCCGAAGGTGACACGCTGCTCGCGCAGGTTCGCATCAGGCTTCTCGGTGTAATAGGCCGTGATGAGGCGAGGAACATTGACCAGCATCGACGGAGGTGCCGGCTGACCTGCAAGAGAATGGTTGGCCACGATATGATCCTTTGGTCCAGATTGGGAACGGTGTACCGCTGCGCGGTATATCTCTGCTCCAGGGCCTCTGTCAAACCTGGATGCGTTGCGCCCACACGACACGTCATTGCGTCGAGACAATCAGTGGGTCGATCGTCTATTGACCAGGGGGCGCCTCCTGATTTTTCTTCCGATGAAGCAGCTCATACAGGATCGGTAACACGACAAGAATCAAGACCGCTGAAGTCAGCATGCCACCCACCACGACGCGGGCCAGCGGTTGTTGGGACTGGGCCCCGATGCCGGTCGCGACCGCTGCAGGCAGGAGCCCGATCGCCGCCGCCAGCGACGTCATCAAGACCGGGCGCATTCGCACTTCAGCGCTTTTCATGATGGCCGCTCTGACCTCGTGTCCTTCCCCGATCAGATCGCGGATACGGCATACGAGAATCAGCCCGCCCTGCACAGCCACGCCAAAGAGCGAAATGAACCCCACGGCGGCGGAGATACTGAAGTGCGTTCCCGTCATCGCGAGCGCGAAGACCCCTCCCACGAGGGCAAACGGCACGGAGATCAAGACCAAGAGCGCATCGCGGAGAGAATTGACGACAAAATACACGAGGAACAGGATAATCAGAAGCGTCAGGGGCACGATGACGATGAGACGCCGTTTTTCATCCTGCAACTGGTCAAATTCACCATGCCACTCCATGCGATAGCCCTCCGGCAAGGTCACCTGCTTGGCGATTCGCTGCTGCGCGTCCGTCACCGTCCCTTCCAAATCACGCCCCCGCACGCTGAACTTGATGGGAATATACCGCTCGTTGTTCTCCCGATACACGATGAAGGCGCCGGTCTGCTCGGTGATCGAGGCCAACTGTTTGAGCGGGATCCTGGCTCCCTCCGGCGTATTGACTTGGATATTGCCAATCGCGTCCGCGTCCTGACGATAGTCCTGTTTGAACCGGACGACAAGATCGAACCACTTTTCTCCTTCATACACCTGCGTGACGGCCTGCCCACCGATGGCCGCCTGCACCACGTTATTGACGTCGCCCACCTTAAGCCCGTAACGCGCGCAGGCCTGACGGTCCACCTCGAGCACGAGATTCGGTTGGCCGAGCAGATGTAAGACGCCCAGGTCTTTCACCCCCGGCACCTGCTCCATCACATGTTTGATTTGGGCCGCCTGCGCTTCCAGCACATGCAGGTCGCTCCCATACAGCTTGACGGCATTTTCCCCCTTCACACCGGACATGGCTTCTTGCACGTTATCTTGGATCGCCTGAGAGAAATTGAACGTCACCCCGGGGATCGCGGACAGTTCCCGTTCGATCTCATCGATCAAGTCCCGTTTGGTCGAAAGGGTCTTCCGCCACTCTGCCTTCGGCTTGAGGTTCACCAGAAATTCCGCATTGAAGAAACTGGTGGGATCTGTGCCGTCGTCGGGGCGACCCAGTTGAGACGCCACACTGACCACCTCGGGAAATTGCTTGAAGATCGCGCGGACCTCTGTCACCAGCCGGCTGGCTTCCTCGAATGAAATGTCCACCGGCATCGTCGTCCGCACCCAGATATTCCCTTCCTCCAATGCCGGCATGAACTCTCCGCCGATGAACGGCACCAGGCTCAGCGAGCACACCAACACCGCAATGGCCAGGCCGATCACCGCCCGTGGACGATCGAGCGCCCATCCCAACACCGCGAGGTACCGTCGCTTGATGACTTCGACAATCTTTGTGTCCCGCTCCTGGATGGGACCGGTCAGAAGAAAGGAACAGAGGGCCGGGGCCAGCGTGAACGCCATGAGTAGAGCCCCGGTCAAGGCCAACCCATAAGTGAGCGACATCGGCGCGAAGATCTTGCCGGGGACTCCGGTCATCGTAAACAACGGCACAAAGGCGACGATGATGATGGTCGTCGCAAAGAAGATCGGGCGGCCCACTTCGCGGGCGGCCCTCACGATATGCATCGGCACGGTGAGGTTGGGGCTTCGCTTGTGTGCCAGATGGAAGAAAATACTTTCGACCATGATGAGCGTCGAATCCACAATGATGCCGAAGTCGATGGCGCCGAGCGAGATCAGGTTGGCCGAATCTCCCCGCGCCACCAAAATACAAAACGTAAAGAACAGGGCAATGGGAACCGTGAGGGCCACGATCATCGCCGTTCGGAAATGGCCCAAGAACACATAGAGGATGATCGAGACGAGCAGAATCCCGGCGATAAGAATATCCACGACCGTTTCGATGGTCGTATGGATCAAGACGGTTCGATCATAGAACGTCTTGACGGTCACACCTTGCGGCAATTTCTTGCTATTGAGTTCGTCCACCTTCCGATGGACCTGCTCCAATACCGGTAGTGCTTTCGCGCCGCGCTGCAGAAGGACAACACCTTCCACCACATCGTCCCGATCGTCGATCCCGACTTTCCCCAGCCGGACGCGATAGCCCATGCTGGTTTCCCCGAGATTTCGGATGAGCACGGGGGTACCGGCCTTTTCGGCCACCACTGCCGCCGTGATATCGTCCAAGCTCTGAATCAGCCCCATCCCGCGGATATTAAAATTTTGCCCGCCCTGGGTAAGATAATTGCCCCCCACATCCGTGTTGTTTTTGGCCAGCGCGTCCATGACTTGATCGAGCGTGACGTCGTAACTGATCAACTGCCCCGGGTCTAACTCAACGTGGTACTCCTTCGTCGTGCCCCCGAACGTCGAGACATCGATAATTCCCGGTATGCGCTTAAACTCTCGACGGATCTGCCAATCCTGCACCGTCTTGAGATCGGTGAGCGTTTTCTTCTCACCAACCAGCTCATATCGATAGATTTCCGCGATCGCCGACCAGGGGGAAATCGCCGGCTGTATATTTTGAGGCAGCGCGATCATCTGGAGTCGGTTGAGAACTTCTTGTCGATCCCGAAAATAGTCTGTGCCGAAATCAAAATAGACCTTAATGTCGCTCAATCCAAAGATCGAGAGTGAGCGAATATCCGTCAGGCCTGGCATTCCCTGGAGCCCGATTTCGAGCGGGAGCGTAATGGCTCGCTCGATCTGTTCCGAAGACCAGCCCGGATACTGCGTGATGACCTCAATCATGGGCGGGGAGGGGTCGGGGTAGGCCACGACATCGAGGATGTGAAAGGCGTAGAGCCCGCTGCACATCAGCACGAGCCCGACCACACAGACAAAGAGCCGTTGGCTAAGCGAAAACTGTATCAACCGTTCAAGCATGAATACTCCTCTTTACGAGACTGCGCCACGGCAATAACACGATCGACATGGAAATCGAGTGGAATGGGCGCGGGTCGAACGAGGAAGAATCAGATTCGAAAGGTGCAGAATCGTTGGTGGAGAGGATCTTGCGATGGGGCCACGAACAAGCATGAACGCAGTAGCGGAAACGACTGCGGAAGCGTGAGGGAGAGGATGCGTTCGGCACAAGCCCCGCCGACCAGCATGGCGGCGTCGAGCTTCCCACGCACTTCATCACCGTCCACATCAACAATGACACCGGCGGTTGCGTGCGGGATCCCGATATCATCGGTCAGGTCGAAGGAGTCGGCCCAGGCAAGCCCGCCGACCAATACCCAAATGCAGAGGACGAGTATCACGTTGAACGAAAGAGGCTGGCCTTGTACACGTCCGCACAAACTCATCATTGAAGGGCAAACTCCTATGTAAAAAGATACACCGCTTTACTCATTAAGCGCAAATGATCCGGCAATATCGACAGGGACATGATGGCAAGGGGATTTACTTCCGCGAAGGAGAAGCGTAAAGGGTGAGGGGTCGGACAGATGATGGCGCCCGTGATCGCTCCATGAGTTGACATAATAGTTCTTATCAGACGTAGAGATTTCCCATTTATGCCCCTTGAACTGCTGACTCGCATCCAACATGAGCTATCGATTACCGGTAGCGCCATCCATGAAACCGTGCTGGCCATCGCCGAGCGAGTCAATCGCAAGGTGCAGGTGCTGCGCCTCCATAGCCAAGCGGCCCAATTGCTGCGCCAGATCGAACAGGTCCATAGTGACCTCGGCAGCCAGATTGCGGGGCTCTCCTCCCGGAGAATTCCGTTCAGTTCCACGTCACTCGTTCCGCCCGATCAGTTGGAACAGCTCATCAGCCAGGCTGGCCAACGTATTCAACAGCTCAAGCATATGCTGGCCACCGTGGACAGTCAGATCCGCGAGCTCCGGCTGGAAACGATCCACCATGAGCTCCTGACGCTGCAACAGGATTTGAGCCTTCGCGCCGCAGCCCTTGAACGGTTCCCGGTCATCCAGGGCTCATCCGTCATCGGAAAAACTCTCGCTGAAATGGGGCTGCCTGCATCGGTTCGTCTAGTGACCATCATTCGCGGCCCCTTTCTCGTGCCTCCCGAGGAGGCCCTTGCGCTCCGCACCGGCGATGTGGCGGTGATGATCGGGCCGCAGGCAGATCTTGCGCTGATTGCCTCATGGTTCACTCAGACGCGAAACAGCAAACCTGCCTAACAGGCTGTTGAAAAAGTCCGCCAGCGTCGTTCTCGCGTCGCTCAGAGGCTCAACGTACCGCAGAGAGTACGCGTCGCCTCTTCGCTCGCTGCGGCCTTGCTGGACGACCTTTTTGAACAGCCTGCAAAGCGATGGGAGGACCGTAGCGGCAAGACGAGCCCCCTCTCCTTGCGGTACAATTCTCACAGGAGGAACTGAATCATGCGTACGTGGCACATCCTCATCTGCCTCGGATTCTTGGCCTGGCAGGGCAACCAGACAACCTGGGCCGCGCCAGCCGTGGAGCCGGTCGCGCTCAAGTCCAGCGACTCGCCGGGCCTCCGCCTCCTGGAAGAGATTCAAACTGTCATTACCGACCTGGCCGAATCGGCAAAACCCTCCGTCGTGAATCTCATTCCCCTCTCCGGGCCAGGACGAGGACGGGATCTTTCTCAAGAGCGGCTTCCCAATGTCTCAGGCTCAGGGTCCGGTGTCGTCATCGATCCCAACGGGTACATCATCACCAACAACCATGTGATCGGCGAGGCGACGGAAATTGAAGTCCGTTTTTCCGATACGTCCAAACTGATCGCGCAGGTCGTCGGCAAAGATCAGGATACGGACTTGGCCGTCCTCAAGGTGACCGCCGATCATCCCCTCTCCAGCGCGAAGTTCGGCGATTCGTCCAGCGTGCGCGTCGGCCAATGGGTGCTCGCAGTGGGCAATCCATTCGGACTCGATCGAACCGTGACGCTCGGCGTGGTCAGCGGGATCGGCCGGGAGAATATCAATCTCTCGCGCTATGAAAACTTCATTCAGACGGACGCCTCCATCAATCCCGGCAACTCGGGCGGCCCCCTCTTCAATCTGCGCGGTGAAATCATCGGCATCAATACCGCGATCATCAACTTCGCCCAAGGGATCGGCTTTGCCATTCCGTCCAACATGGCCAAGCATGTGATTCAGCAATTGATCGCTCAAGGGCGGGTGACGAGGGGCTGGCTGGGCGTCGGCATCCAACCGCTCACGGTGGAGTTGGCACGCAAGTTCGGCGTGAAGGAAAGCGAAGGGGTCCTGATCAACGAAGTCTTCGAGAAGGACCCGGCTGCGGCCGCCGGGGTCAAGCCGGGCGACATCCTCACCCGCATCGACGGCACCGTCATCGACACGCCCAGCCGGCTGTCGCGGGTCGTGGCGGGATTGCTCCCCGGCGCCACGGCAAAAGTCGAAATCGTCCGCGATCAGCAGCGCCTGGTGCTGGACGTCGCCCTCATCGAACGCCACGACCATGCCGTCACGACGTCCCTGCCCCAGACCCGCACCGACGTGAAACTCGGACTGGACGTGCAGGATCTGACAACAAGCCTCGCCGATAAATTCAAACTGCGGGAAAGCCGCGGAGTACTCATCTCCAAGGTGGAGCCTGGCAGCCTCGCCCAAGCGGAAGGGCTCCATGAAGGAGACCTGATCAAGGAAGTGAACCGCGTGGAGGTGGGATCGGTCGGAGAATTCAGCAACGCGGTCTCGAAAGTCCGACGCGGCGACACCATCCTGCTTCGCGTGCTGCGAGAAAGCCGCGCGTTCTACGTGGTGCTGAAATCGACCGAGCCCTGACGGATCGCCTCGCCGCTTGCGCCGCTAGCTCGTCAACCAGCCTTGGTCGGCAAAGCTGACATAGCGCCCATCGCCGACGACCAGATGGTCCAACACCTGAATCCCCAAGAGCTGTCCCGCCGACACCAACCGTGCCGTCAGCACTCGATCCTCCTGGCTCGGCGTCGGATCACCGCTGGGATGGTTGTGCAAGAAGATCACAGCCGCCGCGGATTCCTTGACCGCAAGCGTAAAGACTTCTCTCGGATGGACAATGCTGAGCGTCAAGCTGCCTGATGACACCGTCGCATCTCGCAGGATGGCATGTTTGGCATCCAACAACACCACTTTAAAGATTTCATGACGGAGATCGCGCAGCGCGGGATGATAATGGGTGAAGAGCTCGCGGCTGGAGGTAATCTTCGTGCCTTTCGTCAGAGGACCAGCCAGGGCCCGTTTCCCCAACTCCAGCGCCGCCTTCAGTTGAGCCGCTTTCGCGGTCCCGACGCCCGGAACGGCGCAGAGCTCCTCAATGCCACATTGCGCAAGCCCTGCCAGCCCTCCCAGCCGATCAAGAATGTCCATTCCAACCTGGACCGCTGAACAGCGCCGACGCCCGACTCGAAGCAGAATGGCGAGCAGTTGCGCGTCGGTCAATGCCTGTGAACCTTGAGCCAATAATCGTTCGCGCGGCCGTTCCATTTCGGGCCATTGCGCAATCCCTTGCCCCGCTTTCTTGCTCGCCATAGTGGCCCCCTGCACAAAAAGTGACACTCCGGACGTTTTTGTACTGGCGCTAGTCCCCTTACTGCCTACTCATGACAAATACGTATAGCCTAACCTATTGAAATTACGTACATCGATCGATTGGCGCAGGTTTTGCTTTAACACGCTGGCAGCAGTGCACATCACAATCAAGGAGGATTCGATGGGATGTCCGAAATGCAAAGGCCTCATGATGTTGGAGCGGTTCTCAGACTTCTTTTTGATATTTTACGCCTGGAAGTGCATTAACTGCGGCGCGATCATCGACCGCACCATTTCGAATAACCGGCGGAAGAGCTTGGCCGTTCAGGAACCCCAAGCAGTGGCGACCCGCTAAGACCATCGCGATTCGTCTCCGCTGGTCGCCACTCGTGGTCGCCGTAATCATGCGTCGACCGTATGGCCCCTCATGCCGCTACATCGCCAGGCGGCATTATAAGCAACCCCACAAAAGTCGTCAAAACGCTTCCATTTCTCACGCCAGCTCCTCGTGACCAGCCGCACCAGCGCGCCGGATAAATCCCGCAAATCTCCGCCACAGCAGTCACCTTGACCCCTTCAAAAACGCTATGTTAGAGTCAGTTGCTCCTGAAATGCCTCTCACCTGAAATTATGCGTATCATTGCCGGATCCCACCGAGGCCGACGCCTCAGTGGACCAGAAGGGACGGCTCTCCGCCCCACATCAGATAAGGTTCGTGAGGCCCTCTTTTCGATTCTGGGGCCTCAGGTGATTGGCAGCCGTTTTCTGGATTTGTACGCCGGCACAGGAGCCGTCGGGATTGAAGCCTTAAGCCGTGGCGCCGCAACCGTCACCTTTGTCGAATCAGACCCCAAGGCTGTGAAGCTGTTACAGAAAAATCTACAGGCCTGTCAGCTGCTCGACCGGGCCAAGGTCTGCGTGGGACAGGCCGCCACCTTTCTCGCGCGACAAGACTGGTGGGAAGGCCCCTATGACATCTTCTTTGCGGATCCGCCCTATGCCGCGCTGGATGAGCTAGAGATCCTGATCCATGCCTGGAGACCAGGACTGCTATCGGAAGAGGCGACCGTGATGATTGAACAGGACTCGCGCACAACATTGCCAGACTCGATCGACCACGCGACCCTGGCGCGGCGATACGTCTACGGCGACACCGCACTCTATCGGTATCGCCTATCCACATCAGACATGGCAGAGTCACCCGCATCATGAAAATTGGCATCTATCCAGGAACCTTCGATCCCATTACCCACGGGCACACAGACATCATCACCCGAAGTTTGAAGGTGTTTGATAAAGTGGTGGTCGCCGTCGCGCCGAATCCGGCCAAGCATCCGCTCTTCACGCTAACCGAACGGCTGGAGATGATCCGGGTCGTGACGCAGGAGATCCAAGGGGTGGAAGTCACCCACTTCGACGGCCTGCTGGTGGACTATGTCCAACGCTACGGGGCCCATGCAATTATCCGGGGGTTGCGGGCTATCTCAGACTTCGAGCATGAGTTTCAGATGGCCCTCATCAATCGCAAAATCGCCAAACAGGTCGAAACGGTCTTCCTCATGCCCAGCGAGGAATATTCCTATTTATCCTCCACCATCATTAAAGACGTGGCCACCCATGGCGGGGCGCTCACGGAATTCCTGCATCCAGAAGTCGCACGCCGGCTGCAGGAACGAATCAGGAGTTTGAAAACATGAAGCTTGCTGCACGTGCAGGGCGGATCGCCCCTTCCCCGACTTTGGCCATGGCGGCCACCGCAAAAGCCATGGCGGCCCGCGGAATCGACGTCGCCGACTTTTCGTCCGGGGAGCCGGACTTTGACACGCCGGAACCGGTGAAAGCCGCGGCGGAAGCCGCGATTCGCGCCGGGTTCACCAAATACACGCCCTCGTCCGGCATCGATGAACTGCGCCAGGCGATTATCGACAAGCTGCAGACCGAGCAAGGGCTACAGTACGAGAAGTCTCAAGTGCTAGTCTCCTGCGGCGCCAAACATTCGCTCTACAACCTGGCCGAAGCGCTCCTCGAAGCAGGCGACGAGCTCATCATTCCCGTTCCCTATTGGGTCTCCTATGCCGACCAGACCCTGCTCAACGACGCCACCCCAGTATTTTTGCAGACCCGCGAAGAGGATGGCTACGCCATTGATGCCAAGGAGTTGGCGCGGCTGGTGACCCCGCGCACCAAAGCGATCATCGTCAATAGCCCCTGCAACCCGACTGGCGCGACCTACAACCGGGCGACGCTTGAGCAGTTGGCCGAACTGGCCGTCAGCCGGGATCTGCTCCTGATTTCCGATGAGATTTACGAAAAGGTTCTCTATGACGGCGCGACCCACACGAGCATCGCGTCATTGGGACCGGAAGTGGCAGCCCGCACCGTTGTGATCAACGGAGTCTCGAAAGCCTATGCCATGACCGGCTGGCGGATCGGCTACGCGGCGGGACCGAAAGACCTCTTGACCGCCATGGCCAACATTCAAAGCCAGAGCACGTCCAACCCCTGCTCCATCTCCCAAAAGGCTGCCGTGGTAGCCTTGCGTGAAGGCGATGCCTTTACGAAAAAGATGGTCACCGAGTTCGACCGGCGGCGGCGCGTGATCGTCGAACGGCTCAACGCCATGCCAGGTGTTCGTTGCAGTATGCCCAGCGGAGCATTTTATGCGTTTCCCAATGTGAGCGGATTGCTCGGACGGAAGGGCCCCAGCGGAACCATCTCGACCCCGACCGACCTGGCGAACTATCTCTTGAAGGAATTCCAGGTTGCCGTGGTCCCTGGTGAGCCGTTCGGGAGCCACCAGCATATTCGGTTGTCCTATGCGACCAGCATGGAGACGATTGTCCGTGGCATGGATCGCCTCGACGCGGCGTTCAAACAGCTCACGTAGCTGAGCGCCTCATCATGAGGAGCCCCGCAGCGTGACGAAAACAGATTTTTCGGTTTAGCAGGAGGAAACGAATCGTGCCAATCTACGAATACCAATGTGACGGCTGCGCAGACCGGTTTGAAGTCAAGCAAAGCATGAAGGACGACGCCCTCACCACCTGCCCGAAGTGCGGGAAACATGTCCAGCGGTTGATTTCCTCGCCTGCCATCATGTTCAAGGGCAGCGGGTGGTACGTGACCGACTACTCCGACAAAATGAAACCGTCCTCAGGAAGTGAACCACCGGCACCCAAGACCGGGGAGAAGAAAGAGGCGGCGCCCAGCACATCTGAACAGACGACGTCTGCCGCTCCTGCGACTCCCGCTTCTCCCCCCGCGTCCGCGCCGGCCAGTGCCCCATCGAGTCCGGCCCCGGCGGCCTCCAGCACCACGACAACCGCACCCTCGTCTTCCGCTGCCAAATAGGCAGCGGAGCGAGATGCGCTAGCGCGTCGCCTTCGTTGCGGCTTTCTTCTTGGCTGGAACCTTCGGCGCGACCTTGGCCGCTGGCTTGGGTGCGCCAGCCTTCGGCGTGGTGACTTTCACCGACTTCGCCAGCCGCTCTTGCGCCGCCGCCAGGTTGTTCTGCAAATTACCGATCATGGCCGACTTATCGCGGTTCGCCTTTGTGAGATCATCCACCTGCGCCTGCAGATCGTCCCGCACCTTCCCAAACGACGCCACTTGATTCTCGAGCTGGGCCTTCTCTGCGGTCACCGTCTGCAGCTCGGCACGAAGTTGTTCAACTTGCGCCTGGAGTGCCGGGGGCCAGTAATCGCATCCGGACAGACTGACCGCGGACAGTGTGATTGCCGCCACAGCCACAAGGTTGCGCACCATCATGGTTCGAATCATCAGGACTCTCCTTTCAATATAAACATACAACCGACTTCACCGACTCTCTGCCTCGAGATGCAGGCCATGAGCGGCCAACTGTTCCGCAATGACGCCTCGCTCGATGGCTCCCTCGCGAACGATTCTGATCGGCCCCCGAACGTCGACGACCGTAGACGGGCGCCCGCCAGGCGTCAGTCCCGCATCGACGATCAGATCGACCTCTTCACCCAGGTTCGCCTGAACCTCTTCGGCCCTGATTGGCGGCGGAAGGCCTTCCCGATTCGCGCTGGTGCCGGTCACAGGCCCGACCTGCCGCAAGAGATCGACCAGCGGCTGGCAGCCACTCAGGCGAATGCCCACTGAACCAGTTCCCGCCGTCACGGCATCAGAGAGCGCCACAGCTGCGGGAAAGACAATCGTCAGCGGTCCGGGCCAGAAGGCGTTCATCAAGACGGTGGCAGCCGGGGGAATCGTCTGAACCAAGGGAGCCAATTGAGACTGGTCTCCAATCAGGAGAAGAATCGGTTTTCCCTCGGAGCGGCCCTTGACCCGCCATAACCTGGCCAGAGCCTGTTCGTCGAAGGGGGCTACCGCCAGTCCGTAGAAACTTTCTGTCGGCAACACGCAAAGGCCGCCCGCTCCGAACAGGCGGCGCATCTGAGCGACAAGCACCGGAACGGTCGAAGCCACATAACGCTCGATCTGTGCCATGGCAGGAACCATCAGTCCCATTCTGCGTTATGTTGCGTGACGTGCGAACGCCCGGTGCGCTATATCATTCCGGTAATGCGCGCCGTCAAAGGCAATCGACCGGGTCACGCGATAGGCTTCCGCTTGCGCGACAGCCAGGGTCTTCCCCAATCCTGTAATGCCCAGCACCCGCCCTCCGGCCGTCACCACCTCGGCGCCGGTTCGTGCTGTGCCTGCATGGAAGACCACCGTCGTCGCATCTGGCGCAGCAGGCAATCCATGAATCGCTCGACCGGTTGGATAGGAGCCGGGGTACCCTGCCGACGTCATGACGATACAGACCGCCGTGGCATCATGCCACTCGACGCTCAGCTGATCGAGCCGATGTTCGACCACCGCCTCGATCACCTCCAGCAAATCCGTCTTGAGCAACGGGAGGACGACTTGCGTTTCCGGATCTCCCATCCTGGCATTGAACTCCAACACGTAGGGTATCCCCTTCACAACCATCAGGCCCGCATACAAGACGCCTTGAAAGGGACAACCCATGCGAGACAGGGCCTCGACGGCTGGATAGAGCACCTGCTTCGTAACCTGTTCGCGCAGAGCTGCAGTACCAAGCGGAGCAGGGCAATAGGCGCCCATGCCACCCGTATTGGGACCCGTATCACCATCGCCGACCCGTTTATGATCTTGTGCCGGCAGCATCGGCACCACCGTCCGGCCATCCGTGAAGGCCATGATCGTCAGTTCTTCGCCGTCAAGAAACTGCTCGATCAATACGCGCTGACCGGCCTGACCAAATACGGCATGTTCCATCGAATCGCGGACGGCCTGCTTCGCCTCCTCGCGGGTCGTCGCGACCACCACGCCCTTCCCCTGCGCCAGTCCATCGGCCTTCACCACCACAGGCAGTTCGTGCTGATCGAGATAGGCCAAGGCCGGAGCGAGCTGATCGAAGCTTTGCGCCTTCGCTGTGAGGATCTTCGCGCTGGCCATGATCTCCTTGGAAAAGACCTTGCTGGCTTCGATGCGAGCGGCGCCCTTTGTCGGGCCGAATATTTTCAGTTTGGCTTTACGGAACTCGTCGACGATGCCCAGCGCCAGCGGCGCTTCCGGCCCCACGACCGTCAGATCGATCTGCTCCGACTGCACGAAGGCTTTCAGTCCGGCAATATCGTCGGCTTTGATTGGCACGCAGGTCGCGAGGGATTCGATTCCCGCATTGCCCGGCGCACAATAGAGCGTGGGCTTGCGGGGACTTTGCGCGAGCTTCCACGCCATCGTGTGTTCTCGCCCCCCACTCCCGATGACAAGAATCTTCACCGTCGACTCCTCAGTTCTTTCCTGGAGTGGTACGTGCGGAACGGATGTTCAAACCGGCCTTCCAGCAAGGCCGCAGGCGAAGGCAAAACCGGAGGCGTAGCCCTCTGGGCTACGTTGAGGATTTTGCCAAGCCGAGAACGAAGCTGGAGGCTGGTTTCAACATCCGTCAATGGCGGAAATGCCTCATCGCCGTCATAATCATCGCCAGCCCCTGCTCGTCTGCGGCTTTGATAATTTCGGCATCGCGAATCGAGCCGCCCGGCTGAATGACCGCCGTAATGCCGGCTTGGGCCGCCGCATCCAATCCGTCACGGAACGGGAAGAACGCATCCGACGCCATCACGCAGCCCTTGACCGGCATCTGGGCTTTCATGATCGCCAGCTTCACCGAATCGACCCGGCTCATCTGGCCTGCGCCGATTCCCACCGTCTGCCCCGGCTTCGCATAGATGATCGCGTTCGACTTCACATGTTTGCAGACCTTCCAGGCAAAGGCACAGGCCGCATATTCTTCGTCCGTCGGTTTCCGCTGGGTCGGAACGTTCAGCGCTCTCAGATCGGTCAAGACCCCAAGGTCCCGATCCTGCACGATCAAACCACCGACCAGTTTCTTGAGGTCGAAACCCTCCTGCTTCACCTTCATGAGCGGGCCGACATCGAGCAACCGTAGATCCTTTTTGCGCTTTAATTCCGCGAGGGCATCCTCGGCAAATCCCGGCGCCACGACCACTTCCACAAACGTGGAGGTAATTTCCTTCGCGGCGGCCAGATCCACGGGGCGGTTGAAGGCAATCACGCCGCCGAAGGCCGAGACAGGATCGGTCTCCCGGGCTTTCACATAGGCCTCGACCGGCGTCGCGCCCAATGCCACGCCGCAGGGATTATTGTGCTTGATGATGGCGACAGCGATTTCGTCGTACTCTTTCGCCAACTCCAACGCCGAATTGGCATCGAGGAAATTGTTGTACGACATCGCCTTGCCATGCAGAATCTTCCCGCGGGAGACCGAGGGCTCGGTCGAATGCAATTCCCGGTAGAAGGCCCCCTGCTGATGCGGGTTCTCCCCGTAACGGAGAATCTCCGCCCGCTCGAACTGCAAAGACAATATCTTCGGGAACTTCGTCTCGCCCTGCACCTGCTTTTCGAGATACCCGGCAATCAGACTGTCGTAGCGCGCCGTATGCTGAAACACCTTCATCGCCAGCTCGCGCCGCAACTCATGCGACACAATGCCGGCCTTCGCCGCATCGAGCACACGCTGGTAATCGGTCGGGTCCACCACGACCAGGACATCTTCGTGATTCTTGGCGGCAGAACGCAGCATCGAGGGTCCGCCGATGTCGATATTTTCGATGGCCTCTTCGAACGGGCAGCTCGCTTTTGCGATCGTCGCCTCAAAGGGATAGAGGTTGACCACGACCACGTCGATCGGGCCGATGCCATGCTGCTCCATCTGCGCAACATGGGCCGGCACCGAACGCCGCCCCAGCAAGCCGCCATGAATCTTGGGATGCAGGGTTTTGACTCGGCCATCGAGGATTTCCGGCGAGCCGGTATAGGCCGCCACGTCGGTCACCTTCACGCCGGCTTCGCGCAACGCTTTGGCGGTTCCTCCGGTCGAAAGGATCTCGGCGCCCAAGGCCTCAAGTCCTTTGGCCATCTCCACCACACCGGTCTTATCTGACACACTGATTAATGCCCGCTTGATGCCGGCCATAGGTCACTCCTTGGAAGACAATCGATTGATAGTATGTGAATCGGAAGGTGCGGCGAAGAATAACAAATGACTCCTCTCCTTACAAGGGGAATGCCGCGCCCAGGCATCGAATACCAACCTATTCATCGACTCAGGTCCGACCCGACAGCCCACTGCGCCGCAGGCCACAAATCCTGCCTGGCACGACTGTACTCAGTATGATAGGTTCAGAAGCGCCTACCGATTACTTTCACACGAGATGTCCTTGATGATGCGTGCAGCGATTCTTGCAGCAGGGGTTGTGGCACTTGGCCTCCTTGCCGTCCTCTGCTTCCCGCGCCATCTTCCGTCACCGGCTGCCTCGACCTCCCTGACCCAGGCCACATTTCATGCGCGTTTCGAGCAGGGCATTCTGACCCTCCGTGGCTCACTCCCCACTGAGTCCAGCAAAGCCGCCATCCTGCACCAGGCCCAACAGCTGTACGGCTCTGCACCTGGCCGCCTGATCGACCAGCTGACGGTGGATCCGGACCTGAGACCGGCAGCCTGGGCAGAGCAGATCCCCGCGATGCTCCCCGTTTTAGGGCAGATGACCGAGCGAGGCTCGATCATCATCGACGGTCGTTCAATCGTGCTGAGCGGCCGCGTCGACAACGATCAGGTCAAAGCTACTGTCCTGCGCGACATTGACCCTCTCGTGCAAGCTGGGCTCAATCTGGAAGATTACATTCTGACGGCTCCGCACCAGGCCGCAGCAGTCCCGCTCCAGAAAAAATTGACGGACCTGCTCTCGCACGCCTCCATCGAGTTTGACTCGAATACCGCCACGCTGACGCCGCGCGGCCGCGCCACACTCGACCGGTTGACCGCACTGTTACAGGAGACCCCCCAGACTGCCATCGAGATCGGCGGCCATACGGACAAATACGGCGCCCCCGGCTATAACCTTGAACTCAGCCGCCGCCGGGCCGAAACCGTGCGACGCTACTTCCTCAATCACAGCCTGACCCATCAATTCACCACCGTCGGCTATGGCGCCTCACGGCCCCTGTCGGCCGCACAAACGAAAGCCGGCTTTCAACACAACCGCCGCATCGAATTACGAGTGAAAGGACCGGGCCCTCTATGACCACGCTCATCGGACAGATGTTGGGCTGCCTCCTGGTTGCGGCGGGAATCGGCGGAGCGGTTGGATGGCTCCTGCGCCACTTCTCCTCCGGCTCGCGCCCGCAGCAGGGCACGGGTGGCAGTTCCTCCCTGCGCCTCAACAGTCAGGCATTGGAGAAGCTCCAGCAGGAACTGAACATCAAAGTCGCTGAGACCCGGGCCCTCGAAGAGAAGATGGTCGCATCGGACGCCCTACGCCAATCCACCGAGCAGGAACTCGCCGCCCAACACGAGCAGGTCCGAACCTTGAGGGAGGAATTGGCTGCGACAAGGCAGCAGATTCTAGAACACGACACGGCGCGCGATGCCTGGATCGATACCTACGCCCAGGCCGTCCAGCGCGCGACGGACGAAGCGGCCCGATCACAGAATCTGCGAACCCAGGCCGATGAACTCCAAGACCGGCTAACCCTCCAGGAGCAGGGGCTGAAAGAAAAAGACCAGCAGCTCGCGGCGCAAACCACGAGGGCCGGCGAAAAAGAGGCAGAGATCGATCGCCTCCGGAAGCGACTGATCGAAGTCCAAGCCGCGCTCAGGATTCGGGCAGAGGGCGGCATCGCGCCACGCCAGCCCCAGCAGACCGGCAATCAACTCAGCCTGCAAATCGGCCAGCCCCATCCGTCAACGGCGCTCCCGACAGACGGCCTCGCGAATTGACATTCGCCCGCGATGCGCAAAGAATCAACTGGCTCACGATTTTCCTGAATCACACTCGAGTATGTCGCGATGAGAAACCCGGTAATCCGTCTACGCAGACAGCTAACAGCAGTGACCGGCATCGATTGACTTCACTTCTCGTCGCTGACTAGAATCTTTAAAAGGACATTCCCCCTTGGCATCGCAATTCGTTCACCTCCATCTCCATACCCAATTCAGTCTCCTGGACGGCGCGAATCAAATTGAGCCGCTCGTCCAGCAGATCAAATCGTTCAATCAGCCGGCCGTGGCCATGACCGACCATGGCAACATGTTCGGGGCCATCGAGTTCTACCGCAAAGCCAAAGAAGCCGGCATCAAACCCATCATCGGCTGCGAAGCCTATATGGCGCCAGGCAGCCGCTTGGCGGCCAAAGACAGCGGCCTCGCCCACAACGACTACTACCACCTCATCCTCCTGGCTCGAAACCTGACCGGCTATCAGAATCTGATCAAGCTCGTTAGTAAGGCATACCTTGAAGGGTTCTACTACAAGCCACGGATGGATAAGGAAATTCTTAAAGAGCACCATGAGGGCATCATTGCCCTCTCCGGTTGCTTGAGCGGCGAGATTCCCTACCTCATCGGCCAGAAGGACATGGATGGCGCCATGGCTGTCGCTGGCGAGTTTCAGGAAATATTCGGGAAGGAGCACTTCTACCTGGAGGTGCAGGCGAACGGATTGGACCACCAGCGAGTCGCCAATAGCGGCCTGCTTGAGATGTCCAAGAAGATGGGCATCCCGATGGTCGGCACCAACGACTGCCACTACCTCAAGAAAGAAGACTTCCGCCCGCACGAGCTGATGCTCTGCCTCCAAACCGGCAAGACGATCAGCGACCCGAATCGGATGAAGTTCGATACGGATCAGCTCTACGTAAAATCGACCGACGAAGTGACGGCCGCTTTCATCGAGTTCCCCGAGGCCGTCAACAATACCTGCCGGATTGCGGACAACTGCGACCTCCAACTGACGCTGAATAAAACCTATCTCCCGCAATACAAGGTTCCCGAACCCTTCACGAGGGAAACCTATCTGGAGAGTTTGGCGCTGGCGGGGTTGGCGGCCAGACTCAAAGAGCGACCCAGCCAGATCCTGCCGGCCGCTTACGAGCTGCGCCTGCGTGAAGAGCTGACGATCATCTGCTCGATGGGCTTCGCCGGTTACTTTCTCATCGTCTGGGACATCATCAAGTTTGCCCGCTCGCGCAACATTCCGGTCGGGCCTGGCCGAGGCTCCGCCGCCGGCAGTCTTGTCGCCTACGCGCTACGGATCACGGACCTCGATCCCCTCGTCTACACGCTCCTGTTCGAACGGTTCCTGAATCCCGAACGTGTGTCCCTCCCCGATATCGACATGGACTTCTGCATGGATCGCCGAGGCGAGGTCATCAACTATGTGGTCGAGAAGTACGGCAAGGACCACGTGGCCCAGATCATTACGTTCGGGACGCTCGGCGCGAAGGCCGCGATCCGCGACGTGGGCCGCGTACTGGAAATTCCCTATGCCGAAGTCGATCGCGTGGCTAAGCTCGTCCCCAATCAGCTCAACATCACGCTCCAGCAGGCGCTCGACCAGGAACCCAAGCTGCAAGAGCTCGTCGATACCGATGCGCGCGTCAAAGAGCTGATGGGCATTGCCCGCTCCCTCGAAGGGCTGGCCCGCCATGCCTCGACCCACGCGGCCGGCGTGGTGATTTCCGAAGGACCGCTCACGGACCATGTGCCGCTCTATAAAGGCTCCAACGACGAAGTCGTCACCCAATATTCGATGGGCGACGTTGAAAAGATCGGGCTCGTCAAATTCGACTTCCTGGGCCTCAAAACCCTCACGATGATCAAACGGGCCGAGGACCTGATCAATGCGGGCCACCCCAACGATCCCCCCCTGGTCATGGAGCAGGTGCCCTTCGACGATCCCAAGACCTTTGCCCTGCTTGCGTCAGGCAAAACGATCGGCCTCTTTCAGCTGGAAAGCTCCGGCATGCGCGACCTCCTGACCGGCCTGAAACCGGACCGGTTCGAGGACATCATCGCCATCATCGCGCTCTACCGCCCTGGCCCGATGGATCTGATCCCCGACTTCATCAAACGAAAACAGGGCAAGATCCCCATCGCCTACGAAACGCCTGAGCTCGAACCGATCCTGAAGGACACCTACGGGGTCATCGTCTACCAGGAGCAGGTGATGGCGATCGCCAACAAGGTGGCGGGCTTCTCGCTCGGCCAAGCCGACATTCTCCGGCGCGCGATGGGTAAAAAGAAGCCGGAGGAGATGGAGAAGTTGCGCGCGCAATTCCTGGCCGGCGCCAAGACCAACAAGATTCCCGAGAAGAAGGCGGAGAAGCTCTACGAACTGATCCAGAAATTTGCCGGCTACGGATTCAACAAGTCGCATGCGGCGGCCTATGCCGTCGTCTGCTACCAGACCGGCTACTTGAAGGCACACTACCCGACGGAGTTCATGGCTGCCCTGATGACCACCGACATGGGGAACGCCGACAAGATCGTCGGCTACTTCTCGGAATGCCGCGATCTCAACATCAAGGTTCTGCCTCCGGACGTCAACGAAAGCCATAAGAACTTTACCGTGGTGGACAAGGCCATCCGATTCGGCCTGGCCGCCATCAAGAACGTCGGCGAAGGCGCAGTCGAATCGATCATCGAGATTCGAAACAACACCGGCCCCTTCAAATCCTTCTTTGAGTTTTGTCGCCGCGTCGACCTGCATAAAGTGAACAAGCGCATGCTCGAAGGGCTGATCAAGACCGGCGCCTTCGATTCGACCGGCGCGAAACGGTCGCAACTGGCTGCGGTCCTGGAGCAGGCAGTCGAAGAGGGTGCCGCCGCGCAACGTGAACGGGATATGGGCCAGACGAATATTTTCGGCGACGAGCTGGGAGGACCAGAGACCACTGAACAGTTCGCCGCACCGGCCTTACCCAACATTCCGGAATGGGATCAAAACGAACGGCTGAAACATGAGCGGGAGCTGACCGGCTTTTACATCTCCTCCCATCCGCTGGCTCGCTATGAAGCCACCATGAAAGCCCTCTCTACGGCCACGACCATCAGCCTGCCGGAATCGTCGGACGGGCGGGAGGTCAAACTCTGCGGCATCATTACGACCGTCAAAAGCATGCTGACCAAAAAGGGCGACAAGATGGCCTACATCACCCTGGAAGACCTCCTGGGTGTGGTGGAGATCGTCGTTTTTCCGGATCTCTATAAAAACGCCGCCGACCTCGTTGTGCCGGAGCGCCTCGTGCGCGTGACTGGCACGGTAGACCGGGGAGATAAAGGCACGAAGATTCGAGGGAGCAAGATCGAGCCGCTCGCCGAGGTACAAGCGCAGATGATCAAGCGGGTCCACATTCGACTGCCGGCTCATCTCGACATTACGGAACAGTTATCGCGCCTCCGCGAGGTCTTTCGACGGCACCCGGGCCACACGACCATTTCCCTCACGTTGAGCATGGATGCATCGCAGGAAGCCGTGACGGCTCCCCTTCCGAATCTCACGGTCACCCCTAGTGAACGTTTCGTGGCAGACGTTGAAGAAATACTAGGCAAAGGGGCCATTTTTCTGCTATCGTAAAGCCTCATCCTAGGGATGGGGGCCCGGCCCTCTCCACACCAATCCATATAGCCTCACCAGCCCTATGCGCGATTACCTCGAGTTTGAAAAGCCGATCCGCGAGATCGAAGAAAAGATCGAAAAGCTCTCGGCCACCCCTACCGGCAAATCGAATCCTCAGGATGAAATCCGCAAGCTGCGGACCAAACTCGCCCAGGTCGAACAGGAGCTCTACGGCAAACTGACTCCCTGGCAGAGGACACAGCTCGCCCGCCATCCCCAACGGCCCAGCACCCTCGATTACATCAGCGCCATTTTTAGAGACTTTCTTGAGCTCCATGGAGACCGGTCGTTCGGCGACGATCGTGCCATCGTCGGAGGCTTCGCCCGATTCAACGACCGGTCGGTCATGGTCATCGGCCATCAAAAAGGGAAAACCCTCAAAGAACGGATGCAGCGGAATTTCGGGATGCCGAATCCGGAAGGCTACAGAAAGGCCCTGCGCCTTATGCGGATGGCGGAGAAGTTTGGCCGCCCGGTCGTGACCTTTATCGACACGCCCGGCGCCTATCCCGGCATCGGCGCGGAAGAACGGGGCCAGGCCGAAGCCATCGCCCGCAATCTCTTCGTGATGTCCCGGCTGGCCGTGCCGATCGTCTCCATCGTCATCGGCGAAGGCGGCAGCGGCGGAGCCCTCGCCTTGGGCGTTTCCGACCGGGTCCTCATGCTGGAGCATGGTGTCTATTCGGTGATTTCTCCGGAAGGCTGCGCCGCCATCCTATGGGATGACCCGGCCAAAGTGCCTGATGCAGCCGCCGCGCTGAAGATGACGGCCAAAGATCTGGTCGATCTCCGTATCGTCGATGAAGTGATTCCGGAACCGCTCGGCGGCGCCCATCGCGATCCCCAAGCCATCACCGAGCGCGTGGCCAAATCCCTCACCAACCAACTCGCCCAACTCACCGACCTCTCCATCCCTGAGCTACTGATGCAACGGGACCAGAAATATCGCTCCATCGGATCCGTCAGCGGCCTGCTTGCAACGCCCCAATAGAGACCTCACTATTTCCGTCGATCCGAACAGGACCTTCGTAACGCTGACAACTCTCCGTTACGCTACCTCTTCCGTTTCACGCCCTCCATAAGCCACGCAGCAGCCCCGGCGCCAGCCGCCTTACCGGTGGCAAAACAGGCGGTCAAAAGATAGCCTCCGGTCGGCGCTTCCCAATCCAACATTTCTCCGGCGCAAAACATCCCGGGCAACGAACGGATCATCAACCGTGTATCCAATGCATCGAACGGCACGCCTCCTGCCGTGCTGATCGCTTCCGCCAGCGGACGGGCGGCAACAAGCCGCAGCGGCAAGGATTTAATCGCAGCCGCCAGGCGAGCCGGATCCGCAAAGTCCTCTTTCGACACCACTTCACGCAGCAGCCCCGCCTTCACCCCTTCGATATGGGCCTGCCGCTGCAGATGCGTGGCCATGGTGCGTTTACCGCGCGGTCGCGCTAAATCATGAGCCAGACGCGGCACATCGCGGTCAGGCGCCAGATCGAGACGCAACGTGGCCCCGCCCTTCGCCAGGATCTCGTCGCGCAACGAAGCAGAGACTGCGTAAATCACGCCGCCTTCCACCCCGGTCTCCGTGATGACGAACTCGCCGGGATGCCAGGATTCAGCGCCGGCCTCACTTCGCATAATAATCGCCACCGACTTGACCGGATGCCCGGCGAACTTCGTCCGGAAATGTTCGCTCCAGCCCACGTCGAAGCCACAGTTCGCCGGCTGCAACGGCGCAATACAAAGTCCGCGCCCCGCCAACAGGGGCACCCACGACGCATCGGACCCGAGCTTCGGCCAACTCCCGCCACCGAGCGCCAACACCGCCGCATCGGCCTGAACAGAGCGGCGTCCCTCGGGCGTAGAAAAACACAGAGCCCCCTGCTCGTCCCAGCCGGACCAACGGTGGCGCATGTGGAACCGCACACCAGCCTGGCGCAACCGTCGAATCCAGGCACGCAGCAAGGGCGCCGCCTTGAGATCCTTGGGGAAGACGCGCCCGGAAGAACCTTCAAATGTTTTGATGCCGAGTCCAGCGGCCCAGGCCCGCAGCTCCGCAGGCCCGAACGACGCGAGCCACGGCTCGATCTGCGCGCGGCGAGCTCCATAGCGAGCCAGAAATTTCTCCGCCGGCTCAGAATGTGTCAAGTTCAAGCCGCCCTTCCCGGCCAGAAGAAACTTGCGCCCGACTGATGCCATTGCATCATAGAGATCGACCTCTACGCCTGCGGCACGAGCCGACTCCGCGGCCATCAGTCCGGCCGGACCACCACCAATAATTGCAATTTTCATAGAGGTTCCAATGATTGTGTCTCGTGAGACGAGTAAACATACAGAGCCTGGTGACCCTACACGCAGCAGCAGAGCCGGTCAAGCAAGCTCCTCCAGACATAAAATGCTTCGGGTGTCATCGCCTCAGACAGGCTATACTGGAACCATGCAGGAACAAGAGCCCCCACAGGTCGTCGAGCTTCGAGTCAGCTCCCGCTATGTCACTGAACACCCGTGGGTGGTGCAGGCCATCGGAGGATTCCTCTCCGCCTACTTCATGGAACATCCGGGGTTTCGCGTGCAACGGCACATCCATGAGTTGGAGTCCGGCTCCCACCTCTGGTTATGCGAAGTCCCACCCAACATGAAGGTGCTCAGACTCCTAAAACGGCTCAAGGAAGATATCCCGCCCTGCCAGGCCCAACAGATGGCTACCGATTTACCGACGCCACCCTGCTATCTCATTGATTGCCCTGAGTAAGCAGAGCCATCACACCCTCGTGCGCTAACAGAGATTTCATAAACACGACATCACTTTGAGTGGCGCGTCCGCAGAAAGAATGGTATAAATTCTCATGCAACGAAAACTATTTCTTGGGACAATGGTCCTCTCGCTGGCAATAGGCCTAGGCGCCCTCTCTGCTGCGTCAGCACCGGGCGGCAGCACGTCGCACCTCCCCCGACCAGACCATATCGTGGTGGTGATTGAAGAAAATCACTCCTATAGCCAGATTATCGATTCGCCCGATGCGCCCTACATCAACAGCCTGGCAGCCCAGGGCGCAGTCTTCACCCAATCCTTTGGCGTGACCTACCCCAGTAAACCGAACTATCTGGCGCTGTTTTCAGGGTCCACCCAAAGCATCACCGATAACTCCTGCCCACATACCATGGAGACGCCCAATCTTGGCCATGCATTGCTGGAAGCAGGGCTGACGTTCGCCGGTTATTCGGAAGACCTGCCCTCGGCCGGCTCCCTCATCTGCATCGCCGGGGACTATGCGCGCAAACATAATCCCTGGGTGAATTGGCAGGACAGCCAGGCCCATGGACTCCCGGCAACGTCCAATCTCCCTCTGACGAGCTTCCCCGCCGACTTTAACAGGCTCCCGACCGTCAGCATGATCGTGCCGAATCAGGTCAACGACATGCATCATGGGAAGGACCCGGACAGGATTCAGCTCGGCGATCGCTGGCTCAAGGACCACCTGGAGGCCTATGTCCAGTGGGCGCAGCAGCACAACAGCCTGTTAATCGTGACCTGGGACGAGGACAACAAGAAAGAGCATAACCGGATCGCCACGCTCTTCATCGGCCCCATGGTGCAGGCCGGTCGTTACGACCAGCAGATCAATCACTACAACGTCTTGCGTACGATCGAAGACCTCTACGGCCTCCCCCATTCCGGCGCAAGCGCCGACGCCGCTCCCATCACCAACATCTGGAAAACCACGCCCCATCCGTAACTGCTCGTTACCGGCCTCCTGCCCATTGACGGCTCCCGTTTAGCCCTGGATAGAATACAGCGATCCCGATATACTCCGGCTCATCTCCACACAAGGCCGCCTGGCTGCATCACTCAGAGGTCGCATGCCACTTCCTGCTCCTGACACTCAGCCGCCAACCACCCAATCGGCACGGACGTTCTCACGCAAAATCAAAGCCGGATTTTGGCTGGTGGGAGCCATTCTCCTGTCGATCGGCCTTGCTTCCTATCAGAGCATACGAGAATTCGAAGAAACCGTGGATTGGGTCACCCATTCGCAGGACGTCTTGGGACATCTCCAAGTCGTGCTGTCCGATGTGCAGGACATCGAGATCGGGCTGCGGGGTTATGTCATGACCGGAAAAGAACATTTCCTCGACCCCTACAAAAACGGACTGGTCGTATTGAGTCGCGATAGGGACGCACTTTCAGCCATCATTCAAGTGAGTCCGCAGGACCGTGCCGAACATGCGCGCCGCCTCGAAACGCTCAACGCCTTGATCGATAAGAAGCTGGCCCTCTTGAAGACCATGCTCGCCTTGCGCAAGGGCGCGACCTATCAGTCCGCGCACATGGAATCGCACATGACTGAAAGCAAAGAGCTCCTGGACGGGATCCGTATGGTCATCAGAGACATGCAGCAGCTGGAGAAGGCGCGGTTGACGGTGCGGGAGCGCCATGCCGACGAAAAGGGCCAGAGCGCCGTGCTCTATTTCATCGCCGGCGTCATCATGGAAATCATGATTCTGCTCTGGATCGCCTGGCAGATCCGTCAAGAAATCTCGCAACGCCAACAGGCGCAAGATGCGCTTTTGCAGACGCATGACGAACTGGAGCTGCGCATTCAAGAGCGGACCACGGCCTTGATCGATTCCAACGAACGGCTGCGCGAGCTCTCGCACCGCTTGATGAATGTGCAAGAGACGGAACGCCGGCAGATCGCCCACGATCTGCATGATGAAATCGGACAGTCGCTGACCGCAATGAAGTTGGGGTTGCGCGAGGCGAATACTGCGCTGGAATCCGGCCCAACCGCTTCCCTGCTGGCCGATAGCCTGACGATCCTGGACCAGGTTATCCAGCAAGTCAGAAATCTCGCCTTGGACCTGCGCCCCTCGCTGCTCGACGAGTTGGGATTGGTCCCCGCCCTCAAATGGTACATCAAGCGCCAAGGGGAACGAGCCGGCTGGGAAACGGAATATGCCGCACAGCTCGGAGAGAACCACCTGCCGCCTAGAGTGGAAATCGCCTGCTTTCGAATCGTGCAGGAAGCCCTCACGAATGTCGCACGCCATGCCGAGGCCACCCATGTGCAAGTGACCTTGACACGGCAGGGAGATCATCTGCTGTTAATCATCGAGGATAACGGCCAAGGCTTCAACGTCGAGCGGGCAAAGACTCGCGCCAGGACTGGCATCAGCATCGGGTTACTGGGCATGGAAGAGCGAGCCAAATTGGTCGGGGGGGAGTTGACGATCGCTTCCTCCCCGAAGACCGGCACGAAGCTCACCGCGAGCCTGCCTCTCGTTGGACTCAATCCGCAACTGGTGACATCGGAAGAGAGGATATCCTAATGTCTATTCGCGTCTTACTCGCAGACGACCATGCGCTGGTCCGCCAAGGCATCCGGTCTCTCCTGGAGAAACTCGACGATATCGAAGTCGTCGGAGAAGTCAGCGATGGACGTCAGGCGCTGGAACTGTCGAAAACCACTCACCCCGATATTGCATTCATGGACATTACGATGCCGGGGCTGAACGGCCTCGAAGCGGTCACCCGCATGAAAAAGGAATGTCCGAGTACCCGTGTCGTCATGTTATCAATGCATGCGGGCGAAGAATACTTTCAACAAGCGCTGGATTCCGGCGCAGCCGGATACCTGCTCAAAGACGCGGACCGGATGGAGCTGGAGCTCGCGATCAGAACCGTGCTGCGAGGAGACACCTACCTGACGCCAACCGTCGCGAAGTATGCCGTCGAGGCCTATCGGCAACGAAAAGACGGCGACCAGGGCCCGCTCGCCAGTCTCAGCTCTCGACAGAAAGAAATCCTCCAATTGATTGCCGAGGGCTATGCCAACAAAGAGATCGCGCAACGGCTGGACCTGAGTCCTCGCACCGTAGAAACCCATCGGGCAGAACTCATGGAACGGCTGAACATCCGCGACGTGCCAGGCCTCGTCAAAATCGCGCTACGCGCCGGGCTCATCAAGCCAAGCCAATAAAACCAAGCGTTTACTATTACATCATTGCCATCCGTAGTATCCAACTCTATTCCCAGTAATATCTCCCACCCCCTCCCGTACTTCCTCAATCGGCGCATCATCGATCACCTGCTAGTATCAATACGCACCTAATGGCACAAATCACCCACGCTGGCCAGTCACAAAGGGGTCCCCGTGATTCATAACCAACCTCAGAGCCACGTCGCAGCACGACGCCTCCCCCAGACCATACCGACGGAAGTCTACTGCGATTTCGACGGCACGATCACCACCCTTGACGCCACCGATGCCGTACTTGAAGCCTTCGCCCTCCCGGCCTGGCGGGATTGGGAAGCCCGATGGGTGAACGGCGAAATCACGAGCCAGGAATGTCTCGCGCGCCAAATCGAACTCATCCAGGCGGACCGGGACACACTCATCGAATTCGCCGCGAACCTTCCGATCGACGAGGGCTTTCTCACGCTGACCCAACGGTGCACCGAACAGGAAGTCCCGTTCACCATTGTGAGCGACGGCATCGATCTCCTGGTCGAAGCAGTCCTGCGCCGGCATGGCCTCTTGCATCTCTCGGTCTTCTCCAACCACCTGCGCTGGAATGACGACGGTCGTCCGACCCTCAGCTTCCCCTTCGCGGAAAAAACCTGTGAAAGCGGCGCGGGCACCTGCAAATGCTCGCTGACCCGTCCCACAGATCCCCGATCGGCGCGCCCGGTCTATATCGGAGACGGCCGCTCCGATCAATGTGTCTCAGGCAAAATGCAAACCGTCTTTGCCAAAGGCTCGCTCAAAAATTGGTGCGAGCGAACCGGCATCCCCTGCATCCCATTCAACACGCTGGCCGAAGTGGCCGAACGTCTTTTCCCACAGGAGGCCCGCATCGCATGAAACCTCTCCCAATGGTCCATCTCAGTGAAGCAGCGCTCCGTGAAAAAGAAGCGAAATACTGTTCGCACGGGGACACCGTCCATTACTCACCCGTCCCGAAATTTTTCCAGAACTGCGAAGGGAGCTTCCTCTACGACCGCGAGGAGAAGCCCTATCTCGATCTCCAGATGTGGTACTCGGCGGTCAACTTCGGCTATCGCAACCAGAGCATCATCGATGCCCTGAAGGCCCAGTTGGATCGGCTCCCGCAACTCGCTTGCCAATATCTCCATGAAGAAAAAGTACTCGTGGCCGAGAAGCTGGCCTTGGAATGTTTGCGGGCCTTCGGCCTGGAGGGACGCATCCAGTTCAACGTGGGCGGCGCGCAGGCCATCGAAGACTCCATGAAGCTCGTGCGGAATGCCACAGGCAAGAGCCTCTTCATGGCCTTCATGGGCGGCTATCACGGTCGTACCTTGGGCGCATCGGAAATCACATCCAGCTATCGGTATCGCCGCCGGTTCGGGCACTTCTCCAATCGGGCGCACTTCGTACCCTTCCCCTACTGTTACCGCTGCCCCTACGGGAAGAAGTTAGACTCCTGCGACTATTACTGCGTCAACCAGGTCGAGCGTCTCTTCGAGACCGAATACAACTCCTTCTGGGATGCCAAGGCCAATGAGCCGGAGTTCGTGGCCTTCTATGTGGAGCCGGTGCAAGCCACGGGCGGCTACATCATTCCGCCACCGGAATATTTCTCGAAGCTGCAGAAGATTCTGAGGGAACGCAAGATCCTCCTGGTCGACGACGAAATCCAGATGGGATTTTTCCGCACCGGCAAGTTCTGGGCGCTCGAAAACTTCGGGGTCCAGCCGGACATCGTCGTTTTCGGCAAGGCCATGACGAACGGGTTGAATCCCATCTCCGGCCTCTGGGCGACCGAGGCCCTCATTTCACCCGCGAAGTTTCCGCCCGGCTCCACCCATTCGACCTTCGCCTCGAATCCGCTCGGGACCGCGGCAACGCTCGCAACCCTCTTGTGGATCGAGAAGCAGCAGTACGAGAAGAAGGTCAAAGAATCCGGCGCCTACTTCCTGCGCCAGCTTGAAGCGCTGAAACAGCGTCATGTGACAATCGGCGATGTCTCAGGGTTGGGCTTAGCCCTGCGCATTGAAGTCACGAAACCGGATCGCTTTACCCCGGATCGGGCCCTTGCCGACAAGATCTTCGAGGCAGGATTGGCCGGCGGCCTGCCTTCGTCGCGCGGGCCGATGGGCTTGGTGCTGGACATCGGCGGACATTATAAAAATGTGTTTACGCTGGCGCCATCATTGGACATCACCACCGCCGAGATCGATCTGGGGATCGAACTCCTGGACTATTTGTTTACCACCTGCAAGGACGGCAAATGACCACAAAGACCTTCAAGGGCCCTGACCGGCTCTCCGAGATGGTGGATCGCCAGCCGACGGATATCGTCCTCCAGAACGGCAGGCACTCCCTCGTCTATTTGATCCATGGCATTACCGGCACGCCGGTCGAGATGCGCTATCTGGCTCGCGGCCTGGCACGGCGTGGCGGAGATGTCTACGCCACAACCCTGCCGGGCCATTGCACCAGCCTGCGCGACCTTGTCAGGGCCAACGAGCAACAGTGGTGCGACCACATCGCCGCACAATTAACCTATGCGCGGACGCGCTATGAGCATGTCTATGTGGCGGGGTTGAGCGCCGGATCGCTGCTTTCGCTCGAAGCCTCAACCATGGTGCCGGTGGATGGAGTCGGCGTCATGTCCCCCACCTTCTTCTATGACGGGTGGAATACCCCCTGGAGCCATGCCATCCTGCCGATGGCCCTCAAATTGGTGCCTGAGTGCCTGCAGCATCTCTTGTTCCACCTGGATGGCCCTCCCTACGGCGTGAAAGACAACATGATCCAGGCGCACATTCGCGCCTCCTACAATCCAAGAGCGGTCTTTCACGAATGGGTCAATTTATGGTGGGAAGGACATGAGAGCGGAGCGGCAGGGAACGGGACAGAACCGCCATCGGCCGCATCCAAGGGCTATCCCCTCTTCCCCCTCAGGACTTTGACGGAAATCGATCGGCTCATGAAGCGCGTCAAGGGGAACTTAGGGAAGGTGTCGGCTCCGACGGTCATCCTGCAAGCGAGCGATGACGATATGACGGGACCTCGCAACGCGCAGTTCGTCCATGACGAAATCGCCTCGCTGCGCAAGCAAATCGTCATGCTGGACGATTGCTACCATGTCATCACAGTCGACCGGCAGCGCCAGGCTGTGGTCAATCACCTGGCTGAGTTTTTCAAATTGAACGCCCATGCCAAGCAGGGGGTCGAGGGGCAGAATCAGAGGGAACCGGTCGCAAGTTGACGCGCTCGCCCCGCATCACGAACGATAACACTCTGCACCCGCTGCCACGCATGGCAAACGCCTCATCAGCAACACGCCAACTTTAAAATGGGTAATCGAGCCCGACGAACACGTTGGCCCCATCGCGGCCATAGGCGACATCGGCCCGACCAACGATAGTGGGCTTGACCAACAAGCGAAATCCGACGCCGGGATTGTATTCAAGATTCTTGGCAAGGAGATTCTTGGCCTTCACCGTACTTTGCCCGACTCGGCCCATGTCGAGAAACGGCGCGACTTCCAGGTGGGTATCGAGACCGAACAATCTTTCGCTGAGTACGGTCACTCGCTCTTCCAGATTCACCATGGCAGCCCAGCTGCCAATGTACCGGCCTCGTCCGAACCCGCGAAGGGTATCCTCGCCGCCCAGCGCCGCCTGCTCGTAAAACGGCACACCACGCGTGCGGCTCCCTACATCCTCGATTTGACCGAACACGCCGTTAATGAATAGGCGCGACACGAACACCATTTGGTCCGATGAATGGGGCTTATAGTGTCGAGCATCGAGGACTGTGTGCACCCATTCGTTGTTTCCACGTTCTGCCACGTTCTGCGCAAACTCGGCCAACAGGTTTACATAGGTGCCCTTGCTCGTCATCAGCTGGCTGTCTCTCGTGTCATAACGGAGCGCCAACCCATGGCCCAATATTTGAGCCCCCTGAACGCCTGGGACCAACGCATATTTGGCTGCTGTGCGCGGAAGTGAGCCGATGATGCCGTCATCCACCCGCACATCGCGATACCGTTCAATCCACATCAGGGCGAAATCCTCAGTGAGATTGATGCCGGCAGTCAGTTTGCCAAGGAACTCGCGAGAGGTATAATTGGTTTCATCCCGTTCAGGCGTGCGGCTCCCGAAGCCGAAGAATCGGGCGAAGGGATTTTTAAATGCGCTGAGATCTGCAGCAAAAATAAATCGCCCGCCTCCCGCGCTCACATTCTTATAGCCCAGATCGATCCCCTGATCGAGCCGCTCACCAGCCCAGACCAGCGCATGGTACTGCTCTGTATCGGAGGGATAGCCGAAATAATTCAGCGACCCGTAATTCCCGACATTTTTATTGTACAGGTACTGCGGGACGAACATTTCCTTCACGTCCCCGGTGGAATCCGCCTTGAGAATAGGCGCGATACCGCCAAACCACGCCCCTTCATTTTTATTCGTGCCGAAGGCAGGCAGCGGGATGATCGTATAGTCTGGTTTCGCCGGCAGGGACTTCATCAGATGTTCTGTCGGATGGCTCGAGTCCTCCAGAGGATCCCTCCTCGGAATCCCCCCCCCATCCTCTGCCTCTTGAGTCGAGGCAATAATCTGCTGGTCCTTCGAAGGACCATAGGGCTCCTCTGCGCCGGCTGAAGTCGGCGCAAGGAGTAGAGCTTGTAGCGTGAGAATCCCGATCCAATAGATCAGCACGATATCATCCGGCACCATCTCATGGATGGCACTCCTTGGCTGATCCTGACGGGGAGAATCTTATGGGGATGCACAGCAGAAGCGACACACATCATAGCAGCGACATGAAGATTACAACGGAACTCAGATTACACACGTTGACTAGCCATCAAAGCGCCGAACCGCGGCTCAGCTTAACCCAACCAGCACCACGCCGCCAAGAATAAAGCCCAAGCCAATCCACCGTTCCAGGCCGACCTGCTCTTGCAGCCAGACCTTCGACAACAGGGCCACAAAGACGAACCCGATGCTACTCGCCGGAAAGGCGATGCTAATATCGAGAAGACGGATCGCCATCGTCCAGATGATCGCCTGGGCGACAAAGCAGAGAATCCCCAGCGCGACGGCTCGATTACGCCAAAGACCGCGAAACGGACCCCATTTACTCGTATCCGCGTGGGCGCTCTCCGCCCCATGCTTGAATGCAAGTTGTCCGACCGCTTCGAAGAGGACGGCCAGCGTCACCAGGGCCAGACCCATCACGCGAAGGCTCATTGAGGCACCTCAGGCATCGATGGCTCCTCGCCCTGAACTGGAGCGAGCCCGGCAGTCCGGACGTTCGTGCGGCTGATGACCCAGACTCCGACCATGATCATGGCCAGGCCAGCCATCCGCGACAGGGACAGTTGGTCTTGAAACAACACCACCGACGCGCCACTGACTGTGACATAGCTCAGGGCCGTGACCGGTTGCGCATAGCTGAGATCGGCATGGGCCAGGACGATCATCCAATTGAAGAACTGCATGCAGAACACGATCAGCGCGACATGGAACAACGGTTCATGGAGGATTGCGGCGACGCTCTGCCAGAGACCGACCGTCTCCGGGACCTGTTCGATGGCGAACTTCCAGCAGAGCTGCACGACCGTGTCCATGGCAATCGCCAGAGTCAGCGTCAGCCAGACAAGTTGTCGCCGGCTCAACAGCGTAGGTTTCGAAGTCGCTGGCTGGGTCATAGCAAGAAAACATCCAGAGGACTGGCAGAAGACTCAACGGCTGGGTTCGACAAGGTGCCAGCAGGGCAAAACATCCTAGAAGCACCACGAGAGGATTTCCGCGCCGCAAGGCCGCGCAAAGGCCAAGCAGGAATCATCGCCAGATCGCAGCAGCCAGCGTATAACCGAGCCAAACCGCGCCAAGCCCCAGCAACACTTGCGCGCCGGCATTCAGCAAGGCGAGCGCCGCCTCCCCTTCCCGGATTAAATTCATCGTTTCATTGCCGAAGGCCGAAAAGGTCGTAAATCCTCCGAGAATGCCGACAATCAAAAAGGCTTGCGCGTCGGCGCCGATGAGTGCGCTGCCGGCACAAAGCCTGGACAGGAATCCGATGCAGAGACAGCCCAGCACATTCACCGCCAGCGTCCCGTAGGGAAATACGGTGCTCTGGCTGAGCGCTTGCGCAAAGCCACTCGCGAGATAGCGAAGGACAGAACCGATGAACCCACCGGCCCCGATTAGTAAAAGTTTAATCATCGTGTACAGCTACAGCCGGCGTTCTCTCGCGCCGAAGTGTATACCAAACCTCGTCAAAATCGCACCTCGATTTACCTCCTAGTGCACAGATCCGGCGCATCAGGCAACGTTTTCTCTGCCTGCGCGGTTCCGTTCTTCCGGTTTACAGTTTTTCTGGTGCCGCAGCCGGCTCGCCGGAGAGCTTTTTGTGGAGATGTTTCCGGCTGAAGCTCGTAATAAAGAATGCGAGACCGACCGCAAGTGGCACAAACAAGGCGGCGGCGATCTCCGCGTGACGAAGCCATCCCATCTCGTGAAGCCCCTTAAAGACATAGCCGGCTAACCCGCTGAGATAGTAGGCGATCACAATGACCGACAAGCCTTCGACCGTATGTTGGAGGATGGCCTGGCTCTTCGTCGTCTTGTCGACGCTGCTGAGGAGCGTCAGATTCTGGGATTGGAGCATGAGATCGACACGGGCGCGAATGATGGAAATAATCCCTTCAAACCCGCTGCGGAGGGTGTCGATTCGCTTCAGGAGCTGCTGATAGCCCTCCGCCACTCCGGTAATCCCGCTGAAGACAAAGTCGGACATCGGGCGGTACAGAGGCAGCGGCCGTTCATTGAGCGACGCCAGCGTCCGCTGCACAATCTTGTCGTAGGGCAGCGAGGAGGACAGTTCGAAATGCAACCGGCCGGACAGCCGAGTGGTTTTCAACAGGTCTTGCGTCAGCCCGTTGAGCCAACGTTGCAGCGTCTGGGAGTCGGCATGGCCGATATGTTCGGTGATGATTTCACGCTGCTTCAAATGCACCTGCTCGAACTTATAGGCCTGATCGATCGCAGCCGAGAACAACGGCTTCTGCATCAGCAACAAGTGATAGTAGGTTTCGATCCGGACAATGGCATCGACGATATCCTTCAAATGGGACCGGCTGGCCCTGACCGACCCCACGCTGACCCAATAGTGTTCTCTCCCATATTCGTCCGGCGTAAAGCTGGTGACCAGCGAGGTCTCCTCATCCAGAATCCGGCTGCCATACATGACCGGGCCTGGGAAATGAGGACGCAGCGCCTCACTGTCCGGCAATGGGTCGGCCATCAGGACGATATCCAAATGACAGACTTCCGCGCCGAGCGGTGTGATCGGAAACCGATAGTCCGGGAACGTCATCGGGCCGAACACCACTCCCGCAGTCCTGGAGGACGGGATATGCCAGATTTGATAGCTGTAGTATTCCGTATGCGCTTGCCAGATCACGATCAGCCGATCGCCGGCCGCAGCCGTCTTGACGCCATAGCCAAACGCCTCATGCACCACCATCTCCTCCGCGGAAACGGCAAAGGCCTTCAAGAGCGACAGGAACTCGTCACGGCTCGCCGGCCTCTGCACCGGAGGATCGGTCATGCGAAACGCTTTGTAATGGACGTGCGCCGGGGCTTGCAGCCACTCGGCCAGCGGCATCTGCGGCCGCTCGTGCAGCTTCCGGATCAGTTCGCCGGCATCCGGCTTGGCGATCTCAGGATTCGACATACAACACCCTACGTGATGAAAAATGAACCAGCGCCAAATTACTGCCTTGCTGGAGCCCTGTCAACCGACCGTCAGCGGAGAGCCTGGAGCGGACGGCAGCTCTGCCCATGAATCCATGCGGGCAGGCTCCTAGGTCGCTTCCAGCACACTGACTAAATAGCCGCCCTCGAGAAAGTCCTTATCCTTGGTCTGTTCATAGACATCCAGAATGACCGCCGACGGATAATATTGCGAGGAGCGCAGCTTGAAAAACTTCTGCGGCCTCAGATGCGCCTGCGTCGTGTTCAGCGACCCCTCTTCGAACAACGTCGCCAGCAGGTCGAACCGGCCCAACTCATGCCGTTCAGCTTGACTATAATCGACGCGCACGCACAGGCCGCCCTTCCGCAGCAGCGTACGAAGGTTCCGCGACACCACCCGGCTCATGAGCAATTGATCGAAGAGCTCCTCGGCTTTCTCCCCCTTTTCCTGTTTCCTGGCTAACAGGCGCGCAAGATCCCGATCTCGCGGGAAGCGCTTTTCAAATTGGCGCCGCTCACTGGGCACAGACACGATATTGGGGAAGGTAAACACAATAACGTCCGCCTGCGCGGCGGGAGCAGAGAAGTCCGGCAATTTCGCACAACGAAACTCAATGGCGGCCTGGCGTTTTTTTCGCTTGGAAGCAGCCCAGGTCTCCGCCTCACTCAACATCACCTTCGACCCATCGATACCGAGAAAGTTCCAACCGGGAAGCGCCTCGACCAGCTGCTTCATGATCAGGCCGGTGCCGCATCCATAATCGATAAGAAAACCGCTCTCCTTCGACGCGCACCGCGCCACATGGCTCGCAATGTTCTTATAGGCTGCCACATGAGCCTTGTTCCTCGTCTGGTCCACCCACCACTGTCCCACTTTCCGGTTGTAGGCCCCGAGGCCAGCAGCCAGGGTCTTATCAAAATCAATCTGTGACATAGTTCTCCAATAGCTGTCCCCTGTTACGGGGATCAATAGTTCAACTTGAACGTCTACCGCCGCGACTCTCCCTACCGGAGGGAAAGCGGCTCAGAAAAATCCTGCCGCGCCTCTGCATACGTCTCCGTCATTCCTCGATACTCGGACTGAGAAGAAACCGACCATAGACCAAGGCGAACAACAGATAGGCCCCACTCCACGCAACAGCCGCAGCCGTGAGCATCATGTTCGTCGGAAACGCCGTGGCCGGCCCGACGACCCGCAGCAACGCACCCAGGTTGACCAAGAGGTAGATACAGACCGTCAGAGGACCTGCATGTTTGGGATGCCCCGTATGGCCCAGGCTGGCGCGAGTCATCACCGCCAGAGTCATCACGCCCACCGCGCCGGTCGTGAGCGCGTGCACCGCATCCGCCGGCGGCAGGTCCAGCCAGAGAATCGCGCTACCCAATACCAGCAACGACAGGGTCAGCCACCCATACCCTAGATTCAGGATCAGCACCAACGGCTCCCGCCAAGTGAGCCAGCCGTACCAACGCAATAAACGGCCAACATTGAGTACCCCGGCCGCCAGGAACAGCCAGCCTGTGACCATCGCGTGAGGCTGAACGATCCACGAGACAGCGGCAATGACCACGAGCAACACCGACAGGCCATCGAAACGGGAAAAGGCTGCAGGCTGCTCGGACGTTCCCTGTTCGGCCAGGAACTCGCGGGTAAAGTTGGGAGTCACTCGTCCACCGATGAGCGCCAACAGCACCAAGACCAACGCCAGGGCCATGCGCTCGGGACGATCCGTCGCAGCTCCGCTCAAAGCCGATACATGGAACAGGATATTGGCGCAGGCATAGAGACTGATCAGTCCTCCTATCGGGGCATGGGACCAGCTCTTCACCGCGGCAATTTCGCGCCAAACCAGCCCAGCCACCACCACAAGAAACGCGGCATCAACGGAAGCAGAAAGAACAGGCGTGAGCAATGGAACGGCCATCAACACACGGCCGGCCAGCCACAAGATCGAGACCAGGATCAATGCCGTGCCCCTGATCGGAGTACGGTCGGTCCAATTGGGAATCGCCGTGAACAGGAAGCCGGTGATCACAGCAGGCAGAAAGCCAAAGACCATCTCATGCACATGCCAATCCCGCGCCGGATAGAGAAATCCCAATCCACCGACTCCGACAAGAGTCAAAATCCATACAGGAATCGCCAGAGCGGCAAACAGCGATGCGCCAAGAAAAAATGGTCTGAACCCATACGAAAAAAGCGCCAGGCCCTGGTAGTCCGCTCCCTCGTCTGCGTGATCAGGCATATGAACGGTCATCCTCGGTCATGCGAACAATACTGCACTGTGAACACAGAACGCTGAAGTGAGGGCTCTGTCCTTCTTCATCGTTCATCGCTCACAGCTCAGCGTTTTGACTGGCGACATGTTTCAGGATCCTGCCAAGCTCGGATAGTCGGTATAGCCCTTCTCAGTCCCCCCATAAAAGGTTTCGACCTGAGGCACGTTCAAGGGAGCGCCCTTGGCAAACCGTGCCGGCAAATCAGGATTGGCCAGGAAGAGCCGTCCGAAGGCAATGAGATCGGCCTCGCCTTTGGCAAGAGCCGCCGTCGCTCGCTCGTAGGTATAGCAGCCACAGACCATGTAGATGCCGCCAAAGAGATCGCGTAAACGGTGAAAATCGACCGATTGCCCGGTCGTGACCCCGGACTGATCCATCTCCACCGCATGCAGATAGGCCAGTTTAAGGGCACCGAGCTTCTTGGCCACATAGCCGAATGTTGTGTCAGGATCGAAGTCCTGCATGCTGTTGAATGGGTTGACCGGCGAAATCCTGACTCCGACCCGATTCACGCCCCAGACCTGCGTGACTGCCTCGACCACTTCAAATAGCAATCGCGCACGGTTTTCAATCGAGCCGCCGTAGGCATCGGTGCGATGGTTTGACCCGTCGCGCAAGAACTGATCGAGAAGATAGCCATTGGCGGAATGGACTTCGACCCCGTCGAATCCCGCCTCCAGCGCATATTGCGCGCCCTGGCGATACTGGGCCACAATCCCCGGAAGCTCCGCGAGATCGAGGGCCCTGGGCGTGACGAAGGGCTTGAGCCCTTCATAAGTGATGGCATCGCCTTCCGGCTTGATCGCAGAGGGGGCCACAGGAAGAACCCCGCCAGGCTGCAACGACGGATGGGAGATGCGCCCCGCATGCCAGAGCTGCAAGAAGATGCGCCCGCCCTCTTGATGCACCGCCTCGGTGATCGCGCGCCAGCCCTTCACTTGTTCGACAGAATGGATGCCGGGCGTATTCGGATAGCCGACCCCTTCCAGGCAGACCTGCGTCGCCTCGCTGATGATGAGGCCAGCCGAGGCCCGTTGCCGGTAATACAGCACATTCATCGGTTGCGGCACCTGCCCCTGCCCGGCGCGATTGCGCGTCAACGGCGCCATCACGATCCGATTGCGCAGCTCATAGGGCCCTACCTGTATCGGAGTAAACAGATCGATCCCCTGTTTCATGCGGTATCCCATTTCATGTGAAAGATAGCGTGGTTGTCCTCATGCTCAGTCCCGCTACCGAGATGGAGCAGAGCACAGGAGAATAACACAGATGGAGCGTGGGCGGCCCGATTACTCCCCTTGCTCGCGCAACGCGCGCAGTCAGGGAGTAAATCAGGCCACCTTGAGGGAGGGGTGGAAGAACTTACAAGCCTATCTCCTTCACGCTTCGTCGCCTACGGCGCAACGGCGCATCGTCTCGGCAATCGATGTGTCGCGGAAGAAAAAATGGTAGGACTACCGGCAGGATCAACTCGCGGTGATTTCACAAAACGATCCCCCACCATCTGCCAGGTCGCAGAACGAGATCATCCGACGGCCCAACCGGCTCTAGCGCATGCAGATTTCAGCTCTAGTCCGCACATGCATATAGCCAACTAGGCATTCCACTAGGCATCATTGACAAAATGGCCCTAGTGACGTAGTTCACTGTCCAATTGCTTAGACACCTCAGCTATCGTCCCTCCGGAAGGAGCCTTGATGGTTGCAGAACTCTCCGAGTGGTCGCAGTACCTCAGCGCACCGATCGATCCACAGGCCGTGGAGGACCGTCGGACCCAATGCGACGCCGCCTTTCGTGACCAGCAGGACAATCTGATCAAATGCTATCGCACCTTCAAACCCAAGACGATTGCCTGCATGGGCGCCGGCTGTCTCACCGACATACCAGTTGACGTATTTCTACGCGGCGGCAGTCGCGTCGCGCTCATCGATTGGATTCCTCAAATTACCGAACTCGGGTTTCAACGCGACCTCGTCCGGCGCGATGGCAACAAATATGCGTGCCTGGTGTGCGAAGTGGAGACCTGCCCTGAGCAAGTCTGCCAAGGATTCGCGAAATCCCAGTCCCGTCGCGGCGGGGTCTGCGATAATTTCCGCCTGAGCGACAACCCCTCTTGTTGCCGATGCGCAGGATACAAGGCGGGCCCTTCGCCTCTGTTTCTGACCGCCGAAGTCACGCAGGGACGGGCCGGCCAGTTTGCGCAACGCATGACCGCCGCCGCCCTGACCTGTGACACCGCAGCCCAATGTTTCCAAAAGGCGATCGACGTCTGCCACGACTGTGCCGAAATTCGCGAGGAGCTCCCCCTCCCGACCGGCAGTATCGACCTCGTCACATCGTCGATGGTCGTCTCGCAGTTCGAGTACGAACCCTACGGCTTCTTCTCAAAACTTTTGGCTCGCCGCTATGGGGCAAACGCCCTGCGACACGACACAGCACTCATTCCGCTGATGGAAACGCTACGAACAAAACTGTTCGAGCTGTTAATGGACGCGCATCTGTCTGAAATCTACCGTGTGGTGAACAAAGACCATGGCAAGGTTTATTTCTCCGTCGAGCTGTTTTCCTCACAGCCCCAGCCGGAGAAGGATCAGTACTTCCTCGTCCAAGGAATGCCCCAAGTGCTCGAAAAGCTCCGCACCCTGTTCCTGTTCGATTTCTCGGTCATTCCCCTTCAACGCGCCTACCGACGCACCAAGATGGGAGCCCAATCCTCCATCATCCAGTCCTACGTCCTGACGCCCATCCCTGCCAGCCCGTAAAGACAATCCATGATATGTGAGGGGAGGATCGATCAGTAGTATCCCGGCAGGCTCAACTCGCGGTGACTTCCAAACGACTACGCCCCATATCCCGCACGTAGCGCCAGCCTTGCCGGGCATGAGGCGATCTGCTATTGTCTATACAACTGCCATACAATGGAGGCCTGACATGAGCGGGACGAATCTAGTACGAAAAGCGAAGCCGGTCAACGTGCGAGACGCCCAAGCGCAACTCTCGAAGCTGATCCGCTCGAAATCCCCCACGATGGTCCTCTCCCATGGCAAACCGGTGTCGTTCCTTGTCCCTTACGAGGACATGCTGAACTTGGTCGACACCCTCAATGAGTTAAAAGACAAGAAGCTGCTCGGGGAAATCGAACGGGCACGGATCGAGTATAGGCAGGGAAAAGCAGTCCCTGCGGAACGGCTCTTCAAGAAAATGGGGTTCTAGGTGGAATACGACGTCGTCTTCCCGAGCGAACGGGTCGAACGTCTCTTCCAGAAGACATTGGAAAAGATTCCCACAGACTACAGTGCCGCGATCATCGCCGCCGTCAGATCGCTCAAAAGCAATCCCCAGCCTCAAGGCAAGCGCACCAAGAAGCTGGTCGGAGAACTCATCGTGTCCCGATTCACCGCTGAGTATCGGCTGCGAGTCGGCCCCTACCGGGTACTGTACGATATCGACGACCAGCGCAAGAAAGTCGTCCTCCTCAAACTTGCCAAGCGCGACGACCAGACCTACGGCTAGCAGCCACCAGAAGAAAAGAGCATATGGCTGATGGCGTATGGCTCGAAACGAAGAGGGGTGGCCTGATTACTCCCCCTGCTCGCGCAACGCGCACGGCTTGTCTGTCTGGTTGGCTGGTCTTTCTGGTCTTTCTGGTCTGTCTGGTTCTTCTGGACAAATTTCTAGTCCGACTAACCAGATAGACGAGATAGACCAGATGAACCAGCACTCGTTGGACGCGCGCAGTCAGGGAGTAAATCAGGCCGCCCCAGAGGGAACGAAAAAAGATCCAACAAGCCTACGCGGCGCAATCTCAATGGACACCCTGCTCCTCCGGCGAGTTGCGCTCAGGCTCCGCCACCCTTTGAAGGAAAGTAACCGATGATATGAGAAGGAGAAATCCAGCAGTCAGCGTCCGGCAGGCTCAACTCGCGGGGATTTCAAAAAACAGTTATGTTCCCAAGTCACGAAACAAAAACTTCAGCCCCTTTGTTTCTACCCAAGCACATCCTGCACACCTAGCGTCAGGAGGTTCAGCGCTTCTGAACTAAACCGTTCAGGACACTTGAGATATAGCTGCATTAACCGCCTCAAGGCATCCTCAAGCTTGGTTGTTAACTCAAGCTCCTTATCGGTCAACTCCCTCATTAAATTGCCGTGAGCCAACTCACTTCGTAAAGTGTAGCCCTCACGGAGCTGTCGGAACTGCTGCACGCGCAACTGGCTTGGAGGCTCAAGCATCCATGCCCCTCGCAAAGCCATTTTGAATGATAGATAAGAGCGCTCCCTCTCCCCCCTTAACAGTAATTGCTCCAGCCCAAAAACTAGGTGTGCGAGTCGGTCATCATTGTTCAGCTCAAAATAAGCCTTGTTGAACCAACGCATACCAGGCTCGGACTCCAAATCCCTGTGCCAATATTTCTCGAAAAACTTCCCAATACCTTTAAGGGTCTCGGAATTGATCGCATAGCTGTGGGGATACTTCGGCCGACGCAAGGCGGGGATATACTCAATTTGCGCGAGCGTATACCCATAAGGAACTGCCGGAGCTAGCGGCACAATTGCAAGCCGTGCACCAATTGGACCACATTGAGCTAGCCGCAGTAGCGTGACTCCCTGGCGAATAAGATTGCCCCCGATTTCCCGCACATAGTTCAGATGAGAATTCCAAGCGTCGTTTTGGCCCGTTACATCCTGAGAAGGAAGCCTCATCTCTAAGCAAACGATCTCGGCGGGGAGTTCACCAAGTCCAAATCCAAACCTTTTTCCGCCACTGAGGTCGCGATTGATCGTCGACATCTCAATTGGCTCAAGGTTCCGCAAGACGACATCCTTGCACAACTCAGTTCGCTGAATTGCCTCGATAACACCATCTAGCGGCGCAAGGATACTCGGATACATGGAATTCGTTGATGTGCCCATAATTACCTATGCAACTCCGGCAGAATGAAGATCGATGCACAGTTATGAAAATGCTGCACACTCCACCGATCCATGCAACGACTAGCCATAATTCAGACCGACAGCAGGCTACGCCTCACGAAGAATTGCGTCAACTCGCGAGGGGGAAGTGAAGACTCCAATCCTCACCCCTTGGGTTGTTCTATCCCTCCCCGTTTCCACCCTTCCCCCAATAGGGAGTGGCCGGACGTCCTTCGGGTTCTGCCCCGCTTTTACGGACACCTGATTACGGCTCATAATGAGCCAGGAGGGGTGTCATGGGAGCACGACGGAAGTTTTCAGCCGAGTACAAACGTGAAGCAGTGGCGATGTTGGAGTCACCGGGGGTGACGGTGAGCCAGATCGCCGCAGACCTAGGTATCGGGGCCAATGTCCTGGGGCGATGGTGCCGCGAGTTGCGTCAGGAGCCCAAGCCGGCGTTTGTCGGCCACGGGCGATCCCGAGATGAAGAGATGAGCCAGCTCCGTCGCGAGTTGGTCCGGGTGACGAAGGAGCGGGATTTTTTACGAGAAGCGGCAGCGTTCTTCGCGAGAGCGTCGAAGTGAAGTATCGGATGATCCAACGATGCCGCAATGCCTTTCCCATCCGCTTGATGTGTCGGTGTTTGCGCGTGTCGGCCAGCGGGTATTATAGCTGGGCGACGCGGGTGCCGAGTGCACGGAACCAGGAGAACGCCCGGCTCCTCACCCGGATTCGTCAGCTCCATGCTGATTCCGACGGCGTCATTGGGAGTCCGCGGATCTGGGAGGATCTGCGGTACGCCGGTGAGCGATGTGGGCGCCACCGGGTGGCCCGTCTGATGCGCCGCGCTGGCTTGCGCGGCCTCCCGCAGCGGCGACGCTGGCGCACCAAGCCGTCTGGGACACCGCCGGCTGGAACCCGCAACCATTTGGAGCGAGACTTCACCGCCACCGCGTCCAATACCGAATGGGTCACCGATATCACCTATGTGCGGACCGCCGAGCACTGGCTGTACTTGTGTATCGTCCTCGATTTGTATTCCGGGCTCGTGGTGGGCTGGTCCATGAGTGCGCGGCAAGATTGCCCGCTGGTCGTCCAAGCCGTCCTCATGGCGATCTGGCAGCGGCCCACCCGGACCCCGGTCATTCTCCATTCCGATCGGGGGTGTCAGTTTACCTCGGCGGAATACCAGCAGTTCCTGGCGGCCCACCAGGTGACCTGTAGCATGAGCATGGTGGGCAGTTGTGCCGACAATGCCGCGGCGGAAAGTTTCTTCGGCGTCCTCAAACGGGAGCGGGTCAATCGGCGGCAGTACCAGACGCGAGCCGAGGCGAGAGCGGATATCTTTGATTACATCGAGCGCTGGCACAATCCCCGGCAGCGGCGGAGACTCGATCAGCAGCACCAGGGGGAGCAACTCTTAACTCAACCGTCCGTGGAAATGGGGTAGAACCCTTCACTGCGCGCGTCGAACGAGCACCTTCTGAGCGTGCGCGTTCCGCGAGCAAGAAGGACGGCTGGCTGCTCCCTATCTATAGTTTTCTGCCCTCCCAGGTGTTAAAACATAGCTCCATCTGGTGCCTTGATTAAGAGAAGGAAATTCTATGTCTTTGCCGATCGAAAAATCGTCGTCGTCCGATGAATTAGCGCGAGAAGTCGCGCGGCGACGCACCTTTGCCATTATTTCGCACCCGGACGCAGGAAAAACCACCCTGACAGAAAAGCTCCTCTTGTACGCCGGCGCGGTCCACCTGGCCGGGGCCGTGCATGCGCGGTCGAATCAGCGCGCCTCGAAGTCGGACTGGATGGAGCTGGAACAGGCGCGCGGCATCTCCATCACCTCCACCGCCTTGCAGTTCGATTACGAGGGAGTGCGGGTCAACCTGCTCGATACGCCAGGCCACCAGGACTTCAGCGAAGACACCTACCGCACCCTCATGGCCGTAGATAGCGCCGTCATGGTGCTCGACAGCGCCAAGGGCATCGAACCCCAAACTAAGAAACTCTTTGCCGTCTGCCGCAAACGCAACATCCCCATCATGACCTTCATCAATAAGATGGACCAGCCGGGACGCCATCCCTTCGAACTGCTCGAAGAGATCGAGCAAACCCTGGGCATGACGGCAGTCCCCTTCAATTGGCCCATCGGGGAAGGGTCCGGCTTTCTTGGGCTCTATGACCTTCAGGACCCCCAAGTCCTCTTCTTCCAACGGACGGCCCATAACCAGAAACGGGCCCCGATGCGAGTCGAGACCTTCCCCCACCCAAGCCTGGCCGAGACCCTTGGAGAGGCCTATGGTCCGCTCCAAGAAGAGATCGCCCTGCTGACCGGCGCCGGTGCCAAGTTCGATCGCGACCGTTTTCTCGCGGGCCAACTTACGCCGGTCTTCTTCGGAAGCGCCCTGACGAACTTCGGCGTCGAACCATTCCTGAACGGGTTCCTCCGGCTTGCGCCACCGCCAGGCCCTCGCATGAGTTCCAAGGGACCGGTCCAGCCAACGGACGAGCAGTTCTCCGGGTTCGTGTTCAAGATTCAGGCGAACATGGACCCGCAGCATCGCGACAGAATGGCATTTCTCCGTATCGTATCAGGCCGTTTTGAAAAGGACATGATGGTCCATCACGCGCGGCTGGACCGGAAGATTCGCATGACGAGACCGCATCGGCTCTTCGGTCGTGACAGGGAAACCATCGATGAGGCCTACCCCGGCGACGTTGTGGGACTGGTGAATCCAGGCCTCTTTGCCATCGGGGATACCCTCTGCTCCGGCAGTCCCCTCGCCTTCGATGCGATCCCGCTCTTTCCCCCGGAATGTTTCGGCGTGCTCCGAAGCCAGGACCTCACGAAGCAGAAGCAGTTCCAGAAGGGACTCCAGCAGCTGGAAGAGGAAGGGGTCATGCAGGTGTTCTATTCACCGGACCATGTGCGGCGGGAACCGGTCTTGGCCGCAGTCGGAGAACTCCAGTTCGATGTGGTCGCCTCGCGGCTCGACAGCGAATATGGGGTCAAGGCCACGGTCGAACGGATGCCCTTCGTCCTGGCCCGCTGGGTCACGGGTGAGCCGGACGCGATCGCCCGCATCTACTGGCCGCAGGACACCAGACGGCTCGTGGACAAGGATGGCAGGATGGTGATGCTCTTCGGCTCGGAACGGCTCCTCGCCTACTGCATGAAGGAATATGCGTCGCTCAAGTTTCAGTTGCGGGAAGAAATCGGAAAGATAGAAGCCTGACAAACCTTCCCCGTTGCATGGTGCCGCGCGCAAGGGCGACTGCATCCGGCTAGGAGGCCCTCAGCCTCTGCAAGAAACGGCTCATGACCTGTTCTCCTGGGTCCGGCTGTTGGTTGCACATGTCCTTCGGAAGCACCACCATAAAGGGCTCCCGGATGGGAGAGGATTTGGTGAGGCTCTGGAGGCGGATTCGCATAGGCTGATTGACTTCTTGCCCCTTGGACGCCAGCAGCTCACCTTGGCCGGAGTGAATGTCCTCCACCAAAATCATGCCATTCCGAAGGTCGGCAACCCCGACCGGTTTGACTTCAAATTTTGCATTCTCGCTCACGGTGGCGACCAGCGAGTCAAGGACCTTTGGATCGTATTGGTCCTTCCGTCCTTTCAGCTGTGCAATCGCTTCTGTCTGCGACTTGCCTGCCGAAAGTAGCGCATCGAAATCCAATGCGACTTTCAGAATTCTGGCTCCTATCGGAATGCCGTCGCCGATGTGAGGGTCGTCTGAGGCGCTGGGGCCTCCGTACGGCTTGTCCTGCAGCCGGATGATCTCTGCAACGGGCTTCATACGGGGAATGGCGGCGACCAGATCAGCGCCCATGAAGGGATGCTGCTTATAAAGCTGTATCTCTTTTTCATCCAACTTGTCACCGCGGTACACCTTATCCAACACGATCTCCGGAAGAATCACACACCCGAGTTGCGACAGCATCGCAGCAGTCGTCGTCAGCCATGGATCAGGGAGCTGCAGCTGCTCCACAATCGATTGAACGGATCGCGTAATGCGTGAGGAGCGCCCGAATGCTTCAGGATTCGCAAACGACAGCATGTCGCAGAGCACCCGGATACTGCCGCTCAAGGTCTTTTCAAGCAGCTCCTGCTCTGCCGTGATCAGCTTGTACTGGTGGAGGGCAGCGGTGAGGGTGCTCGTCAACACCTCCGGGGGGCAGGGTTTGGTCAGGAACCGGAAGATCTGTCCCTGATTGATCGCCTGAATAGCGGAATCAAGATCGGCGTTGCCGGTCAACAAGATCCGGACGCTCTCCCGGGACTTTTCGCGCACCTGCGTCAAAAATTGAATCCCGTCCATCCCGGGCATCTGGTAATCAGAGACCACCACGGCAAAGGGACCGCCTTCCGCGACCATCTTCAAACCTTCCTCCGGTCCCACGGCCGTTTCCAGCGTAAAGTTTTTGTGAAGTTGGCGTTTGCAGCCCTCCAGCACATTGGCATCGTCATCGACCAAGAGAATCGTCTCACTCATGGGCCTGCTCCTTCTGTAGATCAGCCGCTAGCTCACGCCATATCGGGAGTCGGTTGCCGAGGCCCAGCCGGTTCAGATACTCGATATCGAGTTGGGAGCACGGCCCTCCCCGCTCTATCGACCTGAGTTCCTTCTGCAGATTGTCGGCGACATGCACCGCCGTCAGCGGGCAGAACGCCTCCCCAGGATGCTCGGCAGGCGTGTGATGGAACGCCACCGCCTCAACAATCGAATCGTTGATTCCCCAGAGCGCGAGCAAGTAGGCCCCAACCTCCGCATGAGTATTACCGAACTCCTGTGTTTCCGCTTCCCCTCGAGGAATCCCTTCCTCCCGCTCGATCCGGCAGACAGCATCGTATCGCTCGGTGGCATGGGCTGCGAGGACGAGGGCGCCGATATCATGGAGGACGCCCGCCGTACGGGCTTGGTCGATCGTCGGCGGCGAAGCCTGTTCAGCTTGTGCAATTGCCTGCGCCAGTGCACCGGTCACCAGGCTCTCCTCCCACAAATCCTCGATGTTGCGTCGCACGCTGTCGGTGCTGGCCAATGGAGCAAATACGCCTCCGCTCAGAACCAGCGATTGAATGGCGTCGAAGCCCAGCAGATTCACGGCCTGCTCCGCAGTCGAGACCGTGGCGTAGAGTTCTGAATTGGAGGAGTTGGCGAGCTGCAAGACCTTGGCGGTCATTCCCATGTCCTGGGAGATACTGGTGGCGATGGCCAGCAAGGATGAATTCTTGGACTCTATCTCGCGTGTCACTTGGCCATACCGCGCAGGATGACTGGGCACACTGCTCATGCCTGCCACGAGGTTCCGGAGAGAGTCCTGGGCGAGCGACTCGCACAAGTTGCAGGTACGCATCATCGTGGCTTTCAATACATCGGCTTCACAGGGCTTGGTGAGATACTGATGCGTCACGCCGCGTGAATGATGGATCATGGTTTGATCCGAGTGCCCGGAGAGCACGATTCTCACGATGTGCGGGTATCGGCGCTGCACTTCTTTCAGCAGCGTGGCCCCATCCATCCCCGGCATCCGCATATCGGAAACCACAATATGGAAGGGGGCTTGTGCGAGCGTCGCAAGGGCGGCCTCTCCACTGGTGACGAACTGCATCTCACATTGGTGACGCATCGGGCGGAGCAGACGCTGCAGACCGGTCAGCACCTTAGACTCGTCGTCCACAAAGAGAAGCCGTTTCATTGCAAAACCTGATCGGCGATGACGCTTGACGGAACCTTAAGCGGGAGGCGAATGACGAACGTCGTGCCTCGCCCCACTTCACTTTCAACCGTGATGCTGCCGCCATGTTTATTCACGACGACGGCGCGCGCAATGGCGAGTCCCTGGCCCGTCCCCTTCCCGACCTCTTTGGTTGTAAAAAACGGATCGAAGATCTTCGTGCGAATGGATTCGGGAATGCCGCTTCCCGTATCGGCGATGCGAATTTCCGCCTGATCCTCGACACATGCCGTGGAGACCGTAATGGTGCCCTTCCTGGTGGTATCCTTGACGACGTCGGCAATGGCGTGAGCAGCGTTGACGATGATATTCAACACGACCTGATTGAACTCCCCGATCAGGCATGGCACAGGAGGGAGAGACGGATCCAAGTGGGTCTGTAAATCCGCCACATACTTCCATTCATTACTCGCCACCGTGAGGGTGCTCATGATGGCTTTATTTAAATTCACCTCTGCTTTCTCGTTGCTTCCTGGGTGCGCAAACTCCTTCATGGCTCGCACAATAGTGCTCACCCGCGAAACGCCCTCGCCGGATTGAAGAATAGCCACGGGGATTTCCGACAGGAGATACTCAAGATCGGCCTGGTCGTTGGTGACCTCGCACGATTCAATGAGTGCCTGGGAACAGGTGTTCGTTTTCACGGCTTCGAGAAGGCACTGGTATTGTCTCAACGCACGCAAGACTCCAATAAACGAGTCGTTAAGAAACATAATGTTATCGCCGACGAACTGAATCGGGGTGTTGATTTCATGGGCGACTCCCGCCGCCAGCTGACCAATGGATTCCAGTTTCTGGGACTGCGCGATTTCGTGGTCGATATTCAGTTGATCGGTAATATCTTTCCCCATGAAGATATGACCGGTCCCTTGTTCCTGGATAATGGGGGTGACCGTCATCCCGATGAACCGCTCCCCCCGCTCGCCCTGGTGCAAGCGGAACCGTGTCTGTCCGCCGGGACATTGCATCAGGCCGGCAACCTCGTCCCAATTCCATGAAATCGGAAGCTCGCGCAACAGCTTGCCGAGCGCCTGGCTCCAGGAAATGCCAAAGGTTTGTTCCGCGCGGATCGTCCACTCCGTCACACGGCCGTTGCAGTCCACATAGATAAAGAAGACATCGACGGCGGCAAGAATGCCCGCCCGCTCTTGGGCGTCACGTTCGGCCTGATCCTTCGCCTCTTTCAGCGACATTTCCGCTTGCTTTCGTTCCGTGATGTCGCGCACGAAGGCACTGAACACGCAGCTGCCCTTCCTCTCGACCGGGATCACTGTAAGCTCTATGGGGAATTGCCGTTGATCCCGGTGCCAGCCTTCAATTTCAATGCGGGTGCCGAGCACTGCGCCTTTCCCAGTTGCCAAGAAGGTCTGAAGCCCCCGCTCATGGGCGTCTCGGTATGCGGGCGGGATGATAAGATCGGAGAGACGACGTCCGAGTACCTCGTCTGCGGGCCACCCAAAGATCCGTTCGCTCTGCGGATTCCAGCCGACGATCGTTCCTTCTCTGTCCATCAGGATATGGGCATCCAAGGCATTATCGAGAATGATGTGAGAAGTCTCTGAATCCAGAGTGAGAGACTTGTTCATATGCGTACGCTCCATCAGCTTTCACTCACTGCGGTCCGTCCGACGGACCGCTTAGCAAGAGAACGACCACCGCACACTTCGTCCTGCCAAGGCACCAGGGCCAGGCCAAACGGGTATGCGCTCACCTCCGACGAATCAGGACCGGCCACAGCAGAGGGGCACATTCCACGACCCGTTCGAACAGGTCAGGCCCCCGTCGCTTCACGGGGCCAAATACTCCCTGCGATACCTATCGGAAAGTTTCATGAAATAATTAATAGCGTACCTAACAATCTCGCGCCGTAAGCGACAGGACCGCGGTAGCCATGGTGAATTTGCACTAATTGCCTAGCGATGATCGCAGCGCAGCGGCGCGCGGCACTTCTTCATCCGAGAGGAAGTGCTTACGTAGTCTTCGCTGTACGTGTCGAACGCGCAGCCACATGAACGCCGATCCATGCGGGCAGGGACTGGGAATTGATATCAGATCGCAGGAATGTACGTAGGTTCAGTCAGGTCCGCGCCCGGCCTCCGTCAAACCCGGAGTCCCGCCACTTCTCCAGCAACGCAATCCGACGCGCCAGCTGCGCGACGGTCGCTTGCTCGACCCGGCCGCCGGTTCGCTTGATCAATTCGGCGTTAAGCTGGCGATGATCGACGCCGGTCTTGCGCGACACGGTCCCGACAAGGGACCGGTGCTGGTCTCGCAATTCGTTCTTCTTGTCATGAAGCGCCACCGGCGGTGCGGCGAGGCCCTTCCCATCGAGAGCCGGCTCCCCCTCGTCTCCTCCGATCAAGCTATCCATCCGGGCCACTCCATGCAGAGGGATGTATTCTTTCAGCGAGGTGGCAGCAGTCCCGAACAGGGTACGCTGCACGGAAGGCATGATCTCTTCCAACACATGGTCCCGCTCCGCCTTGATTCGCTTGGCATAGTGGACGAGGGTGGCATCCTTCGGCAGGTAGAGCCAGGCCCGTTGCGGCTTCGGCAATCCTTCTTGCATCCGGACGAATCGCCCGACGACCTGGCGGAAATACATCTCAGTCAGAACGTTCGTGGCGTAGACGCCTACGCGGAGCCTCGGGATATCGACGCCTTCGCTCACCATGTTCACCGCGACGAGCCATTGCTGGGTCTTATGATGCGCGAAGGTCTCGATCGTCTTCGACGCAGACGGATCGTCCGAGATGGCCACATGGGCTCGACTGCCCGTAATACGCCCCACCAGTTCCGCCACCTGCCTGGCATGGTCCTGATTCATGGCGACGATGAGCCCTCCCGCATCAGGCTGTTCCTGCTTACGGAGTCGACGCAACTCAGTGTGGGCATCCGTGATGACAGGCCCGAGCCAACTATCTTGCAAGAGCGCAGTCTTGAGTCGCTCCCGCTGCAGTTCGAAGGTGAGTCCATCCTCGAAGGTCGCTCGATGTTCGCGGCCCTCCGAAAGCCAGGTCAGCTCCCCCTCGTAACTCGGGAAAAGAATCGGACGGCAGACATCTTCGCGAATCGCCTCGGCATAGCCATAGGTGAAATCAGCCTGGCTCTCGCCCTGCTCATAGCGCACGTAGGGAATCGGATTGTTATCGGAGCGAAAGGGGGTGCCGGACAAGGCCAATCGAAAAACCGCTTCGTCGAACGCTTCCCGCAGGGCATTGCCCCACTCCTTTCCCTCGCCCGCATGGTGCAACTCGTCGAAGATGAGCAGGGTGGGCCGGCTCCGGCAGGCGCGCTGAAATATGGCCGGCGCGAGACAGACTTGCTGGTAGGTCACGACGGCGCCGTGGTAGTCGCGGGCCTCGATAGCTTGCTCGTTCGTCAGCCCAGGGTCCAGCTGAATCCCCACCAGGCCAGCGGCAGTCGCCCATTGCGTGCGTAGGTGGTTGGTCGGACAGATGACCAGCACACGGCTGGCCACTCGATCCGCCAAGTACTGGTGAGCGATCCGCAGGGCAAAACGCGTTTTCCCGGCGGCGGGGGTCGCCGTCGCGAGGAAATCAGGACTCGCATGGGTCAGGACGCCGGACACGGCGCGAGCCTGCCACTCACGCAGCTTGGCAGTCCAGGGAGACAGGGTCACGGCAGCCTCTTCCTGCTGGTCAGCGTTCGATGGATAGGGACAACATAACGAGGGCGCGACTTCATTCGAGTACAGACACTCCAGAGCTATGGGTAGTTTTCGCATAGAACAGGGGGCTTGGTCGATCCCCTTATTCCCACCGCAATAATCGACGCTTTCCTTGCCTTGCTTCGCGCTTCCTTTATGATGAGTGCAACCACCTCGACAGGTTCCGTACCCGAGCCACTTGCATGGAACAACAGACTCCCATTTCGTCCACCACACACCGATTCCCTGTCTGGATAGGCCGCCACCGGACCTGGATCATGTCCCTGGTCGCGGCCCTGGCGCTGCTCACGTTGCTCTCTCTGGACCGGGACAACGTCCTCGCTCCCCTTGGATCGTTCCTCCGGAAACTGTCGCTGCTCGCCGGCCCAATCCTCCTCCCCCTGCTTGTCCTTGCGCTGGGAGTGATCAAGGTCTTGCACGGCGAATGGCGCACGGCGAAACGGGAATGCCTACGGGCCAGTGCCACGGAAGCGGCCCTCACCAAACGAACGGAAGCCCTTCATACGCTGGTCGTAGCCGCACAGACCCTGTCCGCGCAGCAAGACCTCGACGGACTCCTCTCCCATCTCCTCGACGTCGCCAAAAAGAGCACCGGGGCGCGCTATGTATCGTTAGCGGTTTCCAACGACAATCAACGTGAACCGGGACAGTTCCTCAGCAGAGGAATTGATGACGCAGCAGCCCAAGCCATCCAGGCGCTCCCGCTTGACCAGGGAGCGATGGACTCCCTTGGACAAGAGAATAGTGCCCTCTCCCTGAGACACCTCGCGAAGCACTGGACCTCCCTCGGATTCCCCAAAGACCATGCCCCCATGACCTCGTATCTCGGAGTGTCGATTCGCTGCCATGGCAGATTTTTCGGCCGGCTCTCTCTCGCCAATAAACTGACCGACCAGGGACTGGCGACCGACTTCAGCGGGCTGGACGAGCAGATCGTGCTGACCCTCGTGGCCCAGGCCGGGACCGCGATTCAAAACCTCCAGCTCCTCCAGGCATCCACGGAAGCAGCCCGGCACGATTCGTTGACGGAGCTGCTGAACCACTCGGCGATTTTGCATACCTTGGCGCAGGAACTGTCGCGGGCTGAACGGACCCGCCACCCGGTGGCGGTCCTCATGGCCGACCTCGACCATTTCAAGCGGGTCAACGATACCTATGGGCACCCGGTGGGAGATATCGTCATCCAAGAAACTGCGCAGCGGCTCCGGAAGGCCGCCCGCCGCTACGATCACGTCGGGCGCGCCGGAGGGGAAGAGTTCCTGATCATCGTCCCGAACTGCGATCTGGACTCACTACGCGAATGCGCCGAGCGGTTTCGAATGGCCATCAGCGGCATGCCCTTTGACACACCGAGCGGCCCGCTGCCCATTACGGTCAGCATCGGCGCGACGGTCGCATCCCCCGGCCACCCCTTGAGCTCGGAGCTCTTGCGTAAGATGGCCGACTACGCCCTCTACCGCGTCAAAAGCCGCGGCAGAAACGGAGTCGATATCGTCCCCCACCCCCACACCCTCGTGCCAGAGCAGATAAAAAAAGTCGGGTAACCGCCAGCTAGCTACGCTTTCCCGTTGCCCCAACGAATTTCCAGCTCAGGAAACTTCGCCTTGTAATCGGCATGGCTGGTGCGAATCACATTCAAGGCTTCCTCGCGACCATAGATACTCGTAATCTCGACTTTGTGCTGGGTGGTGCCTGGCGCGCTCTTATAGGTCAGGAAATAATGCCGCAAGCGATCCAGCAGCGGCAACGGAACCTGCGAGATATCGGTATAGCCGCCATAGGTCGCGTCGTCCTTCATGACCGCGATGATCTTGTCGTCCGCTTCGCCACCGTCTGCCATGCTCAGCCCGCCGATGGGCAAAGCCGTGAGGAGAATGTCGCTGTGCGGGATCGTCTTTTCCGTGAGCACACAGATATCGAGCGGATCCCCATCCCCCACGACATCCTTGCGATTGGCCCGCGCGGAAAACAACGCGGCCACGCCCTCGCCACAATAGGTTTGCGGCACCAGTCCGTAATAGACGGGACAATAATTCGAAAACCGCTGCGGACGATCGACCTTGAGAAACCCGCTGACCTTGTCCACTTCGTACTTCACCGTGTCGGTCGGCACAATTTCAATGTAGGCCGTCACTATCTCCGGCGCCTGTTCTCCGATGGAGACTCCATGCCAGGGATGGGCTCGAAACATCTGGCTCATTAGTCGCAGCAGGGAATCGGCTTGGTTGCCGCTCATCACGTCGTCCTCCGTTGAATGTTATGAAAATGGGAGCTGATTGCGTCGGGCGTCTAGGCTATGACCAGGCAGGAAGAGGATACCGAAGATCGCTCATCATTCCAGGCAACAACTGTCTTGCGTCCCTCATCGCTCACTTACTTTTCTCAATCTATCTGTCACAAAACAGCAAGGGCGGTAGGAGCTTTCGACTGCGGCCGTCGAGCGAGGCCCTTCTGAGGGCGCGCGCTCCGGGAGCAAAGAAAACTCCTACCGCTCTTGCTACGCCCGTCCCCCTCGTGGCTGCTCCGTAAACAACCGCACAGCCACCTTCTGGCCCTTGATCCTGGTGCGGCTGAGGGTCTCGATGATCTCACGGGCCAATACTTCCGGCACTTCCACCAGCGAAAAATGGTCCATCACTTCGACGACGCCGATAACATTCGAATTGAGTCCTGCCTCGTTGGCAATCGCCCCGACGAGGTCGCCGGCCCGGATACCTGCCTCACGGCCTGCGCCGATATAGAGCTTGGCTGTGCCAGCCGTTCGTCCGCCACGGACGGGAGGGCTGAAGGATCGACCCTGCCCCCCCTGACCCTCGCGTGGCATCACGGCGCCGGCCCGCCCGCGAGGATCCATTCGAGGATCGCCCATGGGACGCCGCGCCATCGAGGGACGCTCCGGCGGCCTGCTCGACGAAGCAGGAATATCGTATTCCTTCCGCTCTCCACCCTGGATGCGGAACAGAAGCTTCAGAGCTGCCGCTGCCACCTCCAGCGGGTCTCCCTGTTCGGCAAGCGATGCGACCACGGCCCGGAACTGATCCAGATCACCGGCCGTCAACACTTCTTCAATCGCGCTCTTGGTTCGTGCCAACCGCTTCGTCCGAAGGTCGGCGATGGTCGGCACTTGCGTCACAACAATTTTCGCTTTCGTCAGCTGCTCGATGTTCCAGAGCAGACGCTGCTCGCGCGGATCGAGAACGGTGATGGCCGACCCCTCGCGCCCGGCGCGCCCGGTCCGTCCGATCCGATGGACATAGACTTCCGACGACGTAGGCAGATCGTAGTTCACCACATGCGACACGGACGGAATATCCAAGCCCCGCGCCGCCACATCAGTGGCCACGAGGAGTTCAGTTTGTCCGGACCGGAACGAGCTCATGACACGATCGCGCTGGGGCTGATTCATGCCGCCATGGATCGCTTCGGCCCTGTGCCCGCGGCTAGTCAGCATCGCGGTCAATTCATCGACTTCGATACGCGTACGACAGAATATGAGGGCGGACTTCGGCGCCTCCATGTCCAGGATGCGAGCCAATGCCGCGACCTTATGCGGTCTGGTCACGACGTAGGCCGTTTGATGCACACGCGGAACGGCGCCAGCCTTGAGTGCCTCTTTGGCGATCTTGATCTCGACCGGCTCTCTCAGGTGGCGCTTCGCAATGGAGGCGATCCTGGGCGGCATGGTGGCGGAGAACAGAGCGGTCTGCCGCTCTTTGGGGACCTGCTCCAGGATGGCGTCCAGATCGTCAGCAAAGCCCATGTCGAGCATCTCGTCTGCTTCGTCCAGCACCACCATCTGAATCGTCTTGAGCTGTAGCGTTTTTCTGCGGATATGGTCCAGCGCCCGACCGGGCGTCGCCACGATGACATCGACCCCGCGCTTGAGCGCATGGAGCTGCGGACCGATCGCCTGGCCTCCATAGACCGGAAGCACCGTGATCTTCAACTCTTTGCCGTACCGCGTGACGGCTTCGCCGACCTGCATGGCCAACTCTCTGGTCGGTACCAGGATGAGGGCGGAGGGACAACGCCGCGCCGAATGGGCGATGCGCTGGAGCATCGGCAGCGTAAAGGCAGCCGTCTTGCCGGTCCCGGTCGCCGCTTGGCCCAAGAGATCGCGGCCTGCTAAAAATGGAGGAATCGCTTCCCGTTGAATCGGCGTGGGCTCTTCATAGCCCAGCGTGTCGAGCGTGGTGAGCAAGGCTGCTTCCAGGCCGAGTGCCGCAAAGCCGGGCGAAAATCCCTTCGCCGGCGTTTCCGCCGGTGGGTTGGTAGTCTCATGTTTCATATAGTGCCTCGATGGCCTTTCTGAGCTGTATGCTGGTTACGTGATAAAGAGTCGAACTCGCGCTGAATCATCATACTACTGTGATTGCACTGAGAAGTGATAGCGGCTGGCAAAAATAACTCTCGCCGCCCCGGCCCTGAGGGGGTTTCGTGTGTCCATTAAGCGAGCAACTACTCAGTCCTGCTCGTTATGTGAGTAGGAGCGCACACCTCGCTCTATGCGTCCCTGTCTTCAGGCAGTTGGATCGGCCCGGCCCATTCCCCCTTGGCCAGCCCCACTTCCTGATACCCGCCGTCCGGCCATTGAAACTGGCCCACCTCGTCCACTTGCACGATAAAGGGGTCTGCTTCGTGCGCCAGGCCACGGAACCAGTACCAACCGGTGACAGCGGGCTTTTCCTTCGTCCATTGATTGGGGGCCATGTCCGTACCGCTTCCTTTTCGTCCCTATCACGACTCTGTTACAGTCTCTTTTTGTCGCGAGTGAACTTACCATGTCCAAGCTCCCAATAGAAGACGTACTGCCAACTCTTCGTCGCACGTTGACGGAGGAACGGAACGTACTCCTGACTGCGGCGCCTGGCGCAGGAAAAACGACGCAAGTGCCCTTAGCCTTGCTCGATGCCCCCTGGCTCGCGGGAAAAAATTTGCTCATGCTGGAGCCACGAAGGCTTGCGGCCCGTGCCGCAGCCCACCGTATGGCTACCACGCTGGGTGAACCGGTTGGCCAGACGGTCGGCTACCGCATGAGGCTCGACACGAAGGTGGGACCCACAACCAGAATCGAAGTGGTCACGGAAGGCATTCTCGCTCGACTGCTCCAGAACGATCCCGCCCTCAGCGCCTACGCGATCGTCCTCTTCGATGAATTCCATGAACGGAGCCTGCAGGCCGATACGGGCCTGGCCCTCTGCCTGGAATCACAAAGGATCTTTCGTCCGGACCTCCGTCTGCTTGTCATGTCCGCCACCTTGGACTGTGGACCGGTCTCGGAACTGTTGGGTCAAGCGCCGGTCATTGCCTGCGAAGGTAAAATGTTTCCGGTCGAAACCCGTTATCTTGAGCAGCCCCTCTCGGGCCACCTCGATGTGGCAGTCGTCCAATCGATCAAACGCTCGCTGGCGCAAGACCCTGGCAGTCTCCTGGTCTTTCTGCCCGGCATGGCGGAGATCCGCCGCGTCGAACGAAAGCTGCTCGATCTCAATCTGGGCTCGCACATCCTCATTGCACCGCTCCATGGAGACCTGCCGCAAGAAGCGCAGGACCGAGCGATTGCGCCGACTCAACCTGGCACGAGAAAAATCGTGCTCGCCACCTCAATCGCCGAAACCAGTTTGACAATCGACGGAATACGCATCGTCATCGACGCAGGCCTGTTGCGCGTGCCTCGCTTCGATCCGAGATCAGGACTCACGAGACTGGACACGATTCGCGTCACGCAGGACTCGGCCGAGCAACGGCGCGGCAGAGCCGGCCGTCTCGAACCGGGCGTCTGTGTTCGCCTCTGGACCTCTGCCGAGCAGCAATCGTTGGCCCCGCGCCGCCCGCCGGAAATGCTCGACGCAGACCTGGCGCCCCTCCTGCTCGAATTGGCCCTCTGGGGCACGGCCGATCCAGCCGAGCTGTCCTGGCTCACGCCCCCCCCGGCCGGATCTGTGGCCCAGGCGAGGGAACTACTCGTCGGCCTCGGTGCACTCAATGCGGAAAGGCACATCACTCCCCATGGCACACAGATGGCCGAGCTGCCGATCCATCCCCGTCTCGCGCATATGCTGCTCAAATCTGTGCCGTTACACCTCACCAACCTCGCCTGTGAACTGGCGGCTCTATTGAGCGAGCGAGATATTCTGCGGGGCCCCTCCGGCTGGCGCAATGCCGACCTGCGACTCCGCTTGGATGTCTTGCATGGACAACACGATCACGCGGCCAGCGCAACCGTAGACCGAGCCGCCTGCCAGAGAGTGGCCCGCACCGCCGACATCTGGCAACGGCAACTGCCTCGAGCTGCCCGTTCCGGTCGGCAGGAGAGCCTCGATGAAGCCGGTCTCTTGCTCGCACTGGCCTATCCGGATCGTATCGCCCAGCGCCAACAGGGAAGCAACGCGCGTTATCTCATGGCCAATGGCCGTGGCGCGCTCTTTCAGAACCCAGACCCGCTCGGATCGGAAGACTATCTGGTTATTGCCGATCTGGACGGAGGCCAGCAATCGGCCAGGATCGATCTGGCAGCGCCAGTCAGCCTTCGCGATCTTGAAACCCTCTATGCCGATCACATTCAAACCATCGATGAAGTCTCGTGGGACGACACAGCGCAGATGGTGCGGGCGACGAGGCAACGACGATTAGGTTCGCTCATTCTGTCCGAGCAGGGCCTCTCGAAGCCGGACCCCTCGATGATCTCGACGGCCTTGCTACAGGGCATCAGTCGGGCGGGACTCGACAGGCTGGCCTGGACTCCGGAACTTCGGCAGTGGCGGGCGCGGGTGACATTTCTGCACAGGATCAACGGGCAAGAGTCCCGATGGCCCGATCTGTCAGATGAAGCGCTGTTGCAAACACTCGACGACTGGCTTGGTCCCTATCTGGCAGGACTGACGACGCTCGACCGGGTCACCAGACTCGATCTCACTCAACCTTTGCACGCACTCCTCAACTGGGAACAGTCACGCCAGCTCGACCAATGGGCGCCGACACACCTGACAGTCCCGAGTGGATCGAACGTGCGCGTGGAATATGAGACACCGGATCTGCCGATCCTGGCTGTGCGGTTGCAAGAAATGTTCGGCTGTAAGGAAACGCCGTGTCTTGTCGACGGGAAGATCCCGGTCATGCTGCATCTCCTGTCACCAGGACGCAGACCGGTTCAGATTACGAAGGACCTCTCCAGCTTCTGGAGATCGGCCTATATCGAGGTCAAAAAAGAACTCCGCGGGCGCTACCCCAAACATTCCTGGCCGGACGATCCCCTCACTGCGCAACCGACAGCGAAAGCCAAACGCCGACTCCGCTAATCCTCTCTTATGGCACGATCCCGTCGAATGCTCAAACAGTTCGGCAGCGAGGCCGCAGGCGTACCCTCATGGGTATGTTGAGGACCTGTTCAAGGCGAGAACGAAGCTGACGGACTTTTTCAGCATTCGGCTAAATTGGGATGTCGCGAGTCCCATCATACGACGTCACCGCCTGATGGGAGAACTTCACGATGTCGCCGTCCTTCACGACCGTATCCTCGGCACTCACCTTCTTATTCACCGCGATCATCACTTCCCGGTTCATAAGAAATTGCAGCAAGGGACCCATCCGCTCGAAGTTGAATTCAATGAGCTTCTTGACCGTGGTCGGCTCAGGCACCTCCAGCTCGAATTCCGTTTCTCCAACGGCATCGCGAAGCGTCAATCCAAACACCAGCACTGTGACCATGCAACCCTCGTCTCTTGTTATTCGTCGCTCGCGTACCAAACCCCATCGTTTCACGTTTTACTTTTTACGTTTCACGCTCCCCTTGCATGGCAGCGCAAACAATCCTGCCGTCTGGGATGGCGCTCCGGGAGAGGCTTACTGCCGGAAGGAACATGGCATTGCAGACAGGCCTTTTCCACCGTGATCGGCTGATGCACCGCATCGGCCGGGATCATGGGGTTCCGGTCTTTCGGAGTCGGCAGCAGCGACACCCCGACGATGACGGCCAAGGCAAACAGGACAAAGAGGCCATCGACCTTACGCAACTTCATGCTGTGCCTCCATCCTTCTGTCGGTCCGCTGCTTCGTAGGCTTCCTGAATCATTTGCGCCACGTGTTTCACCTCTGCGGCCCCCTGCAATCCGGTCCGCAATTGAATCATACAGGCAGGGCAACTGGTGGCCACCACCTCTGCGCCGCTCTGTTCGACGGCCTGCCGCTTCCGCTCGACGATACGTTGCGAGGTCTCGAAATCCTTCACCAGATAGGTCCCGGCTCCGCCCGCGCACCGGTCTGCGTCCAGCATTTCGACATACTCGACGCCAGGCAACCCTGCCAGAATCGCACGAGGCTCCTTGGTCACTCCCGCCGCTCGCAGATGGCAGGAGGAATGGTAGGCCACCTTGCAGGGCTTGGGCTGCTGACTGGCCATGGCCGGCTTCACCGGCGATTGTGACACAAACTCCGAAATATGGGTGACCCGTTTGGCCAAGGCCTGGGCTGCTGCCTGCTCCGGCTCACCGGCGAACAGCGTCGGATAATCCTTCAACATGAGGGTGCAGGAGGCGCAGCCGGTCACGACCTTCTCGTACCCTGCCATGGAGGCGAGGTTGACCCTGGCCCCCTCTTTGGCCAGCACACGATGCCCATAGGTTTCAATCGGCGTTCCGGAACAACGTTGCACCGGCAGATCCGGCTCGACATCGTGTTTTCTCAACACGGCAATCACCGCATCCCCCACCCCGTCGTCGAAGTAGTTAGCCGCGCAGCCATGAAAATAGGCCACCGGAGAGCGAGCCGCTTGCCCTGCCTGTGGAATCAATTCCGGATAACGGTCGCGGAGATGTCGTTTCGCCAGTCGAGGCAATGCCAGTTGAGGCGACAAACGCGCCGTCGCAGCCAGGCCACGCATGATGGGTCTCGTCAGACGATCGAGCAGCCGCCGCATCAGAGGCCGCCCCCAGAGAAATTGGCCACGTGCAAGCAGTTTCAAGAGCGGCTCAAAAATCCATGCTCGCGCATGGAGGCGAAAAATCAAACCGGCCATCTTGTTCGGGTGCTCAGCTCGCCGGTCCAGGATGAGTTGGGACACATCCACTCCGGCAGGACAGGCCGTCCGGCAGGACTTACAATTGAGACAGGCCTCAACGACTCGCTTCGAATTGAGATAGCTGTAGTTCTTGTCCGTGACGATCTCAAACCAGCCACGCGAACTCATGTCTTCCGATTGAAAGACATCGTAGACCGGACAGACGGAATTACACTTGGCGCAGGTCGCGCAGGGCTTCGACAATCGCACATAGTCGATATGGTCCGTGAAGGGCCGGTCGCTGATCTTGATGCCGGGATTGAGCACCCCGGCAGGATCGAAGCTCTGCTTCACCTTCACAAACAGGTCGTAGAGCTCCGGGCCGAACATCGTCTTCACATATTCGGCTCGCACCCGGCCATCCCCATGCTCTCCGCAGATCGAGCCGCCGAAACGGCCTAACACCGTTTGGTGAATCTCGTGATAGGCCTGCACCATCTTCTGGAAATCGTCTGAATCGTTCACGTCGAGCAACGGAATGATGTGGGCGTTCCCGTTCCCGATATGGCCGAAGATCGCGACCGGCACATGCTGCCCGACAAAGAACTCTTCCAGATAGCGGATTAGTTCGCTGATCCGTTCAGCTGGCACCACCACATCATCCACAAAGTTGATGGGCTTCTTCCTGGGATCGAATCGATAGAGCGTGGGATAGAGGGCCTTGCGGGCCTTCCACAACTGGTCCCGCTGCTCCGGATCGAAGGCGATCACGGGATCGGAGGTCAGGCGGTACCGTCGGCAGATCGTCGTCATCCGCTCGGCCTGTTCGCGAAGATCAGTGCCCATACCGTCAGCATCCAACTCGATCAACAGCGTGGCTGCAGCATCCGCCGGAATGCCATGCTTCGCCCTGCCGATCAGATTGAGCGTGTTGGCATCCATCACTTCCAGCGCGCTCGGCTTCAACTCCAGCAGCTTCGGCACCGCCTCTCCCACCTCTTCCAACCGGTAAAAATGGATGAGCGCCGTAAGGGTCGCAATGGGATTTTCGACCAGCATGATCGTGGCTTCACTAAAGAGACCGAGCGTGCCCTCGCTGCCAACGAAGAGTTTGGGAAGATCGAACCGGCCTTGCGCAAACCCGTCGACAAGACCAAAAAGATTGTAGCCGCAGCTGTTCTTGCTGACGGTCGGGCGCTTCCGCGCGATCAGCGTGGCATGGTCGTGAAGCAGCGACCGCAGATCCCGAAGCGGCCCGTGCGTCCTGAGCAGATCGGCGCAGGCAGGATCGTCGAGCCCATAGGATTTGGCATCCAACCATTCACCGGACTGGAGACAAACCCGGATCGCCTCCACATTATCTTTGACCGAGCCATACCGTAGCGTGTGGGGGCCGGATGAGTTGTTCGCCAACATTCCGCCGAGCTTACACATGTCGCCGCTAGACGGATCTGGCCCAAACATGAGTCCCTGCCGCCCCAGCTGTTTATTCAACTCGGCCAGCACGATCCCAGGCTGCACCCGCGCCCAGCGCTCGTCGCGATTCAGCTCCAGCACGCGATTCATGCGCGAGACGTCCAGGATAATCCCGGACCCGATCGCCGAGCCGGTCAGGTTCGTCCCGGCAGCGCGCGGCGTAAGGGGAATGCCTCGCTGCACGGCGTACCGTATCGTGGCGGCAATATCCTCCCCGGACTCGACCAGCACGACCGCCTGAGGCGCCATGCGATAGATGCTCGCATCCACCGCATAGGCGGTGAGCGTCGAATAATCGTCTTTGACCTTGTCCCTGCCGAGCGCGGCCCGGAGGTCGGACGCGATGGCGTGGGAGCGTTCTGGCAGAATGAGAGTTGGTGCAGTCATAGTTGAAAGGGTTACTCATTCTAGATGGACAGCGATGACGAGAACAAGCCATAGCCTACCAGCACTGGTGCTCACCCTTATTTGCTTCATTATTTTTTCATCCCCGCGATGCGAGGAAAAGAGACGAGGTGAGACGGCCGCTAATTCACGGGCTTTGCGGGGGTCGATTCACTCCCAGTTCCCACCCCCGAGCGCCCCTGAGCTTGCGTTGACGAAATGTGACGGACGATGCCTTGCTCATCGAATGACACAGTGAGCGCATTAAGATTAGACGTGGCTCCACCAGCAAAGAGACCCACAATCGGAATAAACGTGGCTGGATCTACGTCAACATTCATATGGGTGTAACTCCACATCTCGATATTGATCGTAGCTGTAGAGGCTGGTCGCCAGGAAATGCAGGATAACTCCCAGATTGCCGAGAAATGCCATTCGGCTGCCCAAGAATCCGCTTCACATCGTCTTTCACGGATATATTGAGCTTGATTTGCGAGATGCGGTCTTGACAATGGAAGAGTTCCCGCTGCTGACACAACCCGTGAGAGTCAGCGCAACGGTAAGACTGAGCACCCATCCATGAGATTGCCACATACTGAAAACTCCAATCGAAGAGCGACGACAAAGCGTAGCGAACGCAGGCAAGGGAGTCAACTCCTGCATAACGACCCGGGCTCCACCCTCTAATCTCGAAGGGAGGCGGCAGCGGAAAAACCTTACGATCACGAAGAGCATCGATGACCGCATGTGTGGCATAGGAAAGTCTAATGCCTGCAGGATGCTCAAAAAGGCTGTCCAGCAAGGCCGCAGCCGATGAAAGCACCGGAGGCGTAGCCCCCGGCTACGTTGAGGATGCTTTCAAGGCGAGAACGACGCTGGCAGACTTTTTCAGCATCCTGCTAAAATGCGATTCGTAACGAGGAGCACTAACCGTGACTGACACACGCCCTGCCCTGTACATTTCACGCCTGCTCCCAGATCCTGTCATGGCCATTGTGCGGGAGCGGTTTCAACTGGTGCAGGAACCGCTCGACACCTTGCCCTCTCCATCGGCGCTGCGAGCAGGCCTCTGCCAAGCCGACGCCGCAATCGTGACCCTGGGCGATCGCATCGACGCAGAAACCCTTCTCACTGCCACCAGGCTAAAAATCCTTGCGAACTATGCAGTCGGATACAACAACATCGATCTCGCTGCCGCACAACAGCGGGACCTGATCGTCACTAATACGCCGGACGTCTTAACGGATGCCACCGCCGATCTGACCTGGGCCCTGCTCCTGGCGACGGCACGCCGCATCATCGAAGGCGATGCCCTCGTCCGATCCGGCACATGGACCGGCTGGAGTCCCACACAACTCTTGGGAGCGGATGTCTCAGGCAAGACACTGGGCATCATCGGCATGGGACGAATCGGACAGGCGGTTGCACAACGTGCTGTGGGATTTCGCATGACGGTGCTCTATCACCAGCGTCACCCCATAACCGCAGCAACTGGCCCTCAGGAATGGGAATACCGATCGCTGCAAGCGCTTCTCGAAGAATCCGATATCGTGACGATCCATGTGCCCCTCACGCCGGACACCCGTCATCTGATCGGCGCGCGCGAATTGGGCTGGATGAAACCCACGGCCTTCCTCATCAACACGGCTCGTGGTCCGATCGTCGATGAAGGAGCCTTGGTCGAGGCTCTCACGAATGGCACGATCGCCGGAGCAGGCCTCGACGTGTATGAAGAGGAACCGGCCGTTCACCAGGCGCTGGCTCGATTGCAACAAGTCGTGTTGCTCCCCCACATCGGCTCTGCCACCCTGCAAGCCAGGGTAAACATGGGACTGATCTGTCTGGACAATATCCGGGCGGTCTTGGACGGATGTCCTGCCCCGAATCAGATTCACTAGCGGGGTGGATGCGGTGCTTAAACTGGACTGGGTGAGATCGAGGCTGAGGAAAACAAAGCGGTCTCGGAGGGAACCGGAGCAGATTGGCCAGCCGCTGCCGTGCCCTGCATGAGGGCCGTCAGCTTCTTCACGGTCACACTATCAGGCGCCAACGCGGCAATCTTCTCGAATAACTCCTGCGGCAAGGTCGGCATCCCAGGCTCGGGATGGACCAACAAGAGCTCAATCGCCTTCCCATACTGGAGCACAGCGTTCGTCGCATCTCCTTTCACTTCGTAGAGTTCTCCGTAGAGTTCACGCATCGCCGCCGACTGCGGTTCGATCGCCAGAAAATCTTCAATCAGTGCTTCGGCCTGCCCGTAGTCTTGCGCCCGCAAGGCCGCCCCCGCCAGGTAGCGATATTCGCCGAGCGCCACTCGGAGATCACCTCGATGCAGATGGACCTTCGCCAGCAATTGACAGACGGCCTGATTCCCCGGATCGACAGTCAACAATTGCTGAAGAATGGCCTCAGCACCGGCAAATTGCTTTGCCTCAATGCGGCGGATCGCTTCTGCCAGCAGATCAACTGGCTCAGAACTCCTGGACGGGCCTCCCACACGACTAGCTCCCGCCTTTACGGGCTGTTCAGGCATCGCAGCGACCTTCTCAACTTCCTCAATGAACTGGACTGCCTCACTGTTGGCTGGCTCAATGCGCAACACGGCCTGATAGGCCTCCCTGGCCTCCGCATAACCCTGTTGCGCCGACCACTCCCGCCCCAACTGCAAATAGACTTTCAAGGCTTCGTCCGGCATATTTTCTTGCAGGCACAACTCCGCCACCTGCCGTTGCGCATCCAGATTCAAAGGATCCCGACTGGCAATCCTCCGATAGATGTCCAACGCGCCCTTACTGTTGCCCTCTTTGAGGTAGTGGGTCCCGAGGATGAGATAGTCTTGCACCGCGCTGTTCAGCAAACCACGCTCAGCATTGAGGTCCCCCAGATGCCGGTACACATCGTACTGAGAGGGATCGACCTTCAAAATTTTCTTGAGCGTGGCAATCGCCTTCAACGTCGCCCCTTCCGCACGGAAGGCGGTGGCGGCCTGCATAAACGCCGTCACGGCATCCTGCGTCGCATTGCGCTTGAGGTGCAAGTCGCCGATCGAGTTGAAGATGCTGCCATCGCCAGGCGATTCGACTGAAAGCCTCTTCCACTCAGCGATGGCTTCCTCGAATTGCCCCCGTGACGCCAGGAGCTGTGCGCTATGCAGAACCTTACTGCGGTCGATCGCCAAAATAGACCTCACAACGTACAAACGCTAACAGTGGCTCCGAATCTTGTCAACGAAATGGGCATACAGTGCAGGCCGAAAAAGACAAAGGCCTGCCCCACAACAGAGTGGGACAGGCCCTTCATACGGAATCTTGCGACTGAAACCCCTTAGGAGCCGGCGACGGCAGCCTTCAACACGTTCGACGCCTGCGGTCCCTTGGCGCCCTGCACCACATCAAACTCGACGTTCTCTCCCTCTTTCAACGTCTTGAATCCCTCTCCTTGCAAAGCGGAATAATGCACGAACACATCATCCCCGCTCTCAAGACGAATAAACCCGAACCCCTTGCGGTCATTGAACCACTTCACCGTCCCTTTTTCCTTCACAGAAGTACTCCTTTCCTCAACGGCCACGCAGAGTTACGCGGCCGGCTCCCGAAGCAGTTGGCAACACACATGATGAAGAGAAAAAACAGAAAGAAGCGCGGGCTGGACTGACTGGCTCATTGACGAGACAAAATCGATCACGAGACCCATCTTGGTTATAAATCGCGCAGCATGTACCATGGCATTTCAAACCTTGTCAAGCCATTCCTAGGTAAGGGGCAAACCAGCCCAGCCGCGCGCGCGAGGTGGACAAGCCTCGCCCGGTCGCCTATAGTGTCGCACCGTGCGAGGAGCGGGATTCTTCGAATGTTTTTACGAACGCTGCTAGACCGCTACATCTTCTCCGAACTCCTGTCCCCGTTTAGCTTAAGCCTCGGAGCCCTGTGCTTCGTCATGCTCACGCGGGAACTCCTGCGTCTAGTGGAATTGCTGGTCACCAAAGGCGTTGGAATCGTGGCCGTGCTACAGGTCTTCGCCCATCTGATGCCCTCGTTCCTCGTGTTGACCCTCCCCATCGCCGGAATCATCGCCTCAATTACCGCCTTCGGACGACTCTCCTTCGATAAAGAACTGGTGGCGATGCAGGCGGCGGGGATGAGCCTCCTACGATTGACCCGCCCGGTGCTGCTCTTTGCCCTGCTCGTATTCGGATTGACCCTGTGCTTGGCTCAGTGGGGGCAACCCTGGAGCTCCATCAACCTCAAGAAAGTCGCACTGAATCTCCTGAAAGATCAATTGGTGCTGGCGCTGGAGCGGGGCACATTTAACGAGCCCATCCCCAACCTGACGATCTATGTCCCGGATAGCGCGCCGGGGCAGGCTACGACCGGCATCTTCATCTCCGATGCGCGCAATGCCGACAATCCCCGCATCATCGTGGCGCAACAGTATGAAGTCCTGATGGACGCCTCCAGCAACCAAGTCGCGCTCCATCTGCAGCAGGGGGTCATTCATAACCGGCCGAATCAGACCGATCAATACGAGCAGACCGTCTTTACGAGTTACGACCTGAAGCTCTCGCTGAACCAAAGCGGCTACGCGGCCACGGAGGAACGTCCCTCCTACCACGCGATTATCGCCCTGCTCACAGAATCCCAATGGCGCGACCCCTCCGCGCTCCGACGATTGATGGAATACTACAAAGATCTGGCCTTCCCCACCGCCTCGCTGGTGTTTTGCCTGCTGGGGGTGCCGGTCGGCATCGTCTCGAAACGGTCCGGACGCATGGGCGGATTTGCGGTTGGCGTGCTCATCGTCGTCATGTACTACATGCTGAACGTCGCCTGCGAATTCCTGGTCACGACGGCGGTCCTGCCGCCCTTTGCCGGAGCCTGGCTGCCGAACGGCATCTTCACGCTCGCCACCATCGTGTCGCTGTACATCATGAATCGCCGGTAACCCTATGCCTATTCTCTTTCGCTATCTCCTTCGCGAATACAGCAAAATCTTCATGATGTGCTTCAGCGGCCTGATGACGATTTACCTCGTCATCGACTTCTTCGAAAAGGTGCGCCGTTTCTTGCGCCACGACGCCAACTGGCTCGACGTCCTGACCTACTTCCTGCTCAAGGCGCCGGCGATTTTCTTCCAGATTGCGCCGCTGGCCATCCTCATGGCCACCCTCCTCACGTTTGGGTTGCTCATGCGCGGCCACGAAATCACGGCCATGCGCAGTTGCGGCATCAGCCTCCCCTGGATCACCGCCCCCTTCATTGCCTTCGCCGCAGGCCTGTCCCTCGTGCTCCTACTCTTCAGCTCCACCGTCATTCCACTAGCCGCAGGCAAGTCCGAAGAAATCAGGACCACGCGCATCGAAAAGAAACCGCAGGCCGCAGCCTTAGTCCTCCAGCAACCCTGGATGAGAATCAGCGCCGACAGCCTCATGCAAGTCACCAGCGTCTCCGTCGACGGAAAACGCTTGGGCCAGGTGCACCTCTTTCGGTTCGACCAGGACTTCCAACTTGTCGATATCACCGAGGCCAAGGAAGCCCGCTACGATGGATCCGCCTGGACGCTCTATCAAGGGCAACACCGGCGGCTCCCTCAAGATGGAGCCGTCACCATCACAGGATTCGACCGCGAAGCCTTCCCGCTGACCCTCATCCCGGATGACTTCACCGTCTGGCTCACCGGCGATTCCGAGTTGATGACGTTCCACGATATCCGCGCCTATACCAGTCGGCGGCACCAGGAAGGCACCCAAACGTCGCGCTTCCAGACGGACTATTACAGTCGAATCGCCTTTCCCTTCGTCACCGTGATCATGGTGCTGGTCGGCATTGCGCTGAGCCTTCGCCGGAGCGGCGCCAGAGGGGGCAGCATGGCGGTGGGCATCGGACAGGCGCTCGCCGTCGGTTTCTGCTATTGGACGACCCATTCCATCGCCATCGCGCTCGGCCGCGGCGGAGTCTTAACGCCCCTGCTCGCAGGCTGGATGGCCAATCTCCTCTTCCTCAGTTTTGGCCTCTATCTGATGCTCAAGGTGCGCTACTGAATCAGGATGCTGAAAAAGTCCGCCAGCTTCGTTCTCGCATCGCTCAGAGGCTCAACGTACCCCCGGGGTACGCCTCGCCCCTTCGCTCGCTGCGGCCTTGCTGAACGGCCTTTTTGAGCATCCTGCATGGTATGATCGCGCTATTCGAAACAGGCCCAGCGATGAAGTTTTCCTCGTCCATAAAATCACTCAACAGCCTGCGACCTAACCTTGGCAGCTGGTTGACTGCTCCTGGCGCTTCCGGTAAGTAAAGACAGGATCGTTACTGAAAGGATTTCACGAAAATGCGGGCACGGGTCGTCGTCACAGGGCTGGGAGTTGTCTCACCGATCGGCATCGGGATTAGTGAATTTTGGAAAGCCGCCCTCGCCGGCCAATCCGGCATCTCGGCCATTACCTCCTTCGCTCCTTTTGCCATGGATGGCTACCGCTCCAAGGTGGCGGGCCAAGTGCGCGACTTTTCGGTCGAACGGTTTCTCGACAGCGCCCACGGCGAACGAGTCGACCGCTACGCCCAGTTCGCCCTGGTTTCGACAAAAGAAGCGCTGGCCGACTCAGGCCTCAAGATGGCAAAGGAAGACCCCCACCGGGTCGGGGTCATCGTGGGAGCCGGCATGGGTGGCATGGTGATGGGCGAACGTGAGGTCACGCAGCTCTATGAGCAGCAGAAACCCCATCGTGTCCATCCGAACTTCATTCCCACCATCACGCTCAACTCCGCCTCCGGCATCATCGCAATGGCCTACGGGGCCAAGGGACCTAATCTGACCATCTCGACCGCCTGCTCCTCTAGCGCCCATGCGCTCGGGCAAGCGCTCCACTGCATTCGCGAAGGCCGGGCCGATGTCGTGATCGTCGTGGGAGCCGACGCCAGCATCACCCCCCTTGTCTTCGCAGGATTTTGTTCCTTGCGCGCCCTCTCCTCCAAATTCAACGATCAACCGGAAAAGGCCTCCCGACCGTTCGATCGGTCTCGCGACGGCTTCGTCATGGGAGAAGGCGCCGGCACCTTAATCCTAGAATCGGCTACCCATGCCAAAAAGCGCAAAGCCCGTGTCTATGCAGAAGTAGCCGGCTACGCGGCCACCAGCGAGGCCTATCATATGGTCATCCCTCGTGAGGATGGCCTGGAAGTCGCGCACACGATGAAGCTGGCGCTTGCGGATGCAGGCCTGACCCCGTCACAGGTGGATTACATCAATGCCCACGCCACATCGACGACGATCGGCGACGCGGTCGAAGCCAAGGCGATCAGGCAGCTCTTTAAATCGCGCGCCGACAAGATCGCTATCAGCGCCACCAAGTCTCTGATCGGCCATACCCTGGGCGCAGCCGGAGCCATCGGAGGCATCGCCTCGGTGCTGGCCCTCCAGACTGGCCAAATCCACCCGACGGCCAACTACGATGATCCGGACCCGGCCTGTGCCTTGGCGGGGCTCTCCCGCTCAGCGCAGGAACGTCGGGTGAAAGTCGCCCTGCTGAACGCCTTTGGATTTGGCAGCAACAACGCCGCTGTGGTATTGAAACAGGCAACCACGTAACGAACCAACGAGAGAATCCATCGATGGCAACAGACCCCACCATATCCCTGAAGATCCGCACCTCCTTGGGCGAGTACCTCAAACGAGATCCCGCGACGATACTGGTCACCCAACATCTGCGCGACGACTTGGGGCTCGACTCGATGGCGGTCATCGAATTACTCTATCGTATCGAAGAAGCCTTCGATCTCCAGATCCCGGACCAGGACCTGGTGGGACTGACGACGGTTGGCCATGTCGTGGGCTATGTTGAAAAACGGTTGGGGAAATCGGCCCCAGCAGCCCCGACAAAGAAACCAGCGACGCTCAAAAAACCGAAGAGCAAAAAGAAACTGTAATCCCATGGCCACTCGTCCACGCAGCCCCATTACGCTGGCACAGATCCACTCCGTCGTCGGAGGAGAACTGGTCGGCTCGCCACAAGCCAGCGTCACAAGCCTGGCGAGTTTTGAGGAAGCAGGCCCGAACGATCTGACCTTCCTCACAGGGGATCGGATGCTCAAGACGAGCGGACTGAGCCGAGCCGGAATACTCCTCGCCCACCGGCGTCTAGCGGAGCTTCCTAACCCTCACATCGTCGTCGCCAATCCAGCATTAGCTTTTGCGCAAACTGCCACAGCCTTCTTTTGCCCGGTCACGCCTCCGCGCGGCATCGATGAGACGGTGGTCCGTGGCCAGGACACGCACATCGGCCCCGATGTCTCAATCTGGCCGGGAGTCACCCTGGGAGACAGAGTGACCATCGGCGCGCGAGTGACGCTCTACCCCGGCGTGTTCATCGGCAACGATACGACCATCGGAGACGATACGCTCCTCTATCCCAACGTCGTCGTCAGGGAAGGCTGCACAATTGGAGCTCGGGTCATCGTGCACAGCGGGACGGTGATCGGAAGCGATGGATTCGGCTATGTGCAGGACCAAGGACGGCACTACAAGATTCCTCAGCTTGGCGGGGTCACGATCGAAGATGATGTCGAGCTGGGCGCCAATGTAACGGTCGATCGAGCCACAATGCCTCGCCAAAATACAGTCATCAAGCAGGGCACCAAAGTCGATAATCTTGTTCAGATCGCCCATAACGTCACAATCGGCGCCCATTCCATCATCATCTCGCAGGTCGGGATCGCCGGCAGCACTCGCGTGGGCCATCACGTCATGATCGGTGGACAGGCAGGACTGGCCGATCACCTCATCATCGGCGATCAAGTCATGATTGCCGCGCGCGCCGGCGTCAATCGCAATCTCGAACCGAACCAAATCGTCTCGGGGGCTCCCGTCATGCCCCATGAAGTCTGGATCAAGGCTCAAGCCGTGATTCCACGGCTCCCTGAACTCCGACAGACCGTGCGTGTATTGGAAGAAAAGATGAAGCAGCTGGAAGCCAGCCCCAAAGCGCCCCGCGCCTCGAAGGCGAAACCGAAGAAGCGAACCAGATAGCAGAGAGATCTGCCGCCCCTACCCGACAATCCCTCGCCAGCCGAACAGCTTAGCCCAGTAGAATCCGGCCCAGGGCATCAACACAGCAGGAACAGGGTCAAGATCGCCCTGCATCATGGCAAAAGCCCCTGCACCGAAAATCAACGCCGCTCCGGCAAGCGTCATCAGTGGGACGAAGCGTCGTCCCGCATGAGTGATTGTCGGCACGTCCGGCTCGGTCTTGGCTTTTTTGGTATGACGGGTCACGGCAGTTCTCATCCTAGCCGCATAGACTTCCGGGAAGTTCGCCAACAGATAGCGGTGATAACGGGTCTGCCCCCACCCGCAAAATGCGCCGACCACCAGCAAGCCTGAACTGGCCAGAAACGTCACCCAGGTATAGGTATGGTTCGCCAGCAGCTGATACCCGAGCGATCCCACCCCACCGACCATGCAGACCAGCCCGACCACTCCGGCCGGCATGAGGATATAGGACCGGATGTAGAAACGAGCCTGCTCCTCAATCTTTTCCGGTCGCAACATTGTCACAAGTTTTGGCATTGACGTTCTCCCACCCCATGACGCTGCCGGATGTCATCGTCCTCGATGAAGGAAGGCAGCAAACCGTGGCATCATACCATCCTTCTATCGCTTGTTACATGGACGTGAAGTGACAAGGGAGCCTCTTTCTGCCTCACCCCATCGAAGCGAACGCGCCATCTCCAGGCCCAGACGATAAATTGTGGATGACCGGTGCTAGACAGTAGATGGCATGGCCGGTTTTTCCATGAGACACCATCCCCCGCTGACTCCATCATATACAGATAGACATCTGCACGAAAATGCCGCTCTATGACTGGTGATTCTCCGTCATCACCCTAAAAATCTGCGCAGAAAAAGGCAACAAGAACTGAAGCCATGAGCCCCCATCGTTTCTATGTCCACAAAATATGTGCATGGCTTGTGGATAACCATGTGGATGAGTCGCCAACTGCCTGCCACACTACAGAGCCTTGCACATTGCCCAATCAGTAGGCAGCGCAACCTGTGAGATTTCAGCAAGATGTGATGAGCCGACGAAAACGATCTTCAGAAAAAGAGAGCGAATCACTCACGCGAGGGAAAATTGTTGTGATTGAACGTACAGAACTGTACAGACCTATCGTTTATTTTTCAGGCTGGTTCCGAGTGCTGCCAGCAACTGTCGATTTTCTTTCGCAGTCTTGATGGCAAGACGAATCATCTGGCTGGTCAGGCCTGGCAGGGTCGAACAATCGCGGACAAGCAGCCTCTCAGCAGCCAGTCGATCTGTCACCTCGCCAGCGCTCGTCGTCGCAGGCAACTCGATCAGCACAAAATTCGCCGCTGATGGGTAGACACGCAGGCCGGACAGGGAGCGAAGCCCGCGCATGAATCGTGACCGCTCACCCTTCATGAAGGTGCGGCTCTTGGTCGCATAGGCCTGGTCCTGCAACACCGCCAGGGAGACCTCCTGGGCCAATGAGTTGACCGACCAGGGGGGCTGGCGATCTTTCATCCGCGCAACGACCTGACTCGCTCCAACCAGATAGCCGATTCGCAACCCCGGCATGGCATAGAACTTCGTCAGACTGCGCAGCACGATCAGACGAGGATATTCGCTCACCAGCGACACCACCGACTGAGCCGGACAATAGTCGATGAAGGCCTCGTCCACGATCAACCAGCCCTGCTGCCGCTCAGTGGCCTCAGCCAGCTCGCGCACAGCCTGCCGGTCCAGCACCTGGCCGGTCGGATTGTTGGGATTACACAAAAAGAGGGCGTCGAATTTCGACCGTGTAGCCGAGAACCTTCGCAGCAGGTCTTTCACGGGAGGGAGAAATCGCTCTTCTCTTTTGGCATGCAGGTACTGGGACGAACTCCCTGCATCGGTCAAAGCGCTCGCATATTCCTCAAACGTAGGACCAGCAATGAGCGCCGACGTGATCCCAAGCGCGCGGGGCAGCAAATGGATCAGCTCCGTCGAACCGTTGCCGACGAGAATCATGTCAGGATCGACGTCGCACTGTAGCGCCAATTCCTGTCTAAGCTGCCAGCAGTCCGGATCCGGATAATGGACGATCTGCTTGAGCGCCGTGCGAATGGCACGAAGCCCTGCTGTCGGGAAGCCCAATGGATTGATGCTAGCGCTAAAGTCCACGATCCGATCGACGGGAACCCGTTGTTCCCGCGCGACCTTGTAGACATTCCCTCCGTGAATCGGCTGTGTCATTCCCTCACCATCAACAGCCACCCGACGCCCCACAAGACGCCCAGCAGACTGGCCCACAACATGAGCCGGAGCGCTCTACCAATATGCTCACTCGTCAGGGCTTGATCCGGATCGCCAAGACAGGGCCGCTCAACAAGCAGGCCGTCATAACGATTGCTCCCGCCCAATTGCACGCCGAGCGCGCCGGCCATCGCCGCCTCCGGATGGCCGCTGTTCGGGCTTGGATGCGCCCCCCCGTCACGCAAGAGGATCTGCCAGGCCCTCTGCATGGCAGGCCAGGATCGAGCCACGATTCCCTCTGACAAGACCAACAAGAGCGCGGTGATGCGAGCCGGAATAAAATTCACCACGTCATCCAATCGGGCCGACGCCCAGCCGAACCACCGGTATCGCTCGTCCATATGGCCGATCATCGAATCCAATGTGCTGATCGCCTTATAGGCCAAGGCCAAGGGCGCGCCTCCGATCACCAGATAAAAGAGAGGCGCAATAATCCCGTCCGCCGTACTTTCCGCAATCGTTTCCACCGAGGCGCGCACGATATCGGCTTCAGCCATCTCCTCCGTATCGCGTCCGACAATCTTCGCGAGGGCGGCTCTCGCTTCCGTCAAGGAGGCAGACTGGAGCGCCCTCTGCACGGAGCGGACATGGTCGATGAGATCGCGGGCCGCAAGCGTGGTCCAGGCCAGCAGCACCGTAACCACACTTCCCCCTAACGCATCGATCGAACCGGCAAACTGAATGAGTATCGTAGCAACAGCATAAGCCCCAGCTGGCAAGGCGACTGCCAATAGGATGCCAGCCATCCGTTGCTTGGTCGAAGACAAGAGGAGCTGATGGACGAACCGATCACACCAGTTGATGACAGATCCCATCCAGCGCACCGGATGGGGAAACCAGCGGGGATCCCCGACCACCGCGTCCAACATACAGGCCAACGCCAATTCGCCTCCGGTCATCGGAAGAGCACCAGGGGCACAATCAGGATAAAGAGAATCTCTGCCACTTCGTTCGTCGCGCCCAACAAGTCACCGGTGACGCCGCCGAACATCCGATGAAACCAGGCGGTCGAAAGCCTGACGAGAACCGTGCCGATGAGGAGGCAGCCCAAGGCTAACCAAAGGCCCAACAAGAAAGATAAAATCAATCCTGCCGTGACGGTTGCTACAGTGAGATGTCGCCAGGACAAATGTGCGAGAAACGATTGGGCCAATCCTCCCTCCACCCTTGCATAGGTCGCATGGAAAGATCCCATGACCATGGCCCATCGACCGACCACCGGCATGCCAAGCAACAAGGCAAGATGCTCGTCGATCGGCATGTCATTGAGCCCGGCATAACGCAGACCGAGCGAGAGAAAGAGCCCAGTCGCGCCGATCGCCCCGACTCGCCCATCCTTCATAATCGCCAGGCGAGCCTGAGGGGTTCGCCCTCCGGCCAACCCGTCCAGCATATCGGCCAAGCCGTCCTGATGGAGCCCGCGCGTAATGCCGATGAGCAGAAGCAGCAAGAGCAGACTCGTGACCTCGGCAGAAAAAATCTGCGCCAGAAACAGATCCGCCGTGACTAACAACAGGCCCAGGAGTCCGCCCACAAAGGGATACCAACTCATGGAGGCAGCCAACTCCTCCGGCTTGGCATCGTGCGTCGAACGGCTAAGGGGAACAGCCGTGAGAAACTGCCAAGCAAAAAGAAACGTTCGCAGCAACGACGTCATACTGTGCGCTCCGACACGCCGGCTTCGTCAAACGTCGCCATCTCCATCAGAATCTTGATCGCGGCAAAAACCAGACTCATACCCAGGCAAGCGCCGGTACCTTCCCCCAGACGAAGGTCCAGATCGAAGAGCGGCTTCAATTCCAGATGCTCCAATATCGCCTGATGGCCTCGCTCGACCGACCGATGGGACGCAATGAGATAATCTTTGCAACGAGGTTGCAGACCCACGGCGATCAAGGCAGCCGCTCCTGCGATGAATCCGTCCAGCACCACCGGAATGCGAGACGCAGCCGCGCCCAACATCAAGCCAGCCAACCCGGCGATTTCCAGCCCACCTACATTAGCGAGCACCTGCATCGCGTCGGCCTGATCGAGCCGATGGAGAGCGAGCGCCCGCTGAATCACCTCGATCTTATGAGCATGGCTGGCATCGTCGATCCCGGTCCCCCGTCCTGTCACCTCGGAAACCGGTCTGCCCGTCATCACAGCGGTAATCGCCGAACTGGCGGTCGTGTTGCCGATCCCCATCTCCCCTGTTCCGATCAGGCCGATCCCCTGCTGAGCGGCTTCCCTGGCCAGCTCGATCCCGACTTGCAGCGCCTGCTCCGCCTGCGCGGGACTCATGGCAGACTCCACCAGCAAATTTTTTGTGCCAGGCATGACCTTCTTATGGATAAGTCCCGGAGCCGCTTCGAAGTCAAAATTCACCCCGATATCCACGACACGAACCTCGATGCCGGCATGACGTGCCAGCACATTGACTGCGGCGCCCCCGCGCAAAAAGTTCAGGACCATCTGAGGCGTCACGGCGGAGGGATAGGCGCTTACCCCTTCCGACGTCACTCCATGATCGGCCGCGAAGGTAAAGACGGCTCCGCGCGGAATCTGAGGTTTCAGCTCCCCTGTAATCATGACGTAGCGCGCCGCCAGTTCTTCGAGCCGGCCCAGACTGCCGACCGGCTTCGTCAATCGATCAAGTCGCACCTGAGCCTGAGCCAGCAGACGAGGGTCAGTCGGCTGAATCCGGTCGATGGTTTCACGCAACAGCATCCTCGACACTCCTCTTACTTCAATCGAAGCGGAAGGCCGCTGACCGTCAGGTAGACTTCATCCGCTTCTGCCGCCACCTGTTGATTGACCCGTCCTGCCAGATCGCGAAAGGCCCGGACATTTTTCGTGGCAGGCACAAGGCCCAAACCCAATTCGTTGCTCACAATCACGACGCGAGCCTTCGTCAGCCTGATCGCCTGCAGCAAATCATCTGTGGCATCAAGCACTGCTACATCGTGCAGTTTCCGCCCCTTCAAATTGCTTAACCATAGCGTGAGGCAATCAAGCACAATCGTTTGATAACTATTGCGATTACCACAGAACCACTCGGCTAAATCAGCCGGCACTTCCGCCGTTTCCCAGTCCGACGAGCGAGTGGCCTGATGCCGCTCGATCCGCACCTTCATCTCCCGATCCAGCGCCTGACCTGTCGCTACGAAGGCTCTCGGTCCCGCCTCCCCTGCCAGATCGAGCGCCACCTGACTCTTGCCTGAAGCAGCGCCACCCAACACCAGAATGAGCTTCGACCGTCCCTTGCGTGCCTTCTTCATAGGATCATCTCGCTGTCTTCTTCACATCACGTTGCCAGAGGAACTCAGGCTCCCCCTGTGTCTTAGCTGCCCATCTAGCCAGAACGAACAGGGCATCGCTCAGCCGGTTCACAAACTTGATAGAGACCGCATCGACCGGCTCTTCCCGCGAGAGCTGCACACAGAACCGCTCCGCCCTGCGGCAAACCGTTCGCGCCTGATGCAAAAAGGCTGAGACCTTCCCCCCGCCAGGGAGAATGAATTCCTTGAGCGGAGGCAAATCTTTCTGGCAACGGTCGATCATCTTCTCCAACTTCGTCACATCTTTTCCCGTCACCTGCGGCATATTCTTGAACGCTTGCCCGGGAACCGTCGCAAGAAGCCCTCCGAGATCGAACAGTTTATTCTGAATCCAGCGAAGATCCTCATCGAGCTGCTCAACCTGGATAGGGCTGCAAGCCATCTCACCATTCATCGCCCGCACTACCCCAACCACCGCATTCAACTCATCCAGAGTCCCGTAGGCCTCAACTCGAAGACTATCCTTCCAGACCTGCTGTCCGCCGGCCAACCGCGTCTTACCCGCGTCACCGGTCCTGGTATACACTTTTGTAATGCGCATGTTCTGACTCCCTATTCTGCGGAAGGGGTGGCTGAAGGCCCCAGTTCACCGGAGACCACCTGCTTCAAACAGGCAGGACAGAGACAATCCTCGAAACGAGCCGTGATCCAGTCCAGATGTTGATCGGTCACACCCATCTGTCCGCACCAGCAGCCGTACTGCCCGCACTCAAAGGTCTGACTGCACTGTTCGCACGTTTTGGTGACTGGTCCTCTCATCCTGCTAAAATTCCACTCCTGGCTGCGCCTTCACTCCTGTCCTGAAAGGATGCTTCACCTGCTTCATCTCCGTAACCAAATCGGCCTCCTCGATCAAGGCCTCCGTAGCGCCGCGCCCAGTGATGACCACATGCTGCATGGGAGGCCGGCCCCGAAGAACCGGCAACACGGCTTCAAGTCTGACATAGTCGTGCTTCAGGGCGATATTGAATTCATCGAGGATTACCATCGCATAGGAGGGATCGCGCAAGAACCCGCAGACCTCGGCCCAAGCCTGCTGGGCGCAGGCGGCATCCCGCTCACGATCTTGCGTTTCCCAGGTATAGCCTTCGCCCATGCGAAGAAAGGTGACCCGGTCGCCAAAGGACTTGAGCGCCCGCTCCTCCGCCGTATCGATCGCCCCCTTGATGAACTGCACCACCGCCACCTTCAATCCGTGGCCGATGCAGCGCAGCGCCATCCCCAACGCGGCGGTCGTCTTCCCCTTGCCAGCGCCCGTATAGACGATCAACAGGCCTCGCTCTTCTTGCGCCGCTTCGATGCGCCGATCCACCGACGCCTTCAACCGCTCCATCTTCGCTTTGTGTTCGTCCTGTTCCGTCACTGCATGCCTCCTGAAGCACCGGCTATCGTAAACGTCTTAGAATGTAATCTTCACTCCACCATAGACCGACCGAATCGCCGTCCCGAATCCGGCGATCTCTTCATAATCTTGGTTGGTCAGGTTCTCCACGCGCCCGAAAATCTGCATCGTCTTATTGACATCATAGGTTGTGGACACATTCACCACGCCGAATGATCCCATTCGTTGGCTTGGCGTATTATTCGCATCATTGTTGCGGGCTCCGACAAACCGATAGTCCATATTGATCTGCAGGGGAGTAATCGGTTTATAGCTCACACCAAGGCTCGCCTGGTCAGTCGGCCAACGGACCAGGCGGCGGTTGTTCGACAAATCCCGGGTCGAGGTATAGGTATATTGGCCTCGGACACTGAGTTGCTTCAATACATCCATGCGGAAACTAAGTTCCCACCCCTGAGCCCTCGCTTGACCGACATTTTCCGGTCTCAGCAAGGCCCCCGCGAGTACATTCTGGATCAGATTGTCGAAATGATTCCAGAAATACCCGGCACTCAGCTTCAATTTGCCATCGAGAAGATTTTGATCGACGCCCATATCGGCGCTTTTACTTTTCTCCGGCTTGAGATCGGGGTTACCGAACCCCGGAAAAAACAACTGATTAATGTTCGGGGATCGGAAACCTGTGGCATAGGAACCGCGGATTTTTGTGCCAGTTTCTGGATGCAGGTATCCGCTTGTCACTCGATAGGTCGTCGCGTCTCCGAACGTATTAAATCTGTCCTGCCGAGCACCTCCCGTAAAAAAGACCCGATCCGCCAGATTGACCTGGGCTTGGGCAAAGCCGGCATGCGATGAAAGAATTTTCAGCCGCGTGGTGCTTGGCTGAAAGTTCGGATTGTTCCCCTGCTCATCCCGATACTGATACCCGGCGGTCAGCAACAAGGGTTTCCCGATCTGAAAATTATGCTGCCACTCCGCGCGCCGGTTCAGAATCTCAATGTCGGAGAGGGTTCGCGGTGAGAGGGTGCTCACAGCGCCGGTTTCCACGTTACGCCGTACCGTGCCTCCATCAAAAAGCGTCCGCTCGTTGTTCTGTCCAACCGTCAGCTTCTGCGACCACCAAGACGTCAGCGGCTGTTCGTACTCACCGCTCAGGATGAGCGATCGCGTCGTCTGCTTCGACCCCAAAACGTCGGACTTCGCGGTACTGGTGACACTATCCAGACCGACATCGGAGTTCGACCAACGAAGACTGAAGTCCAACCGGCCGTCTTTCGGCAGCGTCGCGCCCACACGAGCAGATCCCTGCCAGTTATGAAACCCATCTCGTTCTGCCGCTCCCCGCTTATAGTTCACTGTGGAGAAACCGCTAGTGTCCCAACGCGAGACCGAGCCGGCAAAGTCGAACGGTCCTTTCGCACCGGACGCCTGGGCCCCCTCTCGAATGGTCGCAAACGATCCATACTCCGTGAACAGGCTCCCGCTTGGCGCCCCCCGCCCCTTCTTCGTAATAACGTTGATCACGCCTCCCATCGCATCCGATCCATAGAGCATGCTTTGGGCTCCCCGGAGGATTTCAATTCGTTCGATGTTCTCGGCTGTGAGGCTCGAAAAATCGTAAAACCCCTGTGTCGCACTGTTCACAATGGCGCCATCAATGAGAACCAGCGTGTGGGTATTGCTTCCCCCACGGATTCGAACGGTGGCTTCTCTTCCAGGACCCCCGTTGGAAAGAACGGCCACTCCTTGGGCGAGCCGCAACGCATCCACGACCGTCTTCATCTTCTTCTGCTCTAGCTCCTCGCCGGTGATTACTTCCACCGCACTGGTCACCTGACTAATCGGCAGAGGCGTCTTCGTTGCCGAGACGACCACCTCCCTGGTTTCAATAACCGGTTCAGCTTCGGCAGGCTCTTCACCGAATACGGGCGACGACCAAACAATTTGGCCGATACAAGCTGCCACGGCGCAGCACAAGACAAACCGATCCCCACGACGAGACTGCATGCGAAACCTCCCTTTGGCTCGAAGGGCTGCATGAAAATACCTGTCAGCTGGGTCTCCTGACTTGCGGATCGTCGTTCCCCTGCGCCTTCCCATCTGAAGCGTGAGTCGTAAAACGTGAGACGTAAAAGGACTGACTCAGTCCCTTACGTTTTACGCTTCACCTTTCACGCGTCATGACAGTGGCTCTTGTGCAGGATCACTCCCCGCTTACAGTGGCGGCACCGTGATGGCTTTACACCATCTTCCCCGTCGCTGATGGTTCTTCTCTATAGGCTCCCCCTGATTAAAAATACGTGCCCCGACAAGAAGCGGAAGGATCGGGCACTAATCCTTCCGCTACAAACGATCTCCAAGATTCTTCGCGGCCCGATACTGCGGCAAGGTAACCCTGGGCACGTCCGATTCCGGATGACGATCGATCAAGACGTCACAGCCATAGACGGCTTTCAACACATCCACATTGATCACGTCATGCGGCGCACCGAGACGGAAAAGGGCTCCGGCCTTCAGCATCAGAATGCGATCACAGTATTGGCTCGCCAGATTCAGGTCGTGGGAGACGAGCACCACGGTCAGGCCCCGCTCTTCTTTCAGCCGGCGCACAATCGCGCAGATTTCCATCTGGTGCTGAAGATCGAGAAACGCGGTTGGCTCATCCAGCAAGAGGACCTGGGGCGCTTGCGCCAAGGCCCTGGCAATCATGCAGCGCTGGCGTTCACCGCCCGAAAGATCCATCACCGAGCGGCCAGCCAGATGGATGAGATCCGTATACTGCAGCGCCTGCTCGGCAATCGACAGATCCTCGGCGCTTTCCCAGCCGAAGCCCGCGCTCCAGGTCGCGCCATGATGATGCGGGAACCGGCCCATCAGGACCGTTTCCATCACGGTAAAGGAAAAGACCTGGGGGCTCTCTTGCGGCACAAAGGCCACCGTCCTTGCCACTTCCACTTGCGGCATTGCGCCAAGATCGCGCCCGAACAGGGCCATGTCACCATCGTGCGGTCGCAAGACCTTCGCCAACAGCTTGAGCAGCGACGTCTTTCCAGACCCGTTCGGGCCCACGATGCCCAGAATCTCTCCAGCCTCGACATCGAAAGTCAGTCCGTCAACCACCCAGATATCAAGACCCTGACTGAGAGGCTGGTACTGAAACCGCAAAGACCGCACCTCGTAGGCCTTACGTGAAGCAACGGCCCTGCCGGTCATGCCGCGATCATTCTCAGGAAAGAGGCTCATGCGAACCGATCCTTCCGCCACACCAGGAGATAGATGAAAAAGGGGCCGCCTGCCAGCGCCGTGATAATCCCGACCGGAATCTCAGCCGGAGTCAGCAGCGTGCGCGCCAAGGTATCGGCAACCATCAGATACAGCCCTCCGACGAGCGCTGCAGCAGGCAGGAGCAAACGGTGATCCGCCCCGAGCATGAGTCTCACCGCATGGGGAATCACCATCCCGACAAAACCAATCATCCCGCTCACAGACACGACCGCCCCGGTGATCAGGGCGGAGAGAAGATAGACCTGCCGCTTGACCTGCTCCGTTTCGATTCCCAGGGACCGGGCGGACTCTTCACCCAAGGTCAAAATGTTCAACCGGCGAGCCTGCTTGAGCAAAAGAAAGAGCCCTCCCAGCAGATAGCAGGCCAGGATGGCCAAGGCCGGATACGACGGCGCGGTCAAGGTCCCCATGAGCCAGGTCATCGTGCCTGCAGAGCGATTCGGTTCCATGATCGAGGTGATGAACATGATCAAGGCCGAAAAGATCGAATTGAGGATGACCCCTGCGAGCAGGAGACTGTGAATCGGCAACCGTCCATAAGAAAGCGCCATCCGATAGACCACCGCCAGAGACAACAGCCCTCCGGCGAATCCACAGAGCGGCAAGATCGACAGAGCAAGAAACGTCGAACCGATCCCCAGCAGAATCGCCAGGGCCACGCCAAGGGCCGCCCCGCTCGACACTCCGAGCACATAGGGATCGGCCAAGGGATTGCGCAACAGGGCTTGCAGCACGACGCCGACGGAAGCCAAACACGCGCCAACGAGAAGACCCAACAAGAGGCGCGGCAATCGTACCTGAATGAGGATCACGCCGGTCGTCCCCACCTGCTCACTCTCGACAGACCCTTCGCGCAGGACGTGACTCACAATATCGATCACCTGACCGAGCCCGATCCATTGCGATCCAAACTGCAAACAGATCAAGACTCCGACGACGGACAACAGCGCAAGCGGCGCCATCACGGCGCTCCAGCGCCTGGCGGTCAGCACGGCGCCGCTCAACAAGGGAGAGGCAATTGGATATTTCAGAATGGTCGGTTGTTTAGATGGGACGGCAGATTGCGGCGGATCGCTGGTGGCCTTCATGTCAGTCACGGCGCGACGCTCGCCGCGAAGGCTTCAGGATGGAGAATGCTGGCCAGCCGTTCCAACCCCTCGACGATCCGAGGTCCAGGACGGTTCAGAAGATCGGAAGGAATCTGATGGAGCCGTCCCTGCTTCACCGCCGAAAGCGACGGCCATTGCTGCCAGAGCTGTTGATCGCCAAATGGAACTCCATCAGCCTTCCCGATGGGGAAGACGATGATCTCGGGATCTTCCTTCAATACCACTTCCATGTTGAGGCGTGGATAGGGCACGGAGGCCTGGCTCGCAATGTTGACGCCTCCCGCAAACCCGATCACATGATGGATGAAGCTTCCGGGACCGACGGTAATCAGCGGCTGACTGTTGAGCACATAGAGCACGCGGACGCGCGGCAAACCCTCCGTCTTGCTTCGGATCGCCGCGATCCGTTCCTTCATCGCCTTCGCGACCGCGTCGGCCGATGCGGAGCGGTCGGCCATGCGGCCGATCAACTGAATGCGGCTGGGAATCTCCTCGAACGATTCCGGATCGACGATGAAGGTCGGGATTTTCAATTGCTCCAGCTTGACCAGGAGATCGGCCCGGAGAAAGGAGCGCGGAGCCAGCACTAAATCCGGCTGCAACGAAACGATGACTTCAATGTTGGGATGGGTGTAGCCGACTTTGGGCTTCTGCTTGGCTTCCGGCGGATAGTCGCAAAACTCGGTGACGCCGACGATCTGCTGCTCTAACCCGATGGCAAAAAGAATTTCCGTGATGCTGGGCGCGAGGGAGACGATCCGCGTGGGCGCCTTTGCCAAATACAATTTACGGCCGAGATCGTCGACGAAAGTCCGCGGGGTGATATTCGCCATAAAGGGCATCCCGGTCAGGATGCCTTGTTGTCGACGTGCCATGTCCGCCTCGCCTGCCTGCGCAAAAGAGCCGTCACTCCAGGCCGGGGCGGCACAGACCACGAAGAGCATGGCCGCCGCGGCCCAACCGATCGAGTGACGGCTTCGAATGCGCAAATAAAAAATCCCCAAGGCCGTAGTAAGACCCTGAGGATTGCACCCGCAACTCATCCTCGCCAATTCCCCAGCCCACGAGGGAATCTCGGTCAACGATCCTGGGAGGTCTTCTGGCTCATGGTTCACCCTACTCCCCGCGCCTTCCCATCCGCCGAGGCGAACAGTGGCATGTACGGGTTTCGTCCCCATTTACAGCGGCGGGACCGCGAGGGACTTGCACCCTCTTCCCTTACCCAGGAATCACAATGTGGAGGGCACTCTAGGAGAGGAGAAGAAAGTTGTCAAGTTCAATAATGAACGGCGGCCATCTGCGCGCCCAGCAGCTCATCGCCGCTAGCGGCGGTAATGCAGCTTCAGCACAAGAATCGCCCCGGTTAATAGCAGCGTCACGGCATTGGTCAAAATGATCGGCCAGGCATGAAGGACGAGCCCATACAGAAACCAGAGACAGACACCGGCAGAGAAGATGGCCAGCATGCCCATCGAGACATCGCCTGCAGACTTGGACGTCCAGGTTTTCTGCAGTTGGGGCCAGAAGGCGCAGGTAGTCAATGTCCCTGCCGCAAACCCTAAGAGATCGATTCCCGTCATTATCTATCACCTTTCCTGGCTATCGCCCCCTTGCCACCAGCCAGCTATCAAACCTGCTTGTCAAGACCGATGGCCCTGTGGTACATTTCCCCTTCGCAATCTTCTATCGATTCGACCAGATGAAGGAGTGTACCGTGGCTTTTACATGTGATCTCTGCAGCAAACGTCGCCAATCCGGCAATAACATCAGTCACGCCAATAACAAGACCAAGCGGATTTTCAAACCGAATCTCCAGCCAGTCCGGGCTCTGATCGACGGTCAGCCGAAACGCATTCGGGTCTGCACCCGTTGTCTGCGCAGCGGCAAAGTCGAAAAAGCCGTTTAGTCGCCTGCTGAAAAAGTCCGCCAGCTTCGTTCTCGCCTCGACAACATCCTCAACGTAGCCTAAAGGCTACGCCTCCGGTGCTGTCATCGGCTGCGGCCTTGCTGGACAGCCTTTTTGAACAGGCTCCAGATTCACCCGGTCCACCTCAGATTTTATCCAGCCCAATATTTCTTAGTCGGCCTCTGCTACGGGGCCGACCAGATGACCCGCCCGTTCTGATCAGATAGTTTCACGGCAAATCGATCGTCGGGAGACAGAGCCAGCTTCCGACTCCCATCACGACTCGTCAGCACCAGACCCACCTCCCCATTTTGATCGAGTCCCAATCCGGCTCGCGCCTTACCATTCACATCCAGCAGCAGAAACTCTTCGGCGTTCACCCCATTGGCCTTCTGCGCCCCCACGAGCGACGGAGCCAACCACCACCCGCTGACGGCTCCGCCCGTGAGGCTTCCAACGAACGTCACAACGATCAGAAATCCAAACTGTCTTCGGCTCACAATAGATCCTTTCTGCAATACACAGGCTATCGCCCATGATCGCCTGCATCATGACTCAAACCGCATAAGGTACAAAAAAAGGACTTGAAAGCGCATGCCTCTCAAGTCCTTCACCTCGTACGTGTAACGTCTGTGTTTGGAGCGGGCGAGGGGATTTGAACCCCTGACAACTTGCTTGGGAAGCAAGGACTCTACCACTGAGCTACGCCCGCTCACTGAACCGAATCCTACGACGGGCCTCTAGGCCAAGTCAAGAAACTCTTGGTCACGATCCAGACAATTCAACTAACGCAAACTTTCGTCGACCGATCTTCAAGCGATAAACCTTCCCAGGCACGATCGATAAGACCGCCGTGGCATCGCCCTGCTTCTGCTCATCGACTTCTAACCCTCCCTGGATAATCAGCCGCCGGGCCTCGCTCTTACTCGGCACCAGCCCCGTCTTGGCCACCAGATCGACCAGACTGATCGTCTGCCCCTCACGCAAATCGGCCAAGGTCAAGGTCAAGCGCACATCCGGCTCCGCGGGAAACTCTCGCTCGGAAAACTTTTGCTGAAAGGCCGCCCTCGCCTGCTGGCCTGCTTCCGCCCCATGATACCGCGCCACGATCAGAGAGGCGAGCGCTTGCTTCGCCTCCATCGGATGCGCGGCCTTCACGCCGGCCAAATCTTCCGTCGTGAGCAACTCGTAATACCGGAGCATTAACACATCGCTGATCGACATGAGCTTCCCGAACATCTCATTCGGGCTATCTTCCAGCGCAATGTAGTTCCCCTGACTCTTGCTCATCTTCTTCACGCCGTCCATCCCCTCAAGCAACGGCATCGTGATCACCACTTGCGGCTCCTGCCCATAGTCCCGTTGCAGCTCCCGGCCCATCAACAAATTGAACTTCTGGTCGGTGCCGCCCAGCTCGACATCGGACTTGAGCGCCACGGAATCATAGCCCTGCACAAGGGGATACATGAATTCATGGATACTGATCGGTTTCTGCTCATGGTACCGTTTATGAAAATCGTCCCGTTCGAGCATCCGCGCGACGCTGCTGTGCGCGCTCAGATGAATCAACCCTTCAGCCGTCATCGTGCTCATCCAGCGGCTATTGAACTCCACCAGAGTCTTGGCCGGGTCGAGAATCTTGAAGATCTGCCGCTCGTAGGTTTTGGCATTCTCCAACACCTTTTCCTTCGACAGCGCGACGCGCGTCTCCGATTGGCCGGTCGGATCGCCGATCATGCCGGTGAAATCGCCGATCAAGAAGATCACTTGATGGCCGAGTTCCTGAAAATGTTTGAGCTTGTGGATCAAGACCGTATGGCCCAAATGCAGATCCGGCGCGGTCGGATCGAAACCGGCTTTCACGCGCAACGGCCGGTTCTCTTTCAAAGACCGGGTCAGCTTCGATTCAAGTTCGGCCCGTTGAATGACCTCCACAACTCCGCGGAGGATCAACTCCAGTTGACGGGAGAGTTCGCTCATGTCGCCTTCTTCCCCTTCGCTATAGAACTGGCATCCGGCGTCACCGTGACCAGTGGACGAATCCGCTCAAACTTCTTTTTGCCGATCCCTTTGACGTCTCGCAATTCATCGAGCGCATGAAAGGCCCCCACCGATTGCCGATACTCCATAATCCGTTCGGCCAACTTCGGGCCGATCCCCGGCAGCGCATCAAAATCCTGCTCCGTCGCCCGGTTCAGATCGAGGAGGCCATCGTGAGATCGTTTCGGAACAATAGAAAGCGCCGGCGCTGGCAACGAAGCGACAGGGGCTGGACTCACCGCCGCAACCTGTCTACCGCCTGACACCTTCTCTGCCTTCGGCTCCTCAGGCGCTTTCGATTCACGTTCGCGCGCCTGCTCGAATGAGGCAGGCAGGCTCCACCCGATCCAGAAGACCACTCCCAGGGTCACAACGAACATGCCGAGCTTGAGGAGGAGCGATTGCCACATCATTATGTTCGCCTGCGCGCTTGATGAATCGCTTTCCCCTCGACATCTTCCGCCGCTTCCATCAGGCCCTCTGACAATGTCGGATGGGCATGGATCATCTCCGCCATTTGCGTCACCGTCGCACCGACCTGCATCGCCAAAGCCGCCTCATGCACCAGATCGGCTGCGTGGGCCCCAATGATATGGACGCCCAGAATTTTTCCACTCGGCGCCTCGGCAATGACCTTGAACAATCCTGTCGTGTCCCCTGTCGCTTGCGCCTTCCCCAAGCCTGCATAGCGAAACCGTCCCACCGAAACCGAGCTGTCAGGATTCTCTCCGGCAGCCTGGGCTCGCTCGCGAGCCTGCTGCTCCGTCACACCCACGCGACCGATCTCAGGCAGGGTGAAAATTCCGGCAGGAATGACGTCGTAGCGGACCTGCGCCTCATGCCCCATAATGTTCTCGACCGCGACCTTGCCCTGAGCCGAAGCCACATGCGCCAACATGACCTTGCCGACCACGTCGCCGATCGCATAGATCCCAGGCACGGTGGTTTCCATCCGGTCGTTGACAAGGATCTCCCCCCGCCTACCCGTCTGCACCCCTACCTGCTCCAGCCCGATGCCTTGGCTATTCAATCCTCGCCCCACGGACACCAACAGCTTCTCAACCGTTACCTGCGTACCATCTTTGAGATGCACCGTGATAGCCGTCGGTGATCGGTCAAATTTTTCGACTGTGTTCCCGGTCAACACCGTCACGCCGCGCTTCTTGAGCTCTCGCTCCATCGTCGATGAAATATCCTCATCTTCCAATGGGAGCACGCGCGGCATCAATTCAACGATCATGACCTCCGTCCCCAGACCACTGTAGAGCGCCGCGAACTCACAGCCCTCGACTCCCCCTCCGACGATCAGCAGACTGGCAGGAATCCGATCGAGGTCCAGGAGATGTTGGCTGGTGAGCAACTGCTGCCCGTCGATTGGAAACTGCGGTAAGTTCGGCCAGGACGACCCGGTCGCAATCACGATCGCATCAGTCTGAATAGCCCGCGTTGCACCATCGGCTGAAGTCACCGTAACCGTCTGCCGATCCCGTAATGATCCCCTCCCCTGCACCTGCTCGATGTTCCAGGCCTTGAACAACGTGGCAATGCCCTTCACAAGCGTTGCCACGACTTTATTCTTTCTGGCGACCATCCTGGCGAGATCGTACGTAACCAGCCCTTGAACGAGCAGCCCCATGTCTTCTGATTTCTTGACCTTGTCGCCGAGCTCGACGACTGAGAGGAGGGCCTTACTGGGAATGCAGCCCCAATTCAAACAGACGCCGCCCAACGCATGGGACTCGATGACGGTGACGCGGGCGCCCAGTTGGGCCGCCCGAATCGCCGCGACATACCCACCAGGCCCCGCGCCGACAATGGCGATGTGTTTAGACATGGGAGCGAATCAATGCTTTTGCGTGGAGAGAAAGTCCTCGTACTGCGCTGACGTCATCAGCTTCTCGACTTCACCGGCATTGGAGAGATCGATCGTCACCATCCAGCCCTTGCCGTAGGGATCGGAGTTCACCACTTCAGGATGGTCTTTCAAATCGGCATTGATCTTCGCGATCGTGCCGCTTACGGGCGTGTAGATCGTGGAGGTCGTCTTGGTCGATTCCACCTCACCGATCTGCTGCCCCGCCTTGACGACAGCGCCGGGCTTCGGCATGTCGATGAAGACGATGTCGCCCAACGCATCCTGGGCAAAATGACTGATGCCAACTGTAGCCTGAGTGCCGCTCACGCGCACCCATTCATGCTCTTGGTGGTACCGGAGATCTTTCGGAATCATGCGCGCTCCTTGTGAAGAAGACCGGGCTCAGGCGACGCAGTTGCTTACGCCGACCGGTAGATGCCTATCCGACGATTTCCATCGAGGGAAAGAAATAGGCAATCTCGAACTGGGCGGTCTCTGGAGAATCGGACCCATGCACCGCGTTGAACTCGATGTTCGCCCCATGCGCCTTGCGAATCGTGCCCGCTTCCGCCTTGGCCGGATCGGTCGCGCCCATCAACTCACGGTTCTTCTTGATCGCATTGTCGCCCTGCAGGACCAGCACCACGACCGGACCGGACGACATGAACGTGCAGAGGCTATCGAAAAATGGACGAGCCTTGTGCACGGAGTAAAACCCCTCGGCGGTCGATTTCGAAAACTGCATCATGCGCATGGCCACCGGCTTCAGGCCTGCTTTTTCGTAGCTGGCAATAATGTCGCCAATCGCGTTCTTCTTCACAGCATCCGGCTTGATAATCGCTAATGTTCGTTCACTCATCGCTTAAACTCTTCCTCCACGCTAATGATAGAAAAATGTCGAAATTGACCGGCCCATTATAAGGAGGGGCTGCCAGCCTTGCAAGGGAGCGAGGCCTTAAGAGGCGAATTGCGCCGCGAGATCCTGCGGGCGAAAGACGCCCCGCTCGGTGATGATGCCGGTGATCAATTCAGCCGGTGTCACGTCGAAGGCAGGATTGTAGACTGCGACTCCAGCTGGTGCGATCGCGTGGCTGCCGTGGATGGTAGTAACTTCCAGGGGATTCCGTTCTTCGATCGGAATGTCCGCTCCTGTTTTCGTCTTCAAATCGATCGTCGAATAGGGCGCGGCCACGTAGAAGGGAATGCCGTGGGCCTTCGCCAGCACGGCAACCGAGTAGGTCCCGATCTTGTTCGCCACGTCCCCGTTGGCGGCGATCCGATCGGCCCCCACGACACAGAGTTGAATCTTCCCCTGTCTCATGAGCGTGCCGGCCATATTGTCCGTGATGAGCGTTACAGGAATCTTGTCCTGCATCAACTCCCAGGCCGTGAGCCTCGCACCCTGCAGCACCGGTCTGGTCTCATCCGCGATGACCTGAATCTTCTTCCCCTGCTCCCAGGCTGCGCGAATCACGCCGAGCGCCGTGCCGTAGCCCGCCGTCGCCAATGCGCCGGCATTACAATGGGTCAGAACCGTTTGGCCACTCGCAATGAGCTTCGCGCCATGTTGTCCCATCGCCTTGCAGAGCGCGATGTCCTCATCCAGGATTCGCTGCGACTCCTCTAGGAGCAACCGCTTGATATCCGATACCGGTCGATCCCGTAATTCTGATAACGTGCGCTTCATCCGTTCAATCGCCCAGAAGAGATTAACGGCGGTCGGTCTGGTCGCAGCCAGGCAGTCGCAAATACCCAGCATCGCCTTCATAAATTCATCGTAAGATGCTGCCTTAATTGATTGTGCACCAAGCGCCACGCCCATCGCGGCCGTCACGCCGATTGCAGGCGCCCCGCGAACAACCAGCTCCTTAATGGCCCGAGCCACCGTCAGGTAGTCCCGACAATCCAGGAATACCACTTTCCCAGGAAGCTGACTTTGATCGAGCAGTCGAACTGCTCCGTCTTTCCATTCAACAGTAGGAACCATAGAGGAATCTTGTAGCGGGAACTGCGACGCAGTGCAAGGGGCTAATACTTCAAGAAATCGCGCCACTGCTGCCACAGCCTGGTCCAGTTCGCCCGTTCGCAGGCCCAAAGGCAAGAGGTTCTATTCGCCGGTTGCCACAACCACTCTCTCGTTCGATGGACTTCAAGCGCCTCGCCGGAGACTCCGCCTACAAACCAGACCCCTCCGTCACGATCGGTTCGTAGCGTGGCAATGCCAGCCGACTCGTAGGTGTCGAGGACGACCTGAGCCGGGTGGCGATAGGGATTATGACGGCCAGCTGAAAAGACAGCATAGGTCGGCTGTACCGATGCCAGCCAGTCACGGTTCAACGAACTCACCGCTCCATGATGAGGCACCTTGAGGATCTCGATCTGGTCATAAGGCTTCGCGCTCGTCATCCGAGACAAACCATCCCGCTCGACATCCGCAGCAAAGAGGATCGTATGATGACCGCACGTCAGCTTCGTCACCACCGAACGATTATTCAGGCCATGCCCACTCCCATGACGATCACGAATCGATGCACCAACAGGCTCCTCCGCTGGCGGGTTACGGACGACCATCCGACAGGGACCGGACGATAGGATCTCCTGCCCCTCTCTCACCACCTGTTCGAATAATCCTCGATCGGCCAATGACTGCTGCAGCCGTTGATAGAAGAGCTCCTCCCTTGGCTCGCCCAGTCCCCAATAATTTTTCACAGTGAAATGACGGAGCACCCAGGCCAGCCCCCCGACATGATCCAGTTGCGGATGCGTACCGATCACATGGTCGATGGTACGAATGCCTCTATTCCAGAGAAACGGAGCCACGACCCCGCGGCCCATATCGAATCGTTCATAGGTCGCCCCTCCGTCGATCAACAGGACCAGACCGTCCGGCAGTTCCACGACCGCACTATCGCCTTGGCCGACGTCCAGAAACGTCACGCGGAAATGCTCTCCATCAGGAAACATCCTGGGAGACCAAGCCCACCAGAACAAGACCACTACCAATCCGGCTCCTGCGACCAACCGAAGCCCCACACGGCCCACTCGCAGCCATAGCAATCCAAGGCAGACATAGAACAGCCCCATGGTGAGCACCGAAGGGGCCGCGACATGCCAGTCCCCTCCCGGTAACGTCGAGAGCAAACGAACTGACGCTACAAAGTGTTCAAGCAGCCACTGATTCCATGACGCCAATGGCAACAGGCTTGCCCCTGTCATAATCTGCCAGACTCCGGCAGCCAGTCCTATCGGGACCAGCAGGACTCCCATCGCGGGGACAGCTACCACATTGGTAAACAAACCAAGCCAGGGCAATTGATTGAAGTAGTGAGCCACCAACGGAAGGGTCACCATTGTCACGACCCCGCTCATGAACACTGAATCTCTCCCCCACCGCGCATAGGTTTTGAAACTCGACGGCTCGCCAGGCAACTCCTCCGCATCAGCATCGCCCTGCCAGGCAAGCCACCCGGCAATGGCAAGGACGGAGACAAAGGACAGTTGAAAGGAAATATCGAACAGGGCTTGAGGATCGTGCAAGAGGATCACCAACGCAGCGGCAGAGAGGGCATGGAACAGCCGCCGTTCCTGACCGAGCCAGATCGCCGTCAACCCCACAGCCACCATCAGCAACGAGCGCATCGTCGCCAATTCCGCCCCTGCGAGGCAGGCATAACCAGCGACCGGCAGAATCGTGCAGACCGTAGCGATGCGAGTCGGCGTGATTCGTCGGGACAAGACCAGCAGCCAATCGGCTGGCAGCAGAATCATCATCCATCTGATCACCGCGAAGATGAGCAGCGCGACGAGGCCCAAATGGCTTCCTGAAATGGACAGGAGATGGACCGTTCCCGTCACCATGAACTGATCGCGCAGGTCCTGATCGAGATACCCTCGATCGCCGAGGATGATGCCCAGATAGAGCCCCAGGGCCGGCTGAGAAATGCTTTGTATCGCGGCGAGACGAATGCTGCTCCGCCACCGATCCAAGCGATTCCAAATCCCCCACCGAGCATGGCCCAGTCCGGACTCAATCAACTGCACCGCTTCGGCCCCTGTCACTGTGGCGACGGTATCGATGCCTTGCCGCTCAAGATAGGCCGCATAGTCAAACCCTCCTGGATTCAACGACCCGCTCGGACGGCGCAGCAGAGCCCGAAAGCGGACCAGGTCGCCTTGAAAGAATATTCGCTCAGGGGTCCGCCAAGTCAGTCGAACCAATCTGGAAACTCCCGGCGATGCGGAAGGATCATCCGGCCTGACAATCATCACCAACCGATCCGGAGCCTGTTGCACCGGCGCGACGATGCGACCGGTCATCTCAACCGCCCGATCGGATGGCGGCTCGGCCAGCGGGATATTGCCAGGCAGATTGACGGCCAGAGCCCAATAGACCACTCCCGCCAGGAGCGTTCCGTAGAGCCACGTGGCTTGACGGATGGAGAAACGATGCAGTCGTTCAAGGAGGACAAAACCGAGCGCCGCGAGGAAGAGGAGACCGGAGGAGGAGAGGGGGAAATAGGGAATCTGCGATCCGACGAAGAGCCCGACGATAAAAGCAATAGTCAGGGACGGCAGCATGGGCCTCCCTCAAGAGGATGCTGAAAAAGTCCGCCAGCTTCGTTCTCGCATCGCTCAGGCCCTCAACGTACCCTAAAGGGTACGACTCGGCCCTTCACTCGCTGCGGCCTTGTTGGACGGCCTTTTTGAGCATCCTCAGGCTGTTCCTGAGGTTACCCAATATGGGTCTTGACGACCTCAACCAGTCGATTGGCCACATCGCGAATCTGATCGTCGCGCTCCCCCTCGACCATCACCCGCAAGAGCGGTTCGGTTCCGGAGTACCGCACCAACACACGTCCGCTGCCATTGAGGCGCTGTTCACTGTCGCGAATGGCTTGTTGCAGCTCTGGGACCGTATCGAGGTCCGGCTTCTTCGCCACCTTCACATTGAGCAAGACTTGCGGGACTGCCGTCATGGCCTGGGCCAATTCCAACAGGGATTTGTCCGTCCGTTTCATCAGCGACAGCACTTGGAGCGCCGAGAGCAACCCGTCACCGGTCGTATTGTGATCCAGAAAGATGAAGTGGCCGGACTGCTCTCCCCCGAAGTTATACCCGTCAACCGACATCCGTTCGAGTAGATACCGGTCGCCGACGGCAGTCCGCACCAGCGTGATGCCGGCCTTCGTCATGGCGCGCTCCAGCCCGAAGTTGCTCATGACGGTCCCCACCACCGTCTGCCTAGCCAACTGTCCCTGCCGATGCAGATCGAGCGCCAACATCGCCATGATAGGATCTCCGTCCAGGACTCGTCCCTGTTCGCAGACGAAAATGGCGCGATCGGCATCCCCGTCCAGCGCCACACCAAGATGGGCCCCCCGCTCACGCACCGCCTGCTGCAGCAATTCAGGATGAACCGCCCCACAACCGGCATTGATATTCATCCCGTTCGGCTTATCACCGATCACGTCGACCGTCGCCCCGAGTTCGCGCAGGACTTTCGGCGCGACTTTGTAGGCTGCGCCATTGGCGCAATCGACCACGATCTTGAGTCCCTTGAAATCCATGGTCTTCGGCAGGGACCGTTTGACAAACTCGATATAGCGGCCCTCGGCGTCGTCGATGCGATAGGCCTTGCCGATGGCATCGGCCGTCGGCCTGAGATGGGCGATCCCGTTCGAGACGATGAGCTCCTCGATGCGCGCTTCTATTTCATCGGGTAGCTTGAATCCGTCGTTGGAGAAAAACTTGATACCGTTATCCTGGTAAGGATTGTGCGAAGCCGAAATCATCACCCCCGCATCGGCCCGGAGACTCCTGGTTAGAAATGCAATCGCCGGGGTCGGCATCGGACCGACTAACAACACATCCACGCCCATGGAGCAAATCCCGGAGGTCAAGGCCGACTCCAACATATAGCCGGAGATGCGAGTATCCTTGCCGATCACGATCTGGTGTCGTCCGGCCCGGCGCATAAACAGATGCGCGGCGGCCCGTCCCAGCTGCATCGCCATTTCACTGGTCATCGGATCGAGATTGGCTACCCCGCGAACCCCGTCCGTGCCGAACAATTTACGCATGTTGTGCTTTCATGGGCCGAGCCGTCGCTTGACTGATTGCCATTGTCACCTGCATCACCTCTCGCATCGCGCGCACATCGTGCACACGAAGGATTCCGGCCCCGCGTTCGACCGCCATCGCCACCGCTGCCGCCGTCGCCCACTGACGCTCCTGCACCGGCCGGTCCACCAGCTGTCCGAGAAACGCCTTGCGTGAGACACCCACCAGCAGGGGGCAGCCAAACCCCGCAAAGCGGTCCAGTTGCGCCAAGAGCGTCAGGTTATGTTCGAGCAGCTTACCAAATCCGATGCCCGGATCAAGCATGATTTGTGTTTGCACCACGCCGCGCGATAAGGCGAAATGGATTCGTTCGTCGAAAAATGCGGAGAGCTCGCCCACCACATCCTCATAGCGTGGATGCTGCTGCATCGTGCGAGGCGTCCCGCTCATATGCATCAGGACGATCCCAGCTCCCATGCGGACAATAACCTCGACCATCGCGGGATCGCCCCGCAAGGCCGTGACATCGTTCACCAGCACCGCTCCCGCATCGAGAGCCGCCTGTGCCACCGAGGCTTTCGAGGTATCGATGGAAATCGGAACCCTGACGGCTTTGGCCATTGCGGCCACGACGGGAATCGCGCGACGACGCTCTTCCGCCTCATCGACAGGGTCCGCGCCAGGGCGAGTCGACTCAGCGCCGATATCCAAGAGATCCGCCCCTTCCGCCACTAGGCGAAGGGCATGGGCCACGGCAGCGTCAGGATCCAGGTAACGGCCACCGTCAGAAAATGAATCGGGTGTGACATTCACCACGCCCATCATGAGCGGTCGGCCGGGAAATTCGATCAGCCGATCCGTGGCCCGTCTCGTCAATGTTGTGTAATCTACCAGCAAACGACGGCGCCTCCCTGCAGCAGGATGCTGAAAATCCGCCAGCGGCCTTCTCGTCTATGACAACTCGGCTGTACTGCCGGGCCTCCCTGGCTGGGCGGCCCGGACCAGTGCATGCAATTAGGCAGGAACTGTTTGCGATGTGGACTGCAAAATAATCTGGTCGATATCGGCTGAGTCCAGCACTTCTTTTTCCAGAAGCGCTTCCGCCAAGCCCTTCAAACTGGCCATGTGCTCCGTGAGCAGACGCTTCGCCCGCTCATAGTTTTCCGTCACCAGCCGTTTCACTTCCTGGTCGATTTCCAAAGCGATTTGTTCGCTGAAATCGCGCCGACTCCCCATCTCTCTCCCAAGAAACACTTCTTCTTCTTTTTTGCCGAATGTCAGAGGACCCAACTTTTCGCTCATGCCCCATTCGCAGACCATCTTCCGCGCGAGATCCGTAGCCCGCTCAAGATCGTTCCCTGCTCCGGTCGTCATGTGCTTCAAGACCAGCTCTTCCGCCACACGCCCGCCCATGAGGATGGCCAGGTTGTTATACAAGAACTCCTTCGAGTAGTTGTGCCGGTCATCGGTGGGAAGCTGCATCGTCACGCCCAACGCACGGCCCCGAGGAATAATCGTGACTTTATGGACCGGGTCCGTTCCCGGAATCAGCTTGGCGATCAGCGCATGGCCTGCTTCATGATAGGCCGTCGTCCGCTTCTCTTCGTCGCTCAAGATCAGGCTCTTGCGCTCGGCCCCCATCAAGACTTTGTCTTTGGCCATCTCGAAGTCGACGACTTCCACTTCTTTCTTGTTCTGTCTCGCAGCCCAGAGCGCAGCTTCATTGACCAGGTTCTCCAGATCGGCTCCTGAGAAGCCTGGCGTGCCGCGCGCAATTTTTTCCAGCTCCACGTCCGTGGCGATTGGCACTTTCTTCGTATGCACCTTGAGAATTTCCGTACGGCCCCGTAAGTCCGGTCGATTGACAACGACTTGTCGGTCGAAGCGTCCAGGTCTGAGAAGGGCGGGGTCAAGGACGTCAGGCCGATTGGTCGCCGCAACCAAAATCACGCCTTCAGTCGTATCGAATCCATCCATCTCGACGAGCAATTGATTCAGCGTCTGCTCACGCTCGTCATGCCCGCCGCCCAACCCTGCGCCGCGAAGCCGGCCGACTGCATCGATTTCGTCGATGAAAATGATGCAGGGCGCATGCTTTTTCCCCTGCTCGAAGAGATCGCGCACACGGGAAGCGCCGACGCCGACAAACATTTCCACAAAGTCCGATCCGCTGATGCTGAAGAACGGCACGCTGGCTTCACCGGCAATGGCCTTGGCCAACAGGGTCTTCCCGGTCCCGGGAGGTCCGACGATCAAAACGCCCTTTGGAATACGGCCGCCCAGCTTTTGGAACTTACGCGGGTCCCGGAGAAACTCGATGATCTCCAGCACTTCTTCTTTCGCTTCATCGACGCCTGCGACATCGGAGAACATCACTTTCTTGCGGTCCTCCGTCAACATGCGGGCACGGCTTTTCCCGAATGAGAGGGCCTTATTGCCCCCCATCTGCATTTGCCGCATCAGGAAGAACCACAGGCCCAGGAAGAGCACAAACGGCCCCCACGTCACTAAGAAGGTAATGTACCAAGGGCTTTCATCCGGTGGCTTGGCTTCGATCTGCACGCCACGCTCCCGCAGGACTTTCACCAATTCAGGATATTCCACCGAATAGGTCCTGATACGGGTCTTGTCTTTCAGAACGGCGCTGATGTGGCTGGATTTGATGATGACCCGCTCGACTTCGCCCTTGTCGAGCTTGGCCATAAACTCGCTGAAAATCACATCTTCTTCAGGCGCATGGGTCGGCACACTGAACAGATTGAACAGTAAAATCATGAAAAGGCCGACGACGACCCAGAAAAGCAGATTCTTTGCCCTGGAATTCATCCAGATCTCCTTGTGGATTGACGCTTAAATGAGGAAAACCACGCAGTTCTGTGATGCTACCACAGCCCATTCCTACTGACAACCGTTCGGGCACGAGCCTATTCTTGATCCTCTGCCACATCCAAGACAGCCAGATAGGGCAGGTTGCGATACTTCTGCTGATAATCGAGTCCATACCCGACCACATACTTATTCGGAATTCTGAATCCCTCGTAATCGATGGTCACGTCGATTGTCCGTCGCTCCGGCTTACTCAAGAGGGTGCAGACTTTAATCGACTTGGGCTTCTTTTTCCCTAAGGCCTTGACCAAATATTGGACCGTCAATCCTGAGTCGACGATGTCTTCCACCAGCAAGACATCTTTGCCTTTGATCTCCTCGGTCAGCTCGGTCACCATCTTGACCTTGCCGGATGTTTTTGCCCGGGACCCGTAACTCGTCACCATGAGAAAATCCACCCGGATGGGAATTCTGATCGCGCGGGCCAGATCGGCATAGAACGCATAGGCCCCCTTCAGCACCCCGACCAACACGAGATCCTTCCCCATATAGTCGGTCGTGATCTGTTTGCCCAGCTCTCGAATCCGCGCACGCATTTCTTCCTGCGTCACGATCGGTCGACCGAAAATTCGCTCCATGCTCCCCTACTCCTTCTCTGAAACCCTGTGATTCACCGACACCACTAAACAGGTGGCCGTCCCACTGCGGACAGCAAATCGTTCATCCTGCCTCATGCCCACCACCCACAGAATCCCTTCCGGGGCCACCAATAAGGGAAGCGCCTCACGTCGGTGGCGAGGGACCTTCCGGTCGGTAAAGAAATCTTGTAACTTTTTACTATTCCCCTTCATCCCCTGAGGAACAAATCGATCGCCGGCTCGCCAGGACCGAACCACCAAGGGCTCCGAACAACGGTCGGCATCGAATACAGCCCGCTGCGAAGACGGAGTCGCACCTCCCTGCTCCGCCTCGCGACGAGCCATACGTTGTACATGAATTTGTTGATTCGTTCCAGCCCAATAGACCGTTGAAGGCACGGAAAGACGCAGGCTCTCGCTCTGTCCAAACCCGGAACCAGTTGCATCTTTGCAGGCCCCACCCAGGGGACAAAATCGCACCGACTCCTGCTCCAGAATCACAAGGACCTGCTTCAATGAGAGCTGAGCCCCGCCCTTGCCCTTGAGGAAGACCTGTCGGACTGACTCCACCACACGAAGGCTGCTGGCGCGGCCTTCTTCATCGTAGATCCGTAAGATGGTCCGAACGAGACGCCGTTGCAGGGCGACTGGCAATTCAATGAAGGCCTGGCGATCGACTCGTTGCTCGCCTCCGGAATCCTGACTCACGAGCCTGCGCACCAGATCGCCCGTCACCTGCTCCAGATATCGTTCATCCTCACGCAAGACATCCGCCTGCCTCTGCAACAGACGAACGGCAGCCGGCGCCAACTTCGTGACGACAGGCAGGAGTTCCCGCCTGATCCGATTGCGATGGTAGAGCGGCTTCTCGTTGCTCGAATCGCGGCGATAGGTCAGCCCTTCCTGATCCAAGTAGGCCAGCACCTCCTCGCGGGTGGAGGCCAGGAGCGGACGAATGACTCTGTCCTCACGCACATAGGGCATCCCGGCCAACCCGGCCATGCCGGCCCCCCGCAACATCCACATGAGCACCGTTTCCGCCTGGTCGTTGGCCGTATGACCGACCACAATGCGGTCCGCCTCCACGTCATGGGCCAGTTGCTTCATGAACTCATAGCGCGCGTCACGGGCCATGGCTTGAAGCGAGGAGCGCTGCCGTCGTTTGACGAGCAGAGGCCGATGGATGACCAGAGGCAGCTTCCGTTCCTGACAAAAATCTCGAACAAAGGACTCGTCTCCGTCTGACTCCGCTCCCCGCAATCCATAGTTGCAATGGACGACCGTCACGGTGAGCCGCCAGGATTGGACCAGGCGATAAAGGAGCGACAGCAAGGCCATCGAATCAGGTCCGCCTGACACAGCCACGAGCAGATGCTGGCCCGGAACGAATAGTTCATGCTGCCGCACCGTTCGAATGAGATGGGTCAATAGGGCCGGTCGTGCGGTCGATCTGGATGACGGCCTCGCCATGGGCGTCTCAACTGGCATGGTTACGGAACTCCCTGCGGAATATTGCGCAAGCTGACGCGAGCCTGTTCCACATCACGGACAATTTGCTTCGACAACTCCTCGGCCGAGGCAAAGGTATGGTCGCCCCGCACCCGCGAGACAAACTGCACGGTAATTTCCTGGCCGTAGAGATCGCAGGAGTGATCCAGGAGATTAACCTCAATGAGCCGCTCGCCCGCGCCAAAGGTCGGTCTGGTCCCGATATAGGCGATGGCGTCATAGACCTCCGCCCCATGCACCGCCCGCGCAGCATAGACTCCATCCGGCGGCACGACACGCTCAGCCGGGATGCGCAGATTGGCCGTGGGCCAACCAAGCGCCTGGCCCTGTTGCATCCCGCGCACCACGGGGCCTCTGATTCCATAGGTTCGTCCGAGCAGCGTGGCAGCCCGATCAACATGCCCGGCCTGAATGAGCTGGCGAATTCTGGTCGAACTCACCACGTCCCCCTCGACCATCACAGGCATCACAGGATGCACGAGAAAATCGTACTGGTCGCCAAGACGCACCAGGTCGTCGATATGGCCTGCCCGCCCCTTCCCGAAGGCAAAGTGATTCCCCACGAACAATTCAGCCAGGGTGAGAGACCGATGCAGAATGTCTGAGGCAAATTGATCCGGGCTCATCGCCGCGAAGGTGGGAGTAAAGTCCAGGAAGACCACTTCATCGATCCCTGCCGCTTCGAGATGCGCCAGCTTTTCCTCGGGACTAGTCAGAAAGCGAAGATCGACATGGGGCGCAAGAATTTTCACCGGATGAGGCTCGAAGGTCAATACGAGTGCGGTTCCCTGTGACTTCCTGGCCGTCTCGACCACCGTCTGCAACAGCGCCCGATGACCAAGATGGTGCCCATCGAAATTGCCAATCGTGGCGACCGGATAGGCCCGAGGAGCACGTTCGCCGGACAGCCCACGCGTGACTTTCAACATGGTCGTCAGCGGAGAAGACGCGCGGCGTCTTTAGCGAAGTAAGTCAGAATGAGATCCGCGCCGGCCCGTTTGATCGAGAGCAAGGATTCCATCATGGCGCGCGACTCGTCGAGCCAGCCGGCGTTGGCGGCTGCCTTGATCATGCTGTACTCCCCACTCACCTGATAGGCCGCCACTGGCAGCAGGATCTGGTCTCTGGCCGCGGCAATGATGTCGAGATAGGGCAGAGCCGGCTTCACCATGATGATATCGGCCCCCTCTTCGACATCGAGGGCAATCTCACGAAGGGCTTCCCGGCGGTTGGCCGGATCCATTTGATAGGATTGCCGATCGCCGAATTGCGGGCTCGAAAAGGCCGCATCCCGGAAGGGCGCATAAAAGCAGGAGGCAAACTTGGCGGCATAGGCCATGATCGGCAACTCGGTAAACCCTGCCTGATCCAATTCCGCCCTGATCGCCGCAACCCGCCCATCCATCATATCGGACGGGGCTACCATGTCGGCTCCAGCCTGCGCATGGGTCAGGGCCATGGCACGAAGACAGTCTAAGGTTTCATCGTTGAGGATGCGTCCATCCTTCACGACCCCGCAGTGGCCATGGTCGGTATATTCGTCGATGCAGACATCGGTCACGACCATCAGGCCCGGCACATGGTCCTTCACCGCCTTGACGGCCCGCTGCACGATGCCGTTCGGATCGTAGCCGGAGCTCCCCTTCGCATCCTTCCGATCCGGAATCCCGAAGAGGATGATACCGGGAATTCCCAACGCCGCAATCTCGCCCGCCTCCTTCACCAAGAGATCGACCGAAAGCCGGAACTGGCCCGGCATCGAGACGATCTCCTCACGGCGGTTGCGCCCTTCGACGACGAACAGCGGATAGATGAAATCGGAAGGGGACAGGCTCGTCTCCCGCACCATGCGACGAAATCCCTCGTGCTGCCGCAACCGCCTGAGCCGCTGAATTGGAAAGGCCATCGGATTACTTCCTCGGAAGATTCGTTAAGAACACCACGAGGTCGCGGACGGAAATCATGCCCACCAACTTGCCGTCCTTCGTCACGCCGAGATGGCGGAGATGCGTTTGGGCCATCAGATCGTTGGCATCCAAGAGAGTCTTGTTCTCCTCGATCGTCAAGAGCGGAGCCGACATAATCTGTTCGACCGTCGTCTTGTGGGTGTCTGCTCCTGCCGCGACCACCCGCCGAACCATATCGGTATCGGTCAGGATGCCGACGACTTCCTTCCCATTCGTCACGAAGAGGCTGCCGATCCCGCGATCCCGCATGATACGCGCCGCCGTCTGGACATCCGTATCCCGCTCAACCGTAATAAATTTCTCTTTCGGAACCATGAACGACTTCACTGCAACCATGAGATCTCCTCCTTACTAATCAGTCCGTTTCTCGCCGTCTACTCTTGCCTATCCATGCGTCGGGACGGCTACGCGCGCCCCTTCACTGAAATGTTTCACAATGGCCTCGGCCAATGCCGGTACGGTATTTTCTGCCGGCATGATCGTGACCGTCAACCCATATTCCTCGGCCGTGCGAGCCGTGATCGGTCCAATACAGGCAATCGCCACCTGCGCCACTAATCGTCGGACTGTTTCCTGCCCGCCAAAGAGCTCCACGAAATTGCGCACGGTGGAAGAACTCGTGAAGGTAAGCGCCGCCACCGACCCATCCTGAAGCTGCTGCGTCAACGCCGAGACATCGACGGTGGGCACGATTGTGCGATAGACGGGAATCACATCGACGATCGCCCCCAGCTCACGCAACTGCTCCGGCAAGATTTCGCGCGCCACTTCCGCACGGGGAATCAAGATCCGATTGCCTCGAATTCCCACCTGGGCCAGGACGGCGATGACCCCTTCTGCTTGAAACTCGGCCGGTACGAGATCCGCCGTCAACCCATGAGTCTTCAGTTCCTGTGCCGTGCGTGGCCCGATGGCACAGAGACGAAGATTCGCCAAAGCCCGCGCATCTTTTCCTGCCACCTGGAGCCGATCCATAAAAGGTCCCACCCCGTTCACGCTGGTGAAGATCAGCCACTGATAGGTCCCGAGACGAGCAATCGCATCATCGAGCGCCTGCCAACTGGCCGGGGGCACGATCTGAATCGTCGGCACTTCGACCGGCTCCGCTCCATAGGCGGCCAGCAACTGGGAAAATTCCTTCGCCTGTTCCTGCGCCCTGGTCAGCACGATCCGCTTGCCAAAGAGCGGCTTGGCTTCAAACCAGTTCAGCTGCCCTCGCAATCGCACGACCTCGCCCACCACGATCACCGTCGGCGGCTCGAGCTGCGCCGCTTCGGTTTTGTCGACAATATCGGCCAGGGTCCCCACGATCGTCTGTTGATCGGCCTTGGTCCCCCAACGGATCGCCGCCACCGGCTGATCGGACGCACGCCCTTCCGCCAGTAAGTGGGCCACGATCGACGGGAGATTCTTCATGCCCATCATGAACACGAGGGTGCCGGACACATTAGCCAACTTCGGCCATTCCAACAGGGTTTCCGGTTTGGTCGGGTCTTCGTGGCCGGTCACGAATGTCACAGTGGAGGCCAAGGTGCGATGGGTCACAGGAATGCCGGCATAGGCCGGCACGGCAACGGCCGCCGTCACACCGGACACAATTTCAAACTCGACCCCTGCCGCGGCCATCGCTTCCGCCTCTTCGCCCCCGCGCCCGAACACAAAGGGGTCGCCGCCCTTGAGGCGGACCACCACATTCCCCGCTTTGGCCCGTTCGATGAGCAGTCGATTGATATCGGCTTGATCTCGATACTGCCCGCGTCCCCGCCGACCGATATACAGGCGCTGCGCCGTGGCCGGAGCATACTGAAGCAACACAGGATTGGCGAGATAATCGTAGAGCACGACATCCGCCTGCTCCAGACATTCCTTGCCTTTCAGCGTCAAGAGACCCGGGTCGCCAGGCCCCGCTCCGACTAAATAGACTTTCCCGGACTTGCTCTGTGTCGTCATGCCGTCCCGTAGATGGCGCGAAGAATTTTGTCGGCGCCGCGCTCGAGCAACTGCTCCGCAAGCTGAATGCCGATCGACTCAGGATCTTGGATACTGCCTTCCGCCCGATCGCGAATGAGCTCCTTCCCGTCCACGCTGGCCACCACTCCCTCCACGATCACCTTCGTCCCGGCCAAGGTGGCATGGGCCGCGATCGGAACCTGGCAGCCACCTTGGAGCCGATGGAGCAGGGCCCGTTCAGCCAGGACAGCGGTCTGACTTGGCGCATGATTCAAGCCGCTCAACAGCGAACGAATAAAGAGATCGTCGCTCCGGCCCTCGATGCCCAGCGCCCCCTGGCCGATGGCAGGCAAACAGATCTCCGGCGCAATGTACTCCGTGATCTCATGCCCCCAGTCCAATCGACGGAGCCCGGCCGCGGCGAGCACAATGGCGTCGAACTGGCCCTCGCGTAATTTCTTGAGACGGGTATCCAGGTTCCCGCGCAACATGACAATCGTGAGATCGGGCCTGGCATGCAGAAGTTGCGATTGGCGGCGCAGGCTGCTGGTGCCGATTCTGGCACCCAAAGGAAGATCCGCAAACGACCGTCCTTCCCGGCTGATCAGAGCATCCCTGGGATCCTCGCGGGGAGGCACACAGAGAATGGCCAATCCTTCTGGCAGCTCCGTCGGCACATCTTTCATGCTATGCACCGCCAGATCGATCTCGCCGCTCAAGAGGGCTTCCTCGATCTCCTTGACGAACAGACCCTTCCCGCCGATTTGCGCCAACGGGACGTCGAGAATCTTATCTCCCGATGTCTGGATGCGGCGCAGCGTCACCGTTACATGCGGAGCCAGCGCACGCAACTGCGCCTGCACCCATTCGCTCTGATGCACCGCCAGTTTGCTGCCCCTGGTTCCCAGCACGACGGACGATCGTTCATGACTGACTTTCGACATGGCTCCCTTTCACCGGCTCACATCATGATACGGGGTATGAAACGTCGCAGATCCTTTGCGCCCAGGAAGTTTCTCAGAACCCTCGCGGTCCGGCCGTGATGTCTCGCTGGAGAGAGTTCCGCTGACAAAACTCCGATAGGACGACGAAGCCAATAAAAAGCTGATCAAGCCGAGAATCGACAGGAGATACACGAGCACATCCCATCGCACGCCCTCACGTTCACGATAATCGAACCCGCAGGCCGGGCAATCGGGCAAGGGGTCATGCCCCAAGTACGTCTTTCGACACTTGGGACAGACAAAGAGTTTCGGTCCCTTGCTGGCGGTTCCCATACCAATAGCCGCTCAATGATCCGGCCTCTTCGAACCGGCTCTCGGGATCATCGCTTCAGTATCCTTGCTCTCGTCTTGCGGTAATACACCGGCCCCCGACGCAGAAGAGGCATTCTCATTGACGGCGAAGAGGGCCTGGTCCCCGAGACTGAAAAACCGTCTCGCCGCCTCGACGAAGGCGGCTCCGTCCGAGGAATTCACCTCGGCCTTCAACGTCACCATCGTATTATGAATCAGCTTGTTCACGATCGATGAGGCCATCGCCTCGACCAATTCCCGCTCCGACGCGGACAGATTCGCCAAGCGCCCCAAGGTCTTCTCGACCTCCACGCGCTTGATGTCATCGGCTTTCGTGCGAAGCGCCATGATGGTGGGGGTCACTTCGAGCGACTGGAGCCATTGCCTGACAACCCCGACTTCATCCACCACCATCCGCTCGGCCTTCTCGGCCTCCTGTAAGCGGCCCCCGCGATTCTGCTCGACCCGCGCTTTCAAATCGTCAATGTCGAAGAGGAAGGCATTATCCACATGGCGCACGGCCGGATCGATATTGCGTGGAACCGAAATATCGATCAAGAACATCGGACGATTCTTCCGTTGCCGGACCGAGCGCTGCACGTCATCCTCGCTCACAAGATAATGGGCGGCGCCAGTCGACACCAAAACGATATCGGCCGAGGCCATGTCCTCCCGAAACTGCTCGAAAGAAACCGCGGTGCCGCCGAACCGCTCGGCCAACTCCAACCCATGTTGCGGATTCCTGGTCGTCACCCGCACATGGCGAACGCCGCTGGCAATAAAATGTCTGGCCGCCAGCTTGGCCATCTCCCCCGCCCCCACCAGCAAGACCGTCTTCTCGCTCAAATCAGAAAAAATCTTCTTGGCCAGTTCGACCGCCGCATAGCTGACCGACACCGCCATCTCGGAGATCTTCGTTTCCGTCCGCACACGTTTGGCGACGGAGATCGCCTTCTTCACGACCTTGTTTAAAATGATGCCTGTCGACTTATGCGTGAGCGCGGCCTCGAAGGCATCTTTAATTTGCCCGAGAATCTGCGATTCGCCGATGATCATGGAGTCAAGACTGGAGGCCACGCGGAACAAATGGTTGATCGCCCGGTCCCCTTGGTGCCAATACAGATGAGGCGTCAGTTGCTCCGAGGAGAGCGACAGGTGGGCATCGGCCAGAAACTCCTGGATGCGCCCATAGCCGGCTTCGATCTCATCCACGACGGCATAGACTTCGACGCGATTACAGGTCGACAGCAAGATCCCCTCCCGCACCCCTTGATACGAGCAGAGACGGGTTAGGGCTTCGCCCATCCGGCTTTCAGGAACCGCGAGCTTCTCGCGGATTTCCACCGGGGCGGTCTTATGGCTTAACCCAACAACAACAATATGCATCTCAAGACACCGGTCCATGACTCTTGAGGACCACGCCAATGAGGGTCAGGAGCACCCCGGCGAACCCGATGATCGTCAAATAGGCTGCCCGCTTGGCTCTCCAGCCCATGGTCAATCGTCCCATCAGCACGGCAAAATAGAACATCCACGTCACCAACGCCCAGGTTTGCTCGGGGTTCCAATTCAGATACGACCCTCGCGAAAACTCGGCGGACAGCGCGCCGGTAATGATGCCGAGCGTCAAGAGCGGAAATCCCATCACGATCGACTGTTGACTCAGATGATCCAGGAAATCCAAGGCGGGCAATTTCGAATAGAGGGTGTTAAACCGTTTGGACTTGAGAAGTCCGTCCTGAATCAGATACATGACACCAGCCACAAAGGCCACGGCAAATCCCACGGTGCCGAGCATGCTCAGGGTGACGTGGACCCACAGGGTTCGAAACACCGGGGTCAATGTCGGAGCCGTGTCCGGCAAGGCCGCGGCAGAGACGAGCGAGACCAGCGCCAACGGAACGATGAACGACCCCAACACATGCAGCCGATGGCGAAACTCCACGGCAAGGAAAACAAGAATCAGCATCCAGGAAAAAAACGACAGGGCTTCATGGAAGTCTGGCGGCGAAACATCTGTCGCGCCAACCATCCGCGCCACGAGCGCGATCGTATGGGCGGCAAACCCGACTGCCGTCATACCAAGCGAGACTTTTGACAGGGCTTTCGAGGGCCAGAGCAAGTAGGCAAGAAAGGAAACGGTGGCCGCAAAATAGAGGGCCATCGTCACCACGAAAAACATGGCGGCCATAGAGGTCTATCCTCTCAACTTTTCAGGACAAACAGACGGGCGATAAACAAGGAATTATATCGATGGCGCGAGATGGGAGTCAACAAAACGATCGTAATCTGAAAGGCAAGACCGCCACGTCCCGCTTATCCGGCACACTCTACATCGTCGGCACACCGATTGGCCACCCTGACGACATCACGTTGCGGGCTCTTGCGATCCTGCGCAGCGTATCGATTATTGCGTCCGAGGACCCTCGAGAAACCCAACGGCTCCTCACCCACCATGGCATTACCGCCACCGTCACGAGCTACGGCCCGCTCAATCGCCAGGAGAAAGTGCCACTCCTGCTGCACCGGCTCGCCCAGGGGCAGGATGTTGCTCTCGTTTCAGATAACGGCAACCCCGTGATCTACGACCCGGGCAGTCAGTTAGTGGCTGCGGCTCATCACGCAGGAATCCCGGTCAAAATCATTCCAGGCCCCTCTGCCATGACGGCCGCGACTGCGATCTCAGGCTTCTCCGGTGACGCGATCATCTTCGAGGGAAAACTTCCTTCAACCAGCGATCGTCTCTCAAAACATCTCTCTCAATTCCGCACAGAACGAAGAACTCTCGCCTTCTACGTGGATCCAGGAGCCCTCACCAGGTTGATAAAAACCCTGGCGCAAATACTCCCAACCAGACAAGTGGCTATCGCCATAAATCTCACCACGAACCAAGAAGCGCTCTTCCGCGGAACGCCTACGGGCCTGCTCCAAGAGATCGGACGAGTGCCCAGAGACTCAGCTGTGACGGTCGTGATTGAAGGAGATGGGGCGGGAAACCAAATCAAACAAAAAAAAGGAAAACAACCTCGCGCTACTCCCCTTCACGGCGGCGAATGAGCACGCGATAGGACCCCTCGACGAGATCTTGCGAAAGGATGGTGTGGCCTTCATTGCTCACGCTGCGGGGGACATTCTGAATCGGATCGCCACCATCCAAGAGCACGGAAAGAACCTGCCCCCCTTCCATCGCTTCCAGCTTCAACTTCGTCTTAACGAAATTGTAGGGGCAAATCACTCCCCGCAAATCTAACTCGGCATCCGGCTGATCCATCACTGTCGCGCTCCCTCTCGCATGTGCTTGCATTGTAGCGACCCGCTGCGCGCAAAAAAAGAAGGGGCAGCGAAAACGCTGCCCCTTCTCACATCCTCACGGAATGTATCTCGACTTAGTTCAGACCCTTGACCAAGTTCGGCTTGGTGTAGTCCGTCCCGTAGTCTGACTTGTTGCCGACTGCATTGCCCCAGCCTGGCTGCGGTTCACACTGCCAGCAAGGAGCGGCGCCGGTGTATTCACCAACCGGGCTGGTGATACCAGAATCGATCTTGCCTGGGAGCACCGCACCGCCAATACCACCGGTGGTGGAGCCGCTATTCGTATTAATCCCGCGCTCGGTTCCCGGATTCGGGCGTTGACCAAGTCCGCCGTTACCAGCGAGCTTCTCATTCCCGCGAATGACGGTGATCTCACGGACGATCTTCCGGCCCGTGCCGAAGGGCTGAGCCGCACTCGTTTCTTCATATGCCTGAATGGTGACGTCGTCACCAGACTCAAGGATACGAATCTGATCGAAATTGGTCTTGTCATCGAAATACACGGTGCGGTAGTTCATGGCGCCACCACCCGCACGGCCCTCATCGTGAGAGCTGCCGCCGCCCTCAAGATGCATTTTCTTAGCCGGCAGATCCAGGCCGATCACGCGGCCATAAATCGTTTCCGCCTGCGACAACCGATCGAGGAAGCTGCTCCGATCGAACGTAGTCACGCGGGTGCTCGACCCCGACACATCGCCAACTCCTTCGCCCACGCCCAACCCTGATTGGTTAGTCTGCAAGCGCTCCTGAGCGATTGACACACCCACGGAACCGACAAAAAGAATTGCCGTTCCTAGTGCCAACACTTTACGCATGTGCTGCCTCCTTGGTGAGATTAGAGAATGAAATGAAATGACGGACAACAAAATATGGGACCAACATGATCAGGTTAGAATTTTCTCATCACTGCTCTAGGGCGCGGACTATAGGCCACCCATTCCGTCATGTCAAGAGGCATAATTGCGATGAATTCGCTGTTGATTCACGCACAACCGGCCAACTGAACGAACCGCGAAAAACCCGATGCCCTCAACGTCTCAACTGTTGGTGCCCAGAGGGAGGGTCGAACTCCCACTCTCTTACGAGAACCGGATTTTGAGTCCGGCGCGTCTGCCAGTTCCGCCATCCGGGCACAGCACATACCAATCATAAAAGGTCGCACCTTCTTAACACGAAGCCATAGGCAGGCGCAATCAATCTCCCCTCTTTTCTTACGCATGAACGCAATGCTACAATCCCGCTCCACTTACCTTATTCTATGCGCAGGAGGATCCTCAGACCATGGCAGACGTTCAGTGTGTGACGTGTGGACAAGCGGGAGAAGCCATTACCGACCCCCTATTCATGGGGAAGCTCGAAGCCGAGGTGAAAGCCAAAGTCTGCAAACCCTGCTGGAAGAAGTGGGAAGGCATGCGAGTCATGGTCATCAACGAATACCAGGTCAACCTGGGCGAAGAAAGCGGCAGGGAACTCGTCAAGAAGCAGATGAAAGCGTTTCTGAAGCTCGGAGAACAGGCCGACACCGCGAAGATCGAGCAAAACTTTCGCCCGCAAGCCTAAGCCTACGGCCCCTCGCTGGGCGACAGGGCTCCAAGCAGGCCTGCGTGACAAAAGCCCCCATGAATTTCTCCAGCGATCTCGCAGGCTTCGTTGACAGGCTGACTTCAAAAATGTTAAGTTGTTTCCTTCTTGATCCTTCCACCTGGACGATCAGCATCTCCTCACGACTACAAAGGCGAGGAAAAGGAATCGATTTGTCGTGATTACACAGATGCATATAAAGGGGTTGATGTTCGACCCTTATAACAACGCGTATATTGTGGTGCTACGCGACGAAGAGCATTCCGACATGCTCCCCATCTGGGTCGGGAAGTCAGAGGCTGGCTCCATCAGCATGGCGATGGAAAACGTCACACCGCCCAGACCGATGACCCATGACTTCATGAAGTCGTTCCTGGATGCGTATAATGCGAAGGTCATCAGTGTCGTGATTACGGATCTGTCAGAACACACATACTTTGCAAAGATTCATTTGATGTACGAAGATTCCGAATACACCGTCGACGCCAGGCCCAGCGATGCCATCGCCCTTGCGCTTCGGTCCAATGCGCCGGTGTTCGCCAACGATACCGTGATCACAAAACAAAGCTCCGAAGAGCTTGAACAGTGGCTGGAAAATCTCAAGCCGGAAGATTTCGGCAAGCTGGACTCCTAATTGAGCATGAGCACCGTCAATCCACCCAAAGAACAAGGCCTGGTTGAATACCGGGTGGACCGCATCCTCGAAGAGGCCAACACCGACACGAGAATTGTCGTCCTGGCGAAACAGGATGACGCCCTCGACACGTTCCCGATCTGGGTCGGCGCGGCGGAAGGCAATGCCATTAAGCTTGCGCTCGATGCCATGATCACACCGCGCCCCATGAGCCATGACTTGATCAAGAGCTTCGCCGAGCACTTGAACGTCACGATCCAACGGGTCGTCATTGCAGACGTGAAGAGCAGCACGTATTATGCGACGGTCTATGTCGCCAACAAAGGCGTGGAACGCACGATCGACGCCAGGCCCAGCGATGCGATCTCGCTGGCGCTCCGGGCTCATTGCCCGATCTACATCACGCAGGACGTGCTGACGCGGCGGAGCACTACGAACCTCGACGCCTGGCTGTCAAAACTCGAATCGAAGAATATCGGCACACCGGAAGTACAAGAAACCTGATTCACTCGTTAGCGAAGGAGCGCGAAAGAACAATGTCGACTTACCAACAAAAGCCTTTAGACGTGCAAGAGAAGTGGTATCTCGTGGATGCAGAAGGGAAAACGCTGGGCCGCCTGGCAGCCCGCGTTGCCGGCATGTTGCGCGGCAAGCACCGGCCGACCTTTACCCCGAATGTCGACATGGGCGATCATATCGTGATCGTGAATGCCGAGAAGATCCATATGACCGGCGACAAGATGACCACGAAGCTCTATCGCCACCATACCGGCTTCCCGGGCGGACTCAAGACCGCGACGGCGCAGCACATCTTCAAAAAAGACCCCACGATCATTTTGACGAAAGCGATCGAAGGCATGCTCCCCAAGACCCCCCTGGGGAATGGGATGGCCAAGAAACTCCGCGTCTATGTCGGGCCCACTCATCCGCATCAGGCCCAGGGACCGGAACCCATTACTCTGTAAATCATCACCGAGAGCGAAGAAGGAGACGTTGTAGCATGGCAGCAGCAACTCAATATGCGACCGGACGACGCAAGTGCGCAATCGCCAGAGCCTGGGTCACCGGGACGGCGGGCGACATCACGATCAACGATCAACCGCTCGAGCAGGCCTTCCCGCGCCTGACCTTGCGGCAGATCATCCAGTTCCCGCTTGAAATCGGCGGCGTCGTCGGGCAGTACTCGATCAAGGCCACGGTCCATGGCGGCGGATTGGTCGGCCAAGCCGGCGCCCTGCGTCATGCGATCGCGCGCGCGTTAGTGGAACTGAACCAGCCTCTCCGTACGCCCCTGAAGAAGGAAGGCTTGCTGACACGCGACTCGCGCGTCAAAGAGCGGAAGAAGTACGGACAGAAGGGCGCGCGAAAGAAGTTCCAGTACTCGAAGCGATAAATATCGGAGCCACAGTCAGAAAAAGGGAAGGCTCCATGCCTTCCCTTTTTTTGTGCCTGTGGGGTGCGCAACAGGTGAAACAGATGAAGAAGATACGCGTCGCCATCGCAGGAGCCAGCGGCTATGCCGGAGCGGAACTCGTCCGCCTGGCAGCGCTCCACCCCCATTTCGAACTCCATGCCGTCACGTCGGAGAAGTCCGCCGGAACGCCCGTGGCAGCGGTCTTCCCAAGCCTGGCGGGCCTGGTGTCGCTCTCGTTTCAAGCGCTCTCACCGGAAGCGCTGGCAGACCAGGTCGACGCGGTCTTTCTGGCCCTCCCCCACACCAAATCATTGGCGCCGGTCTCCGCCTGTCTCAACACCGGCAAACTCGTCGTGGACCTCAGCGCCGACTATCGGATCAAAGATTCAGCTATCTATGAACAGTGGTATCAGACCCCCCATACCCATGCGGACTTGCTGAAGAATGCGGTCTACGGACTGCCGGAACTACATCGCGCCGCCATCGCCAAAGCAAAATTAGTGGCCTCACCCGGCTGTTACCCGACGGCGGCTATTTTGCAGCTGGCACCATTATTCGCCCAGGATCTGGTGCAACCGCACAGCGTGGTCATCGATGCAAAATCCGGCATTTCCGGCGCGGGCCGAAGCCCGGCCCTCCCCTACCATTTTCCGGAAGCCCATGAATCCTTGGAGCCCTACAAGATCGGGCAGCACCGCCACATTCCTGAAATCGAACAGGAATTGGGCGGGTTGCTCGGCCGCGCCTTGAAGTCGGCAGGAACGGTTGCAACACAACCGATCATCACCTTCACACCGCATCTCGTCCCGATGAACCGCGGCATCTTGAGCACGGCCTACTGCAAGCTGAAGAATCCGATGCCGCTGGCCGACCTGCGGAATCTCTATCGCACCTTCTACCAAGGCGAACAATTCGTCAGGGTCCAGGACGGCATCATGCCGAACCCGCGCTACATCAAGGGCTCCAACTATTGCGACATCGGGGTCTACCTAGACTCCCGCTCAGGCTCCGTCATTACGGTGGCCGCCTTGGACAATCTGGTGAAGGGCGCTGCAGGCCAGGCCATTCAGGCCATGAACCTCATGCTGGGGCTTCCCGAAGAGACCGGCCTGACAGCTCCCGCAGCCTATCCCTAATCCTCTCGAACAGGATGTCTCTGTCACGATGAAGACGAAGAAGACCGTAACCACCGTTCCACGCCGAGGCATCACCGCCCCGCAAGGGTTCCGCGCAGCCGGCATCCACTGCGGCATCAAGAAGCCAGGCCTGCTCGATCTGGCGCTCGTCGTCTCGGAACAGAGCGGTCCCATCGCCGGCGTCTTCACGAAGAATCAGGTCGTTGCCGCGCCGGTCATCGTCGATCGCCTGCATCTACGCAAGGGAATCGGTCGAGCCATTCTCGTCAACAGCGGCAATGCCAATGCCTGCACCGGCGCCAAGGGATTGGCGGCGGCGAAGAAAACCGCCTCATTGGTCGCGAAACAATTAGGTGTTCCCACTGAGCAGATCTTCATCGGCTCCACCGGCGTGATCGGACGGGTCTTGCCGGTCGATCGCATCGTCAAGGGCATCCCGCAGCTGTTCATGCAGCTCAGCGAGCATGGAGGCCCGGATGCAGCCAAGGCGATCATGACGACCGACCTCCGCCCGAAATCCATCGCGCTGCAAGACACCATCGGCGGGCGCTTGATTACCATCGGGGGGATGGCCAAGGGCTCCGGCATGATCCATCCCAATATGGCCACGATGCTGGGCTATTTCACGACGGACGCCGCCATCACGAAAAGCGCCCTCCAACGGGCCCTCAGTCTGGCGGCCAACGAGTCCTTCAATTGCATCTCGGTCGATGGGGATACCAGCACCAACGATACGGTCCTCTGCCTGGCAAACGGCATGGCACAGAATCGCACGATCACAGAAGGCACGGCCGCCTTCAGGCGGTTCCTCCTGCTCCTGACCGAGGCCTGCCAAGCGCTCGCGCTGGCAATCTGCCGCGATGGCGAGGGCGTCACCAAGGTGGTAAAGATTGAGGTGGCCGGAGCCACCAGCGTGGCGCAGGCCAGGCAGGTCGCCCAAACCATTGCCACCTCGAACCTGGTCAAGACCGCCCTCTTTGGCGAGGATGCCAATTGGGGTCGCGTGATGGCCGCCATTGGCCGATCCGGGGTCCCGATCATCCCCTCCAAGCTGAATGTCTCGTTTGGCGGGGTCCCGATGGTGCAACACGGGATGGGACTCGGACTCGGTGCAGAGAGCCGGATCGCGAAAGTCTTTCGCCAGAAAGAATTTACGATTGCCGTGGGGCTGGGGCAGGGTAAGCAAAAGGCCCACATGTGGACGACGGACCTGTCGTTCGACTATGTCAGCATTAACGCAAGCTACCGATCCTAGGGCATAATTCCATCCCACCGCTTGTAAATCTCCGCGGCATTATGCTAACGTTCCAAGGCTTTAGTAGTCAGGAGACTGTCTCCTCCTCGCATAATTTCGTGCGTTGAGGAACCGTATCAAATTCGTATCGGCGTCTCTGGACGTCGCTCGACTTGAGAATAAGGGGGCCAGTCCCCCTCGCCTGCGTCAGCGGGCGCTCTGCAAGTCTTGAGGGGAGGTGAAGGCATGGGAGTGGTTTCGATCAAGGAATTGCTGGAAGCAGGCGTCCATTTCGGACACCAGACGAATCGTTGGAACCCGAAGATGAAGAAATTCCTCTTTGGCGAACGCAACGGCATCTACATCATCGACCTTCAGCAGACCCTGAACCGGATGGAGCAGGCCTATGCCTTCGTCCGCGACACCGTCGCCGCCGGCCAGACGGTCCTGTTTGTCGGGACCAAGCGTCAGGCTGCCGAAATCCTTCAAGAAGAGGCCCTTCGCGCCAACATGTTCTTCGTCAACCAGCGTTGGCTGGGCGGCATGCTCACGAACTTCCAGACCATCCGGAAGAGCATCGACAAGATGAAGAAGATGGAAGCCAAGCTGGCGGACCCCAGCCAGTACGGCTTGAAGAAAAAAGAAATCATGAAGATGCAGAAAGAGATCGTCAAACTGCAAAAGTATCTGAGCGGCATCAAGGATATGCGCGGCGTTCCCGGAGCGGTCTTCGTCCTCGACACACGCATCGAACACCTGGCCGTGCAGGAAGCAAAGCGGTTGGAGATTCCGATGATCGCGATCCTGGACTCGAACTGCGATCCGGACCACATCACCTACCCGATCCCTGGAAACGACGACGCCATTCGCTCCATCAAGCTCATCACGTCCCTCATTGCCAACGCCTGCATCGAAGGCGCCAATTTGCGGACACAGCGCGAAGAAGCGGATTTCAAACCAGCGCCTGTGGCCGGCGGCAAACCCGCAGCCATGAGCCTCGCGAGCACGCCGGCCTCATAAGGGCCGGCACCGCGCGCGTCAACGAAGGCACTCACTGTTTACTGAAAAGGACCGTCACGTATGGCTGGATCAAGTCAGCTTGTCAAAGAACTGAGAGAGAAAACCGGCGCCGGCTTCCTCGATTGCCAGAAAGCGCTCACCGAGAACGGCGACGACATCGAAAAAGCGATCGATTATTTGCGCCAAAAGGGTTTGGCCGCGGCGCTCAAAAAGTCCGGCCGCGAGACCAACCAGGGCCTCATTCATGCCTATATCCACATGGGCGGGAAAATCGGCGTGCTCATCGAAGTCAATTGCGAAACCGACTTCGTGGCCCGGAACGAAGAGTTCAAATCCTTCGTCAACGACCTGGCTCTCCAGGTGGCCGCCGGAAAACCCTCCTACGTCAAACGGGAAGAGATTCCCGCCGACCTCATCGCGAAAGAGCGCGCGATTTACGAGGGACAGGCCAAGGAAATGGGCAAGCCCCCGGCCGCATGGCCGAAGATCGTCGAAGGCAAACTGGAAAAGTTCTTCCAGGAGAGCTGTCTGATCGAGCAGTCCTTCGTCAAGGACTCCTCCGTCACGATCAAAGACCTTCTGGCCTTGAAGATTTCCAAAATCGGCGAGAACATGAACATCCGCCGCTTCACCCGGTATCAATTAGGCGAAGCATGAGCTCTGCGAACTATCGGCGCATCCTCCTCAAAGTGAGCGGAGAGATGTTGGCCGGTGAGCAGGGCTACGGCATCCAGCCTTCCATTCTCGAGGGCCTCGCGACGGAGATCGCCTCCGTCGTGGCCCTCGACATCGAAGTCGCCGTGGTCATCGGCGGCGGCAATATCTTCCGGGGCATTGCCGCCAGCGCCTCCGGCATGGAGCGAGCCTCCGCCGACTACATGGGGATGCTCGCGACGGTCCTCAATGCCCTGGCCCTGCAAAACGCGCTTGAGCGCATCGGCGTAATGACGCGCGTCCAATCCGCGATCGAAATGCGCCAGTTAGCCGAAGGCTATATCCGCCGCCGGGCCATTCGTCATCTTGAAAAGAAGCGCGTCGTCATCTTCGCCGGCGGCACGGGGAATCCCTACTTTTCGACCGATACTGCCGCGGCGCTCCGGGCGATGGAAATCGGCGCCCAGGTCATCATGAAGGGGACCAAGGTCGACGGCATCTACGACGCCGACCCCGTCAAGAACCCCACCGCCACGAAGTATCAGACCATTTCTTTTCTTGCGATCTTGAATCAGAACTTAAAGGTGATGGATGCCACGGCCATCAGCCTCTGCATGGATAACAATCTGCCGCTCATCGTGTTCAACTTGAAAGAGCAAGGCAACTTTAAACGCGTCGCCATAGGCGAAGCGATCGGCACCGTCGTCACGCCAGATCGTCGTTAATTTTCCCGGGAGTCTCGCATGTCCAATCCTGCCGCCATACACCAGAAAATCACGGAAAAGATGGAGTCCGCGCTGGAACATCTCAAGCGCGATTTAGCCGGCCTGCGAACAGGACGAGCCTCTGTGGCCCTCTTCGACGGTGTGCGGGTGGACTACTATGGCACGATGACCCCGCTCAAGCAGGTGGCCAATATTTCGACCCCGGAGGCGCGCCTCATCACGATCCAACCCTGGGAGCCCGCCCTCATCAAGGAAATTGAAAAGGCCCTGGCAGGGTCAACCCTCGGCGTCACCCCGTCCAACGACGGCAAGATCATTCGCATTCCCCTGCCGCCCCTTACCGAAGAGCGCCGCAAAGACCTCGGTAAGATCTGCAAGAAGCACGGCGAAGATACAAAAGTGGTCGTGCGAGGGTTTCGTCGAGATGGCAACGAAGAGTTGAAGAAACTGCAAAAGGATGCCAAGCTCACCGAAGACGATCTGCGGAAAGCCGAAATCGACACCCAGAAGCTGACCGATCTATACATTCAAAAAGTCGACGACGTGGTCAAGAAAAAAGAACACGAAATCATGGAAGTCTGACCGCCATTTCCACCTTGGTACCTACCTACGCCACCGTCAATCTCGCGGCGCTCGCCCACAATCTCTCGTGTATCACCGGGTATCTGTCCCCCTCCTGCAAGGTCCTGGCGATCGTCAAGGCCAATGCCTATGGGCACGGGGCTGTCCCTATCGCGCAAGCGCTGGCCAGGCAGGGAGTCGAGCGATTTGCCGTCGCCTCCCTGGATGAAGGCATCCAACTCCGCCAAGCCGGCCTCAACGCTCCGATCCTCATTCTCGGCGCGCTCTTCGAGGAACAGATCGTCGACCTGGTAGCTCACCGATTAACACCGGTCGTGAGCGATGGGCGCATCTTGCCCGCCCTGGCCAAGGCCGTTCGTGCTCATCCGGCCCTCTACCAGATTCATCTCAAGGTCGAAACAGGCATGGGGAGGCTGGGGCTTTCCATGGACGAGCTGCCAACCATTCTCGACGACCAGATCTTGCGGAGCCCCCTCCAGGTCGAGGGAGTCATGACCCACCTGGCCGACGCAGATGGAGAAGACAGTGCCTTCACGGAACGACAGCTTGGCGCATTCCATGCCATGCTGGAGCAGATTCGCCTACGAGGCCTCACCCTGCCCCTGGTGCATGCGGCCAATAGCGCCGCCATCGTCCGGTTTCCCGAGGCCCACTTTTCGCTCGTGCGCCCCGGTATCATGCTCTATGGCTATCACACCTTGCCGGACTCAGTGCCCACGCCGGCGCTCACGCCAGTCCTCTCGCTGCGAACCACAATCGCCCAACTGCGAACGATTCCACAAGGCGGAACCGTCAGCTACAACAGAACCTTCGTGGCCAAGCGGCCGACGAAGATTGCGGTCCTCCCCATCGGCTACGCAGACGGCTACAGCCGGCTGCTCTCCAATCGCGGGTTTGTGTTGATTCAAGGCACACGCGCCCCGATCGTCGGGCTGGTCTGCATGGACATGATCATGGTGGATGTCACGGACCTCCCCTCGGTGCAGATCGGCGAGACCGTCACTCTGATCGGTCAGCAGGGAACAGAATCCATCGGAGCTGATGAAGTGGCAGGATTGATCGGCACGATCCCCTATGAAGTCCTCTGCGGGATCGGCTCCCGCGTTCCACGCCTCTACGAATCGGCCTGACGCAAGGGCTCCAGCCCATCCGCTAATAGATCACGCGAATCGACAGGCTCCCGTTATGGAGCATCGTCTGGTAGGTGCCATTGACAGTCGGGTTGCGATTGCCCGCCACCGTGCGGTCCTCGTAGAACGCCACTTGATAGGAGAGGTCGAGACCGATCGCTTTCGGCTTGAGCCAGCCCACACCGAGGTCTCCGCAGCGCATCAGCCCCAGAAACGAGCCCTGCTCCTTGCACAGCAATCCCACTCCTCCCCCCACGATGTGGAGATCCGAAGAGGGAATCCCTGGATCATAGGTCACATCAGGCATTTGGTTCTGCTGATTGGTATAGCCGGCCCGCAGCGCCACATCCCAATGTGGGAGCGACTCCAGCGCCAGCCATTTATATTCGGTTCCAACCATCACCGCATAGGTATTGGTCCAATTCTGCGGCTTGGCAATCGTCGCCCCTGTCCCCAACCTCACATCAAGATTCCGCACCGATTTCCACCCGACATGGTCCACATCCAGTTCGAGCTTCCACTCCCGCTCACTGGTCCGGACCGGCCAGATTGCAATCGCCCCCGTGATGATTTGGGGCAAAACGAAAGTGGAGCTGGCATCGGAAACTTTGGCTCCATCGTTCAATAAGGCCCCGGTCAAATGCAGCGTCGCCTGGCTGCGATAGACGAGACCGATATTCGCCACCGGCTTGCCATCGGGATTGCGTAGGGCCGTATACAGCAGGCTGGCGTTGAAACCAGCCGCCGTGTCCTTCCCCGCGAGTTCCGTTTTCACTCCGGCAGAGGAAACCGAATGTTTCTCAAGCTGGCCTTCGCCGATGAGCCCGCTAAAGGTATAAATATCCGCGCCCAGCCCGAGCGAGAGGTTCTCCGTCACCTTGTAGGCGATGGTCGGCTTGATATCCAGCAGCGGCATGGTATTGAAGGTCGTGGCGGTCTTGAAGGGGCCGTCGTTGGGCCAGCGGGTCAGCGAGCCGAAGGGCACCGTCACCCCGATTCCAGCCGTGAAATCGCCCAGAGCCGTCAGCCCAATGTCTTTCAGGTTCGCCGTGATAAACAGATGCGTGGGAGGGGGCCAGGCGGCGCTCCCGTTCCGGTCGCCACGAGCCGTCGCGCCAGTCGGACTCGTGAAGTTCGTGGACCCTCCGGCAAAGAGCGCCCCCGCCATGAATTGAACGCCTCGCAACTGCGTCATTCCGGCTGGGTTGTAATGGAGCGCCGAGGGGTCGTCGGCTTGGGCGGAAAAGGCATTGCCCATCGCAGAGGCAGCGGTTCCCTGCCCTTGAATACGGGGCACCTGGGCTAAGGCCATCTCCGGCAACCAGCTCAGACACAACCATGCCAGGACCATCCAGCGCATCCACATCCCCTGCGAGAATCCAGCCTGGCGCCACTGCCCAGACAACATGCTCGTCCCCATCGCGCCCCCTCGTTCACTCGCCCGTGCATGGTTCGCTCGCGGAAGGTTCCGCTGGCGATCGCTCGAATGGCCGAAACCAATGGTCGGCAATCCGTTGCAGTTCATCGACAGCGAAGGGTTTGAGCAGATACGCCTGTGCCCCCATGCCGATGGCGCGCACCGCCAGATCTTTGGAGCCGGACGCAGTGACCATCACAATCGGAGTCTGCTGATCCCATCTCCTGATTTGCCGGAGCACCTCCATCCCATCCATCGAAGGGAGGCCGATATCCAGAATGATCCCCTGGAACGTGTCGGCCCGCACGGCTTCCAAGGCACATACTCCGTCGACTGCCACCTGGACGCGATACCCCTTGCCTCGAAAATAATCTTGCAGCACTTGGCGAATGTCCGAATCGTCATCGACGACCAGGATATGCGCCGCCTCCGCCGCTGCACCAACTGGCTGCGCCACCGCCATGGGCAGCAACGGAACCGTAAACAACAACTCCGCTCCCTGCCCCACGTCGCTCTTCGCAATGATCGTTCCGCCTTGCAACTCCACCAGCGTGCGCACGATCGACAAACCCAAGCCGAGCCCCTTCGTTCCGGCCCTGACCTGTTTGATACGAAAGAACGGATCGAAAATCTGACCGAGCAACTCTTTCGGAATGCCGGGCCCGGTATCGCGCACGGACACGCGGGCAAGCGTCTTGGTCTCCTGTCCGATCATCACAATAATACTGCCGCCCTCCGGAGTAAACTTCACCGCATTCTGGACGAGATTCGTGACGATCTGGATCAGCCGATCCCGATCCGCCCAGACCATCAGCGGCACAGGCAGACCGATCGTCTCCAAGGTCTGCCGTTTGGCCTGGGCCAACAGACGCAACTGCTCGACGGCATCCGCCACACAACGACCCAGATCGATCTCGCCCGGCGTCAAATCCAACCGCCCGGACTGAATCCTCGTGCGATCGAGCAAATCCTCGATCATGCGGATCAACCGGTCGGCATTCTCCTGCATCCGGGACAAGTAGCGCTGCTGTTTCTCGTTGAGCGGCCCCGTCAATCCATCCAGCAGATTCTGCAAAAACCCCTTAATCGAGGTCAAGGGTGTCTTCAGCTCATGCGAGACATGTGAGAGGAATTGAGACCGCAAGCGATCCGCCTGCTCCAGCTCAGCTGTACGTTCACGCACCTTGGCTTCCAGCCCCACATTCAACGCTTCGATTTGCTCATAGGCAGAGGCATTATCGAGCGCGATCGCGACTTGATGGGCAACCGTCATCATCAGCTCAAGGTCGTCATGGGCCAGACTATGTTCTTGTATCCGATCGACCGTCAGGCTTCCGAAAATCCGGCCTTTGACTTTCAAGGGGACCGCGATCAGCGCTTTGGTCTGTGTCAGGAGGGCCAGCTGTTGATTCAATGGATGCAGGCGACCCCACACCGCCCGCACATCCCCGATCAGCACCGGCTGCCCCTGCAACAGCACGATGCCTTCCGGGCTCAGGGGGTCGGTAACGGGAATCTCACGCGCGCGCGCGAAGGCCTGCACCTCGGGCGACACGCCGCGCACCCGCGCATCCCCGACGACGTGGCGAACCGGATCGTAGAAGGAAATCATCGCGCGGTCGTACTGGAGATCGCAGGTCAGGGTCTCCAAGACATTCTGCATCAAGGCCTCGCGATCCAACGTCGAGCCGAACAACAAGCCGGCTCGATGGAGCGCCGTCAGCTGCGTTACCTTTCGGCGCAATTCGACGCGCGTCTGCTCCTGCGCCAGGTAGGCTTCGCGCAGCTCTTCATGGCGTGTTTCCACGAAACCGATCTGTTCATGAATCAAGGCTTCGCGTTGCTGGCTCTCGACCCGAAGACGGCGGTTGAGCAGCGCTTCCGCAACCAGCAGCGGCGCCAATCCGATCAGCAGGACTTCGCCGACGCTCACCGAGGCGTTCAACGTGCGAAGGCCGACGGCCAGCGCCAGTCCGATGAGCGCGCTCCAGACATACCATGGCATATGCCGCTTCGATCGTGCGCCGCCCACCGTTACAGCGAACGACAGCGCCGAGCCCCCTCGGTCGCGGACGGCCTCTTTCGCGGGAACGTGCTCGAGCGGTTCCTGCACACCTGCTCCCGATCCCGGCGCCTGATCTGCTCCCGGCTTCTCCGCCACCTGCCAGATCTTGCGGCTCCAGGGCCCCTCCCCCGCAGCGGACCATCGGATCGCCCATTGGCACCACTCGTCGTCGTTCGCGATGCACGACAGTTCCGTCAGGGTGGCGGGCGGGAGACCATGCACGCGAACCGGCACGGCCGCCATAATGCCTTGGGCCGCCTGGCACATCAGATGCGCGCACCGCCGGCGATAGGGGCCGAACTGATCAAGGGTCCGGTCGGAATACTTCATCGCCAGGACCGCGGAGCTCGCCGTCACCTCGCCGACCCGGCACTCGATCGAACCGGACGCGAACTTATTTCCGAAATAGGGAAACATGCTGTAAATCTGCGATAGCGAAAACGGCCTGGCGAGCACCTGCATGATCGGAGACGCCTTCTCCATCCCGGCCCGAAACACAAATCGAGAATCGCCGGAAAGACGCTCGCAGAATTCGTAGAGGTAGGCCGTGAACTCGTA